>NZ_LXKR01000066.1:188-420733 GCF_001692375.1 Serratia sp. 14-2641 | reverse complement strand
AGATGTGTATAAGAGACAGGATTAACAAGATGCCAATAAAAGTCTATTTATTTAAATGCAAAAAATTGATATAAGGAAAACCTTATTGATGACTGGATTATTACTTTTATTTTCTACCGACGTTGAGAGAAAAAACGCTTCAAAAAAATGGCCAGGGTGAATTTTTCTTCATCCAATAAAAAAACCGGCAGATTCACCGGTTTTTTAATCGCAACGATGCTGTTACTGGTAGGAGAAAGTCACTGTGGTCCTGGCCTTCACCGCGCCTGCCACCATGTTCGCTTCTGTCTGCACGTATCTGGCCTTCAGGGGGATAGTGAAGACTTCACTCCCCCCGCTATTGGCTGTGCCGATGTACCACTGGTTGGTATTCCCCGACGCCGAAGAATCGGGGCCAAACGAAATGGGCAAGCCATCACGAAGAATCTGAACGCTCACGCCTGACGCAGTGGTGCCTTCCGCAGGTTTGAGAATATTGCCGGTATTGCCCGGATCGGAGCCATCCGTCATGGTGGCATAGAGCTTGACGCCGCTGCCGCACAATGTCGTCAGCTTGAAATCAGCCGGAGCACCTGCCGAAGAGCCCTCGCCGGAGAACTGTGTTTTGCCGACCGGCAGCAGCGGAACACTCTGGGAAGTTCCACCCACCATCTGACAGGTACTGGCCTTAATGGTTACCGTGCTGGCGTTGAGTATCAATTCGCCACCATCTGCCGCTTTATCGCCCTGGCCATTGGCATAGACCGAAAACAGGCTCTGCGCTTCAATGGGATAAACACCGCTGGTCAGGCGCCCGATCACGATCAGTTTGGCCTGGACGGAAATCCCCATGTTCTGTGACGGAGTAGGGACAGGATAGAAGTAGGTGGCGGGAAATACTATTGGTACATAATTAGCCGCCGACGTCGCTTTTATCCCTAAAATAAGCCCGATATTTGCTATGTTGGTACGATAAACTGGATAGGTAACTCCTCCCTCCGTATAGGTTTGGCCAGTAGGTCTTGTTCCCTGCGCTGTCGGTAACGAAACGCCGATACTGATCAGGCAATCGTCACCAGAAAAGTAATTGGGGCTGACCAGAGAAGTTCCCCAGCCGCTATTGATCGGTTGGCCAATGGTAGGGCCATCCGCCCCACCGTCAAAGACCAACGGAGGGAACGTTAAGGAAATCGCTGGTGACGGATTGCATATCCGCCGACCACTCTCACTATCAGCATAGGCCTGAGACGTGCCCAGCAACGTCAAAGCCACGCCACACAGGGATAGTGCGAACAGCCTGGCGCGCGATATCTGCTTTGTTTTCATGTTATTTATCATCTTCTGAAAGTCGATATTCATATTCGAACTCTGTCTTAGACGCATCAGATCGGTCAATTGGGAAGGACATCCCGCTGAAGCCAGCTTGTCAGAGCGTCAGTGGCGTGGTTTGCGTAACGGCTGCACCGTAGTCGTTGACCCAGCTGTACGTCACGTTGGCTTGCCCTGCCGGTAACGTACCTGACCCTTTCAGCGTGATATTTTGTGTACTGAACGGTGCCAGGGTTTTCCCTTCGGCATCTTTCAACACCGCATTACCACTTTTCAGGGTGACAGTGGACAAAGAGACATAGAACGGGCTGTTGTTGCGTACCTGTAGTTCTACACCGTTTTTACCGGACGTCCCCCGTGCCCAGGTGAGAGATTCAGCGGCCTTAACTGGGTTGCCTGCCAGCCCTTCAGGGCGGTAAAACAGTTTGATTCGCGAACGATAAGCCACCTGCATCACGTTAGCATCGGCATCTTTTGGCAACGGTGGCACGTCGAGCAGGTTGAACCAGAATATAGACTCCCGATCTTTTGGCAGTTCTGCGCCGGTAAACACCACGCGGAATGCCTGCCCCTTGTTGGGGTCAATACGCACCAGCGGTGGTGTCACCAGGAAAGGTGCATTGGCGGTATCGGCTCGGCTATTGGGATCGCCACGATCGATCCACACCTGAACCATCGAAGGTTCTTTGCCCATATTGGTGGTTTTTACCGTGATTTCCCGATCTTTAGCCGGGTAAATCAGCCGGGTACCAGAAATGACCACGTTGGCCTGCGCCTGAAACATCCAGCTGCACAGTACCGCAAAAAGAAGAGCTATAATCCACGATCTATTCATGATTGGTATCGTCCTAAAAGAATGTGAGATGCCCGCGTGTTTACATAATCATAGTGTCAGATAAGCAACTATGCTGGGTCTTTAAACCGCGGTTCTCGTTGATTATTCAGCCCGGTTGTCACCGAGCTGGGATAGTGATTACAGTACGCACTTTGCTGGGACTTTTGGATAGTCCTGCATGTTGGCCAAGCCAGCAGGTAAACGGTACTGCAGCGAACAGTGCTGAGTTACTTCTGGCCCCCATTTCACCACCAGTTGCCCCTCAGGTGCCAAACCGCGCACGAAGATCAGATCGCCCTGGCCCACCATCGCCAGATAGTTTCCCTTGTCATCCAGCACTTCTGAACCCAACGGGATCGGTTTGCCGTCCGTACGGCTGGCCTGCAACATCACCGGTATGCCGGTCTCGGTTTGGTATTTCAGCATCGTGATGGCTCCGGCGCTCGGAGCAACCTGTTGAGTACTGCCCTGGATCTCCACATCCCGTGATGTCCCTTTCGGATCGAGTGCGATTTCGTTCTGGCGATATGGCATCAGCCCGGAGACCACCCCGAAACCGTTACCCTGAACCGCTGCACCGACGTTGCTGCTGATGGCTGCCCCTTCTGCCCCTTTGGCCTGCACCACCGCCATGGTTTCCCCCTGGTATTGTGTGAAGTTGACACCGCCCGGGTGTGCGACCACGCTGCCACTCAACCCCAGGTTCAACTGCCGGGTGCTATTGCCACTGCTGGCCCCGCCACTCATCACCGCATACGGTGAGTTGTATTGCACGTTGCCGCCCAGTGAATTGGCGCTATGGCTGTCAGCCCGGTTGCTACTGCCAAACGCGTTGTAGTTCAGTTGGTTATTTTCACCTACCGCACCGCTCAAAGAGGTTTGGGCGGTGGTGTTCTTGCGGTCGCTGTAATTGAGCGACGTTGTCAGCATTGGCGCCCGCGCTCGGCTGCCGAGCGGAATACTGATGCTGGCCAGGTACTGAGTATCAGACTGTCCCGCAGAGCCAAGGGTCCGGCTAATACCGACGTTGAAGCTCCCCCAACGGTAGCTGTTACCATACCCGGCCTGGAACGTGGTGCTGGTGCCACTGCCACTATGCCAGTAGTTCTGTGCCGAGCCGCTGAAGAACAAGCTGCCGTACCCGTCGGCCAATGGCTGGTTAATGTTCAGTTGATAGCGGTTACGTGGCCGGGCAGACTCGACAACGCTGCCCACCAGGCCGGGCAGACTGCTCACTTCATTAAACGTCGGAGTCTGGCTGCTGCGCGCCCGGGCGAAATCGCCGAAACTCAAGTAGCCCTCACTCGAAAAACGGTAGGCAGCCAAGGTAAAGTTGGTGCGCGTCTCGGGCAGCAGCTTGCTGTAGGTTGCCCGGTAGCTCTGCCCCTGCATATGCTCATCGATCCCGAAGGCATTGCTCTTCAGGCCGCTAGCCCTGGACTGCGTAAGATCCAGCGCCAGCGCCCCGATGCCAGTGTTCAATGCCAGTCCGCCCTGCAACGACTGGTATTTCTCGGCCACTATGCCGCCCGTGTAGACCGTCACCAGATTAGAGACCCCGTGCTGCCAGGTGCCCAGCAACAAATTGGGGACACTGTCGAGCGCGCTGTCACGGTATTTCCCCGCGGACAGGTTGAAGCGTGAAACACCCGGCCTTAACATCTGCGGCACCGCCGCATAGGCCACGGTAAAGATGCGGGTCTGGCCGTCGGCTTCGGTGATGGTCACCTGCAGATCGCCGGAGTAGCCAGTGCTGTGGAGATCGTCGATGGCAAACGGGCCGGGTGGCACGCTGGTCTCGTGGATCACGTTGTTGCCCTGGCGAATGGTAACCTTGGCGTTGGAGTTGGCGATCCCACGGATCACTGGCGCAAAGCCGTTCTCGGTATCGGGGTTCATGCGGGTGTCGCTGGTCAACTGCACGCCGGTGAACGGCACGCTGTCAAACTGATCACCCGGCGTGAAATATTGCCCCACCGTCAGTTGTGCCTTCAGCGGTGCGATAGAGCGCTGGGCATAGGTACTGATGGATTGATAGTGACTGGAACCGTCGTTGCCGCCTGTGCGGGTATAGCTGCTGTTATGACGCAGCCGCCAGGCCCCCAGATTCACCCCGCTGTTAAAACCACCAAAATATTGCGTGGTATTGCCTGTATCCCGGTTGTCGGTACGGAATGTATTCAGGTTATAGCCGACAAAACCGGCGGTGACGCCATGATCCCAGAGTTCAGATGCCACCACGCCACGACGTGAACCGATAAACGCCTGGGGCACGGTGATCTCCAGCATCAGTTCACCGGTATTGGCATTTAACTTGAAGCCGGGAATAAATTTCTCGGCGTCGAAACACTTCTCGCTCTTCAACGCCTGTTGGGCCAGCGCCGCCTCAGGGAGTCTGCTGGCATCCAGCCCCCATTGCCGTACCTGTTCTGGGGTAAAGCAATAACCCATCCCCGCTTCTGGGACGGTTAGGGTAACTGTGATTTCCTGGCGACCCACCCACAATTCATTGACGTACACATCAAAGCGATAGTGGCCGGGAGTCAACGTGTTGCCTTTGCTGAAGCGAGAGAGATCGGCCGCCTGGCCGCTTAGCCCACGGAAAAAGCCGGGGTCGAATTCTGCCAGCTCTGGAGAATTCTGGTTTGCAGCATGGACCGTTGAACTTACTACCATCGCCAACAGGCTGGTCATAAAAATTCGCCTTGTCTGACGAGGTGTCACTACGTGTAGAAAACCAGCAAGCATGACTATTTCTCCAAAGATTGGTGAGGTCAAGGGATAACCAGCAATGACCAAATTCCATTTTTTTAAGGGCACTCTATTACGGATGCCCTTAAAAAAAGAGGGGATACCAACACCTCCGGTATCCCCCAGGGGAATTAGTTGTAATTCATTGAGAATTCAACGTGTGAGACCACCTTACCGGCAGTAGCTGCACCATCTTTAGAGTAATACTGGGCAAAGAACTTCAGGGCCCCGGTTTCGTTCGCGATTGGGGTGGCCACGGTGTCTGACGTCAGGTTGAGCACGGTACCCGCAGCATTCAACAACTGAACCTCGACGTTGGTTGCCGGGGTGTCGGTAGCCAGGTTTTTCATGTTGCCATCAGCGCTGATGTTGGTGCCGTTTTCAAAGGTGGCTGTTGCGGTGGACGCATCACAATCGGTAAACGTGAAAGTGACAGGCACGCGGCCAGCCCAGGAGGCTGCACCGGTCAATGAAGACTTGGACAGAGTTGGCAGAGTGATGTTCTGGACTGCCGGGCCTGTGCTACCGTTGATCACGCAGGTAGTTTCAGTCAGTTCACCAGTGATGTTGATCTGAGCATCGTAGGCAAAGGCGTTGCTGGACAGACCGGCCAGGATCAGGGAGGCCAGGGTAGTTTTGATGGAGATTGCTTTCATGTTTATATTCCTTGTTTTCACTACAGTTAAATAAACACAGCAAATCATTTGCTGTGTCTTTCTCATTTAGATTAGTTTCAATTGATAAGAACCATTGTTATTGCGGAAAAGCCCTGGCGTCTTATGTTGAAAAGCATACTATGCATGGCTGAATAAAGGAATATAAGGATATCCTTAATTACAGTCTTCATGGTATTTGTAGGCGATATGTTGCGATTAAAGTGACTCAGGAAAACCCTAACAACAAAAAGATAAACAACGGATAAATGGAAGGCAAAGAGGATTATTGAAATGGGTTTTATTATGAAATAAGTAAATCCAATGATTGTAGAAGTATATTTTTATAGAGAAAATTAAGCTGAGTTAACTTTTTTAATAAAATAATAACTCAATTTAAGGAATGCCTTATTGTAATGCAGCTTACTTGGATTTCTATTTTTTACTACAGAGAATGAGAGAGATAGGATTATTCTCTATTTTTCATCTTCGGTGCAACGAATAAATCCGAAATGGCAATTTAGGTGTTCTCCTCCCCGTCCCCCATAGGCTGACGCCACTATTTGCCAACCGAGGTAACCCATCGCCCCTCACACCAATCCTTGTCCAAGGTACAAAGCTTGACGGTCAGGTGCAGGAGGCGATTTGTCACTCGGTTATTTGCTCTTGATATCACCCTCCCCGTTGCTGAAAAACGCATCAATATTGAGATCGTGATTAACCACCTCACCATTGAGCGATCGCACCAGCAATTCACTGCCTAACAGCTGCAGTGAGAGTACGGCATCGGGTTTGACGCGTTTGATCTTGTTCATATTCTGGCTTTCATTGACTAGGGTGATAGTTTTGGTGTCTGCCCCACCCACCTCTTTGGCCGCCAATATGATGAAAGCGTTCACCGCATCGCTTTCGGTCAAGGCAACAATATATTTCGCCTTTTCGGCCCCCGCTAATGCCAGAGTCGCAACGGCGGAAGGATCGCCTTCAACCACATCCGCATGATCGGGGTAGTGTTGCTTATTACCTGGCTCACAAACAATGGTCACGTTACCACCGCTTTCAATCAATCCCTGATAGACATTGAGTGCCAATGAAGAGGTACCAACAATAATGTAATGATTTTTGCGAGTCATGTGAGAGAACCGCCCTTTGATAATACGTTGAAGATTCTGACTGATTAGCACACCAGCAACCGATGCCAGAGAAGCGGCAAAAACCGTGATGCCAAAAATAATCACCGTGAGTGTGAACATTCGCGCAGCAGTGGTATGCGGAATGATATCGCCAAAACCGACGGTAGACATGCAGACCACGGCAAAATAAAACGCCGTAGGCAGGTCGGTGACTGCGGGGGTGAATTGATCGCCAATATACAGCGTTCCTAACATACTGTAGACAATCAATGAGGCTATGCTGGTGACAGCAAAGAAACTGGTACTCGCCAGCTTACGTTGGTCAAAACGTCGCCAGTAGATGAGCATCCCTAATAGGGTGATCAGTGAATACCCTGCCAACACCGTGATTTGCCTATAGATAGCGATATCTACGATAACGATGCAACTGAGCAACAGTAACGAGAAAAACCAGGCAATACGCGTTTTTAACAGCAACATCCCCGCCATAAAGAGCAGCACAATGCCAATCATAAAGCGAGGAATATCCATAGTGTCGAGAAATCCCAGAGCCTGTTGCCAGGAGCTGAAATTTTCCACAAAATCATGAGAATGTTGCAACCCGTGCCACAGGATCGGGCTGAGTATCAAGTACCCAATATGCGCAACCATCAACGCCAGGATAAATGTTGGCGGTACGTATTTTTCTATTGTTCTCACGATTTTCATAACTTTCATCATTTCAACACCATGACTTGGCCGATGACATATTTATAGTGGACTGTGGCTTAACTTGCCCGATAGGTGACCAAAAAGTAGCACCTTAAATAGTGAATAAACTTTCCGACGAATAGGCCGGCAAACAGCCCGCCAGAAACGATCGCCACAGTGTGGCCACTGGGTTGCTGCAATGTCTCAGGCGATACGGAGCCAATGACACCCAGAATATACTTGATAACAAATGCGACCATCATCAGAGGTAAAACCGAATAATCAGCAGGCCGGTTGATGGAGCGCACTTCGCTGGCCACGGTGATTTGCGCCGGGTTGACCAACCTATAGCCAATAAACGCGCCGATAACCAGCCCAGAGCACCACATTAATAGGGAGGACACAGTGAGTTGATGATGAGCAACCAGATCATAAATATCCCAAAGCAGAAAAATGGCCGGGACGATCGCCAATTTTTCGAGGGAAACGGTGGCGGGCTTTCGAGCCTTAATCCCTCGCATAAGCAGGAAGATGAAAAGCACATAAACCCACACGGGCGTTTTAGTCACAACGGCATAAACAAATTCAACCATCTACGTTCTCCTTTCGATAATCCATCCCCAATCTCAACCAATCGCGCTAGCGGCGTTGCGTCAGCCAGACGGTACGCCCACCACAGTCCGGATCTTCTGCTACCATTTTGATCACGTTAAACCCCTGTTCCTGCAATAACTGCCGATATTCTTCGGGGGCCAGGCTGGCATGATAAAGGGCCTCGCCTTCGAACGTGCCGATAGCTTCGCCATTGCGGGTGCCGCTGGTAAACATTAATGCAGCCTTGCTCTGGGCATGTCGCCGGAAAATGTTAAACATCTGGCTCTGATCTTCTCGCGTCAGATGGAAAAAACTGTCCCAGGCTATTAACCCATCAAATTTATCCGGTAGCGCCAAACGTCTCATATCGGCCACTGCCCAGCGCTGCTCCGGGAAGCGTCGCAGGCAACGGTCGATCATCGGCGGCGAACTGTCCACACCGGTCACCTGAAAACCCTGGCGGATAAAATAGTCGGCGATCGGCATGCCGTTGCCGCAGCCAATATCCAGGATCCGCCCGTTGTCGGGTAACAGGCTTTGGAACCGCTCCAACCAGGGTTGCTCAAACAGCGTGGTTGACCGCTTCTGCTCAAACGCCTCAGCATGCCGTTGATAAATCCCGATGATATTATCGGCCATTGAGTGACTCATCAGCGTGACCTCATCAAGATGAATGTTCTTCTTCATCAACCAGACTTTTTGCCCGTTGCTTCATAAACACCACCTCTTTCGGGCTGGACAGGTTGACATTATGGGCGCGCAGGAGCTTCAAAATATTGAACAGCAGATCGCTCTTGGTGGAGCCAACCATGCGTGGGCTGGCAACGTAACCGGTTACGCTGAGGATAATCCCGTCTGGGCCAAGCTGGCTGAAGCGAACGTATGGGGCTGGCGTTTCCAGAATGGATTCGTGTTCATGGTAGGCACTCAGCAACACGTTGCGTACCTGCTCTGGGTCGATATCGGTGGGGAAAGTCAGCGCAACGGTGACCACCCCTTGGGCATTCCCCATGGTGGCGTTACGCACGTTCTGCGAGATTAGCTGAGAGTTAGGCACAATCATGGTCGAGCGATCGCTCAGCTGGATCTCGGTGGCGCGTACATTGATTCGCCGTACATCCCCTTCAACCCCGCCGATACCGATCATATCCCCAACTTTAACCGGGCGCTCCGTTAACAGGATCAGCCCAGAGATAAAGTTCTTCACGATTTCCTGCAGGCCAAAACCGATACCTACCGATAGCGCACTCACGATCCAAGCCAGGTTATTCCACTGGATACCCAACGTCGCCAGCGTGATCAGTATCAGCAGCACATAGCCGACGTTGCTGAACAAGGTAACAAGCGAGGCACGGATACCAATATCACTGATGGTTTTTGGCAGCAGCTCATGGCTCAACCAACGTTGCGTGACCCGCAGCACATAGATACCGATCGCCAGACAAACCACCGCATTGAGCAGGTTGCTTGGAACGATATTCAGCCGCTTCAGACCTTCACCGCTCAGGATGGCAACAATCTTTTGCAGTAAGGAGTTTGGCGTGGTGGTGCCAAAGGAGCCATTAATCAGGGCAACAATCATCAACAATATCAAAGAACATTTGGACAACGCCGTGAAGATGACGGTCAGTTGCTCAAGATGGCGATCTTTAAAGTGGAGCGATTTTTTCAGCGCCCGCCCGCTGGCAGTTTGGGGGGAAAAAATGACCGTACAAAAATCGGT
This sequence comes from Serratia sp. 14-2641, assembly GCF_001692375.1. Taxonomy (NCBI): domain Bacteria; kingdom Pseudomonadati; phylum Pseudomonadota; class Gammaproteobacteria; order Enterobacterales; family Yersiniaceae; genus Serratia; species Serratia sp. 14-2641. The sequence continues at coordinate 411,046 of NZ_LXKR01000066.1, read as the reverse complement.
AGCAAAGATCACCAGGAAATAGAACGCCATCAGTACCAGTGCCCCCCAAATCAACTGATAGGTCAGGAAGCGAGCGAAAGCCACATAGCCAATCAACAGTGATAACAGGATCACGGTTGCCGATACCACAACAACGATATGGATTATCCCGGCAATCACCGAGCGTTTTTCCAGATGCATCCCCTGCTGCTCTAGCTTATAGCGGATACGGCGTGCCCGAACCGGTATTGCCAACAAGATCAATGCCATCAATGCAGTAGCCAGACCATTACCTAGCACCGTGCTGCCAAGACTGGCACCAATCACGTTATTAACCAGTTCCACGGTGCCAAAAGCCATAGCCAATCCGGCCAATAACGGCGACAGGAAACGCATGCCGCTGGCAATGGCATCATCCATCTGCGCCAGACGCCATGATGGACGGCTCAGCGAAAGGTACGCCCTGCCTAATCCAGCGATCAGCGCGCAGAAAATCCCCAACTGCATAAATCCATCGGCGAAATCCTGGACTTGAGACGTCAGCGGCTGAACACGAGCAAACGCAGAAATAAGCAGATTTAGCGCCAGCGTGGTGGCAAACAACGTGATTAGCACCGTCATTAATGCCATAAAACTGCGGCGCAAGCGGCCATCGGGTAAATAGCGGATACACACCCAGGCAAAAAACTGCTCCACGAAATAGCGCCCTAGAGACCAGCAAGCCGCAGCCAGGATCAGTAACGCTATCGTCCCGTAGCGCCATTCCTCCTGCCAACTGGCATCCAGGGTTTGCTCCAGTTGCTGCTTAAAGTCGTTAAGACGAGCTAAATCCTCAACCTGTGAAGTCGACTCTGGTAACCAGAATTGCGAACTAAGAATACTGCCGGTATTCAACGCCAACTGGGATTTGAAGGCCACACGGCGCAGATCGGTAATTTGTTGCCCTAAGTCGAGCGCCCCCGTTCTGATGGCTTGTGAGCGTTTTACGGCATCGTCCAACTGTTTTTTGGCATTATTGAGCGTATTGCGTTGTTGCACCACACTGGCGGTTTCGGTCATTACCCCAGGTTCGGGCTGCGGGCCAAGCACATCTAACTGTGCCTGTAACTTCACCTGCATGGGTTGCAGATCGGTGGTCAGCTTTTCTGCGTCCGTAGCTAAGACCTGCGTGGCTTCAAACAGCTTGTTCAACTGACCATCAGAGCTCGCCTTTGAGACCTGCTGTTTAATCGTATCCAGCTGTTTTTGATAATTTTTAAGCGAAGCCGCTATTTCCTGCGGGCTGAGTTCAACCGCAGCAGCACCCTGCTGTGCTGCATTGGCTAACGGCGCCAGCGGTAAGCCGAACAACAAAAAGGTGAACAGGAAAATCTGTAATGACTTGATCATAACGGTGAATGCTCAGCATGGGGTTGGCGATAATCGCAACAGGCGAAACGATGAATATCACTGCGCCTGATCAACAATAAGCGGTGAGTATAATAACAAGCTATTCAGTGAAAAAGCGCATTAATCCTAGAAGGTTAGTAGAAATTTTAGTTAACGCCTCACTAGCCCGTATTTAACCCTCCACAGTGCCCTCTTCATGACCGTTTACTGCTCAAAAACAAATCGCCACCTGATTGATTTGCGAACAAAGAAATCATTAAATGATCGCACTTCGATAATTTATTATTGTTTTGCGATAATTTTAAGAGTGAAGTCACGGCGACTTCCACTCAGCAACTTGAGGTTTTTATGACATTAGATCGCCTTACCCGCTTCAGCCAACGTATGGCCACCGTCACATTGTGCTTGTTACTCGCCATGTTGTTGTTTAATGCGTCCTATTGGTTATTCCCAAGCGTCGCCGCCAACGATGGCTACGGATTTCATGTTTCCATCTCAAACGATTTAATCAGCGCCCTGGATGTTGATTTATACCGCTTCCCATGGTGGCAAATTGCTGGTGGCATTATCTTGTCGAGCGTACCGCTGCTGGCACTGGCACTAGGGTTGTATCATTTACGTAAGTTGTTCCAAACCTATGCTCAACGCGCCTATTTTTCAGGCACTGCGGCGCACCATTTGGGAAAAATGGGCCAATATGTCGCCATTTGGACGATTTTAGAGTTATTGTGCCAGCCTATTCTCAGTTATTGGATAACCATGCATGAGCCCGTTGGCCAACGAATGGTGACATTAGGTATCGATACAGGGAATATTGTTGCCCTGTTTCTCGCGGCCTGTATTGCCGTCATTGCACAAATCCTGAAACAGGCCAGCAAGTTGCATTTTGAAAATCAACAGTTCGTGTGAGGTTAGCCTATTATGTCGATCATCGTCCGGCTAGACGTGTTGTTAGCTACACGCAAAGTCAAATCCAAAGACCTGGCCGCCGCGGCTGGCATCACCGAACAAAACCTCTCGCTGTTAAAGCAAGGCAAGGTGAAAGGGATACGTTTTGCTACGCTGGATGCTATCTGCCGCTATCTTGATTGCCAGCCTGGGGACGTGCTGGAACATATTCAGGACCCAGAAATCTACGCAGAAGATGACTGATCGGCTCAGATAGATGACAAAGTAAACGGGCGTAGCATGCCGGTAGAGAGTTGTCAGCAGCCTCAAACGTAACAGGGAGGTTACCTTCCTGTTACGCCTTCTGTTGCCAGCCAGTAGCAGAAACCGCAAATCCCCTTTATAATCCGTTCACCTATCAACCAAAAACTATGAAAAGGAGGTCCCCTATGCTGTCGTGTGAATGGTTCAAATTCTCACCTCACCTTGGTGATCGTCGCTGCTCAAGCATTACCGGTATCGTGCTCCGATAACCTAAGCTTGAGCGAAGTTTACTCACATCAAAGTTCTTCCCTCCGGCTTACCGGGTTATCGTCGGCAATTTTTTGACGATAGGCATTTGCATGCCTGTAACCTTGAGTAAGCATCATGACGACATTACTTTCTGCACAATCTGTTGGTATTGATAACGCTTTCGGCCCGCTGTTGGCTGAGGTTTCCTTTAGCCTCAAAAAAGGCGACCGCATCGGTTTAATTGGCCATAACGGCTGTGGCAAAAGCACCCTGCTTAAAATTCTCAGTGGCGATCTGCCTGCCAGCACGGGTACTGTCACCCCATCACACCAATGCCTGATGGCTCGGGTGGAACAACACCTGCCCGAAACCTTGTATCACTGCACCCTGTTGGAAGCAGTGCTCACTGGCCTGGCAGAGGGACAACATCAGCCTGAACGTTGGCAAGGTGAAGTGTTACTCGCAGAACTGGGATTCGACCGGGTAGCATGGGATCTGAAGGCTGGCACCCTGAGCGGTGGCCAGCATACCCGGTTGTTGTTAGCCCGAGCGCTGATCCGCCAACCTGATTTGCTGCTGCTGGATGAACCCAGCAACCATCTGGATCTGCCGACGCTGCTGTGGCTGGAGCAATTCCTCAATGGCTGGAACGGTAGCTTCGTGCTGGTTTCCCACGACGGTCGGTTACTGGACTGCGTAACCAACTGTACCTGGATCCTGCGTGACAAAACGCTTCAGTATTTCCGTTTGCCCTGTTCGCAGGCGCGCCTCGCCCTCCAAGAGCAGGACTTGGCCGATGAGCACCGCCATCAGGCTGAACAAAAGGAAATTGACCGCGTAGAGAAAAGTGCCAAACGCCTGGCTGTCTGGGGCCAGGTCTATGACAACGAAGATCTCTCGCGTAAAGCCAAGCAGATGGAAAAACAGGTGGTTCGATTAAAGGACCAGCAAACCACCTTGAGCTCAGGCAACCAGTGGCGGCTCCGGCTCAGTGGTGAAGCGCTGCCTGCCGATCGACTGCTGGCGTTGGAGCAATTAGCCATTCGCCCTGCTCCTAACGCGCCGGTGCTGTTCAGTCTGGATCATCTCCAGGTAAAAAGTGGCGATCGCATCGCGCTAGTAGGCCGTAACGGCTGTGGTAAGTCTTCATTGCTGCACTTCCTTTGGCAGCAGTACCAGCAAACAAGCTGCCAAGGGGCGGTTTTTCACCCTCGCATGCGTATTGGTTATTACGACCAGAGTCTGCAACAGCTCAACGATGAAGATTCGTTAAGCGATGCTCTGAGCCACTTCGCCCCCCTGACCGAAGACCAACGGAAAATGGCGCTGATCGGTGCCGGTTTCCCTTACCTGCGCCATCAACAGAAAGTGTCTACGCTGAGCGGTGGCGAGCGTTCGCGGTTACTGTTTGTTGCGCTTACTCTGGCCAACTACTCACTGTTGCTGCTCGATGAACCGACCAACCATCTGGATATGGAAGGTAAAGAAGAGCTGGCCGCAACGTTGCAACGGTTTGCGGGAGCCGTGCTGCTGGTCACCCACGATCGGACGCTGATGGAGCAAAGCTGTAATCGCTACTGGCTGATAAACGATCGTCAACTGACCGAATGGCACGATCTTTTACCCGTCTACACCATACTGAGTGGTGGCAGTCATTCTGAGCTGGCGGCATCCCCTGAACGTGAACCGGTCGCTGAACCTGCGATATCGAGCAATGAAGATCACCTACTGGCAACGCTGGTTGCTTTGGAGCACAAACTTGAGGAGGATTTAACACGTAAACTCAAGCATCAAAAGCCACAGTTGCAGCAGCAATGGCGGCGCGAGATCGCGGAGATTAATAGCAAGCTTGGGTTGATTTAACCCAACTATGGGCGCGACTGGCGTATGAACCAAATTGAGTTTGGTCATCTGCTGGTCGCGCCATCCATGAGTCTTTTATCCAGACTCATGGAATGTTAACAAATCACGATGAGGCTGATCATCAACGACATCTTGATGGAAAAATTCAGATAAATCGTTACGTTTCCCTTCCTTCTCGCTTTTAACTAGGAATAAACTCAGAAAGCGCATTGTTATCCAAGAATAAACTCATATAAATATATTGAGATTATTCTTGATTTTGCTGCTATGCGTTATTTATTGCAATTAAGATCGTGAGGAAATTATTTTTTATCGACAAATCCATATAGATTGTTAATCAATGTCAGTTTCCCCCCCTCTGCGCCCATTGTGTAACACCGCAACAAAATCAATGTAACGTTATGATTTTAAATAAAATTAAAACTTATTCCTTGTTTTTTACCTGAATGTGAATTTATCCATCACCTAAGAGTATCTAATTAAAAAAACAGATCGATAAAATTTCGCATATAACAGCAAAGTTTAATTCCCGTATTTAAAACTTTATGTTACGCTCTATGCTATAACAGTACCAACCTAATAATGGGTATCCACATACCCTTCACCTAGGAAGCCACACTTCATGGAGAACTGTACATTGACCAGTGTCAGAGAGTTTATATATAGAAAGCATGACGGAGATATTAAGACTTTCGCACAACTTCACAGAACCAGTGTTTACAAAGTTAATGAGTGGATCCGCCGGGATGCGCACATTATTAACGGAAAAATCTGTATCCCTACCCGACATTCCGCTTAATCCTGTACTTCATCACGGGGCAGAATACTCTTAGTAAAAATTACAGTCCTGCCCCCCCTACTGGCATAACTTAGTATCCCCCAGAACGTAGGTTTAGAACACTACTGAGTAGTGTTTCTGTCAGCCTGGTGAAGGCACATATCATCCCCCAAAGACCCCCACTCAACGGCAGCTTTTATCCCGTCGTGGTTTTTTGGGACTCAACAGATAATCCACTACTGCATCATCCACACAGCTGTCTATGCCCGTCAACGCCAGCGTATGGCCATCCCCTTCGCGGGTAATCAGCGGGCTTTTAAAACTCGAAGCCATTTCACGGCCGTTACGATATGGCGTAACCGGGTCATAGCGCTGGGAAATGAACAACAACGGCGGGAGAGCATTAGAAAGCACGGGAGCATGCGGTTCCAAATGGCCAGGATATGGCCAGAAATCACAGGTCTCGAGTGGATACTCATGCAACGGTAAGTAATTGGGAAATGAGGCTGCGGTATTGATTTGTTGGCGCTGCCGACGTAACAACTGCTGGTCGGCATCAGGTTTCGCCACATCTGCACAGGTGATCACCATTCGCGCATCATCAGCGTCTGGGGTATAGCTTTCGTCGATAAGATCGGTCACCGCATCATCGGCTTTGCCCTCATCAATTTTACGCAAGGCCGTGGCCAGTTCGGGCCAACGTTCCCGCCAGGGCAACAGGTTACGCGTCAGCGTGATCACGTCATCGGCAGAGATTTCATAACCCGACGGAGTAACGAAAGGAGCATCGTGCAATTTGCGCAGCATCCTGTGGTACCGCTGGATCGCCCAGTTAGGTTCGCTGGTTAAAGGGCATGAGCCCTTCTTCTCGCAGTCATCGGCAAAACGCAGGAAGCTTTGCTGAAAACCCCGTTCCTGATTGATGCGTTGGCTAAAGTCATCTTCTTTCAGGTTCACTACGCCATCGAGCACCAACGCGCGGGTTTTCTTAGGGAAACGCTCGGCATACAACTCCGCGACCTTGGTACCGTAAGAATACGCCACGGCGGTCAAAGCGGGTTCACCCAATGCCCGGCGTAGGGTATCAAGATCGTTAACGGCTTCGTGGGTGCCCATATGTTGCACCACATCGCCTCCTGTCTGCTTGATGCAGGCCGCCACCCTATCCCGTGCCTGTTGCTCTGCACCGGGAATATCGTTTTCATCGGGTGACGGTGTTTCCTCACTGGCTGTTGGTAGACAGGAAATTTTGGGTGTCGATTGCCCCACACCGCGAGGATCATAGCCAATGATGTCGTAAGATTTTTGCAACCGCCAGGCGGGACCCTGCTCGGCAATTTTTGGATTGAGCCCTGGTGAGCCAGGCCCATCCGCGATGATCACCACACTGCCTTTTTTTGGGCCTACCGCAGGTAACCTCGTGAGAGCCAGCCGAACGGTTTGTGCTGCATTCTGGTCACTCAGTGGCGCTTCGACATAGCCACATTGTAACCTGGCCGGAGGCGGCCCATCGCTGAACCAGTGTTGAAAGGCGGTGCTGTTGCAGGGTTGCCATTGAATGGTACCTGGCACAGTGCCGGATGGTTTGACCAAAGGCTTGGCAGAGGCTGGTAGTTGGACCGCAACGGCCAGCAAAAGCAGAACACGAAACGCAGACATGACGAGTCCTTTCAGCAAACGGTTACTCTGGATTTTAACGTCGATACATTAAACCGCCCGCCAACGGATCATGGAAGGGGTATCGAGGGAACCGTATACCAAACGGCAAGAAAGGTTGATTGAAAAAGAACGCATTTGAAGGAAGATAAAACCGGAACCGACGCGAGTAGCGGCGGCTCCGAGGTTTCGAGAAGGTCAGACCCTTTTTACCGACAATAATGGCCTAGTGCTGCCCCCTCAAAACCCTTTAGGGCATTTCTATCAGAAACGATAGCCTGCACCAACGGTCCAGGTACCGACTTTAAAATCACCCAGCTTTGAATACTCGTAATGAGCATCAAGAGCGATATTAGGGGTAACGTTGACTTGTAAGCCCGCACCGTAAGCGACGCTGGTCTTGCTTTCGTCTGTGTTAGAAGAGTACCCCAGCATTGAGACATTGGTCGTCGCCTTGCCGTGGCCAAAACCGATTAAACCATAGGCGCTGATATAGTCATTAAAGCGATAGGCTGGGCCAGCAGTCAGTGAGTAATATTTTAAATCACCATCGCCCACTTTGTTACTGCCATAATAGAAGTCATACGACTGCGTGGTATAGGTGAATGAAGTGATAAAGCCTAAATTGTTATCAATTTCATAGCGATACTTGAGGTTAAAACCCTTTGGGTTCTCATTCAGATTGTTGCCATCAATCTTGACGTGGCTCTGAGCGTAACCTAATGAAATGGTGCTTTCACCCGCAGCCTGAACGCCGAAAGACAGCGCCATTGCGCCAGCCAGAAGTACTGATAAATATGTTTTTTGCATGTTAATCTCTTAATCCATGAGTAAATAAAAATCGCTCTGCAATAAAATAATGTGCTAATTGAGCGAATTCGGAATTTAACCATGAAGTTTGTGGGATGTCTCGCTCAACTTCACATAAACATCAATTTCTTTGCAGAAAAATTCATAGCAATAAACGAATCAGCTTGTTTTTCAGGCAACCTGAACACTATTTATCTTGGTTGTAGGAAATTTCTTGTGGGGCAGTTCAGTTTGCCCTCTTTCACCCCCTAACAAGACCATCCGCAGAACAACCCCGTGATCTGTAATGTTTAATTTTTAAACGCCCATCACAGCCATAGCATACCCAAGTAAGTTAATGCCTAATAAAATCAATTAATTATCCAATTTATCACTCATTAAATGCACAACAAACAACCACAAAACACGACATTCCTGCTGATAAAAATCAACAAGTTACAAGTAATAGTGACTTCATTTTTATGCATATTACATCTCTCCGCATAGTCAAGATTTTCTACTAACCCCTCGACAGCTACCCTTCTTCTATACTCAAAATTTAGTTAAAGGCTTTCACAAATGTTCGGACGATTTGCCCTGGTACAAACTCGAGCCGATTACTTGGACGTTTTGGCCTCAGAACTGGAAGTGGCCAGCGGTCAAGATAACGTTCCGATCGATCGGTATAACGTTGCTCCAGGAACCCGCGTTATTCTTCTCAATCAGCGGGACGGCAAAATCTATATGGCCCCAGTCAATTGGGGTTACGGCCCTGACTGGTGGCTTGAGATTTAGTTAGAATGTAATATAACTAATTGATTTAGTTTTGAAAAATAATTTATTTTACAATTGATAGATACGAGTAACCATCAACAGCATTACCGCGAAGAACTGATACAGTTTTTGTAGCACTTCCATGCGCAATTACTTGCAACCTGACGGTCTGACCGTTGAATACTGGAATTGATACTGTGCCCGACAAAAAGATGTTAGAAATACCATCACCTCGTCTGGTTGCTAACAAATATTTTCTATCAGTTGTGACCACAAAAAGTTCACATGGCTGGCCAGATGTAACCCCACCTAAGTAGACTCCACCACTGATGGTCCTCACACCACCAATTCCAGCGGTAAAAATACCCACAGTAGCGTTGAACTCATTGCCGCTATCTGCATCAATTGTCGAGTTGTTAAACCTAACTGTGTAAAAATTATCCGTTCCTGTTACGTTAAGCTGGTCATCGCCGATTCGTGCAGAGATTGAAGAAAAACCATGATCTATAGATTCCCGAGACTTCCGAGGGCTAGTATTATACCAAATGGCAGTGTCTCCACGGTATTGCCCTGGGCGTATGAGGACAGAGCCAGCGCGTCCTGACTCAACCCCTGATATCGTGATAGAGGCGTCTATATCTCCTCTGCGCTGTATTTTTGGATAACCAGATGTATACGCGCTACCCGTGAATAGATTATTTTCATAAACAAGAGAAGACCCATCTGCATCCATGACAATTGCAGGCCCATTGTCATGGCAATCAGTGATAATAAGCCGACCACCACCCACCTTGGTTGCAGTGTCCATGGCCTCAAGGTAACCACCAGAGATGAGAAAGTTCCCTCCCGATATGATAGGAGCACCTAACCAATTTTCAATAGCGCAACCAATTAATGCATTACCCCCTCCCGAACGATGAATTATCGGACTACCGCTGTTTTGTTTTGTTTTATCGCTTCGAATCTCACACCCGAACAGTACATTATAATTCACGTATCCAGCAGGGTCGGTATCCCGTCCAAAAACAATACCTGTCATTGTGCGATTAAAATTACATCCGAAAAACCTATTAGACCAAGTGTATGACAGAAGCATTGAAATGGAGCCATCAACGTGAGCACCCTCAGTATCACAGTTATAAGAATTGTTATACTGCGGATATGACTTGCTTGTATCACCACTTTTTCCGTCATAAATCCAGGCAATTTGATCTGGGGCATTAAACCGGAAAGTGATGTTCTCAAATATACTTCCGACACATCCCCGTTCCACTTTTAGTCCGAACGAAACGGTTTCATCCATATCAAACATTGCTCTATGCAAAGCCCTTATTCGTTTCTTTGCAGACACAATAACTTCGCCAAGTGGTACTGGCTCAACAAAAATAATTTCGTCATAGTCAATTAGCAATGAATTTACAATCATACCGTTTTGTTGACTGCTATTAGTAGGGAATACCCCCGCATTTCTATCAGCATATATGGTTCTACCACATGCAGGCCGAGGCTGTAAACTTGGTATTAATGTATACCCATCGGGCACGGTTGCCTGAGTTCTGAACGTTAAGTTACTTACATCTATCCAAGCATTTGGCCCAAATCCGCCTATAGTATCCGGCGTTGACTCTTTTGGAACAGTTTTTGGGAAAGAACCACTCCAAACAAAATACTCATTTGTTTTCTCCAACTGTAGTGCCTGTTCGGGCGAAGCTAGGGTAAAACCTTTTTCGAACGAGTTTACAGGTATATATCCACCACGGATAATTGCGGTTTCCACGTCTACAGTTTGTAACGCACCTTTAATAATATTCATATAATCCTCAGTATCTCATTACTAAATAGTGAGGTTATAGTAGTTATTGTGGGTCAGATAACATATACATACCTTTTGTCCTGGCCACCACACAACAGATCATTAAAATAATAAGGCCGGGATTTCTCCCGGTCCTGAACTACTTCTTCGCATCCTCCGTGCACTCCGTTCCTTCATCGGGCTATAGCCATCGCCGCTCTCCGGTTCCGTAGAACTCACTGGTAGCTCGTCTGCTGGCGCTGGTTCCGGTTCAAACTCCAGCTCTGATTCGTCGCGTGCGGGCATTTCAACTCGCAAGTCTATAAAGCGCCCCTCTGGAATGTCGCTCGGTTTTCTACTGCATGTTTTCTCCAGGCATAAAAAAACCCACCGAAGTGGGTTGTTGGTTAATGTTGTTTCTCGTTAGACGCGCCGCTTGGCTATGGGGTAGATCATTTTAACTACTTGTCGCCCCACACACAACCTTAAACATTTCTCAACAATATCAGATTTCTCTAAACACCCATCTCAATTTAGCAGGATAGACTTCGCCTGTTTTAGCATTTACAAGTCTTGCTGCGATTAATTCAGCATTGAACGCCACAATATCCCCTTTGATATCATCTGGACTGTCCAGCGTGGGGGACCGGTCCCTTCCCCCAATAACGAAACTATTGCTTAATCCTGTTACTCTCGCTAAATATTCTATTTTGCATTCTTGCATGCTTAAGGTTGTGGGTAGATCACCGATCACCTCTATATCAGCATCAACGCCAAGCTCGCTATCAGGATTGATTCTATTGTTTCCGAAAACTAAGAGTGCCCCCTTATAACGCAGGCGCTCTACACGAGCAGTAACCCCAAATGCATTGGACCCCACATATTTATCATGGCTAGTGGTAACATTATCACCAACGGGGAATCCATGCCAACCAATAACATTCCTTACGGCACCTTCCCGGGTGCCTTGCATTACAAAATACCCTCTAAGGTTGTAACTTCCTTTTTTATAATTCTCTGTTCCTGCAAACCATCCTTTTTTACTCCATGTATTGTTATAAGGTGCATATGTGACAGAGTGAACAATATATCCTGACAACTCACCATTTTTGCTGCGTTTTGCAATCTCTTTTCTGAGTTGAACTCCGTTTATTGGCTTTCCTGAGAAATCACCTTGTGAAGATATCTCTAATATTTTGTAATTCTCTTTTTCCTCAACACGTTGTTCTGCCTGTTTTTCGCGCTGATACGAAGGATTGTGCGAAGCACACCCGATAAGCGATAGTGATAACAGAGATAAAAAAGTAATTTTTTTCACTTCCATGCCCAAAAAAAATAACAAGTGGCAGCATCCTATCACTACTTGTAACCACCAAGCATCTCAGCGCATCACGATCTTGAAAATTATCTCCGATTCAGCACCGTCCATATCTGCCCGCTTGGTTTAAACTCCCTTGCAATGCCCTTCCTAATCGATGCATCAACAACTTGCTGATAAGCTCTAGCAACTGCGTCATTTTTACGGGCTGCGTTTGCCCCCCTCCTTGTTGATTAATGGTCACAGGCGCATTGACGGTTAACGGTGGATTATCAGAGCTACGTAATCCATAAATTGGCGCAGAGTCGGTAACGGCGTTTCCGACTAACCCCCCAGTGGCATAGCCTGGCATCATGGCATACAGATTATCAACGCCAATACGCTGCGTGGCCACTTTGGGCACCACGAACTCGCCACGATGCACAACACCGGCTGGTTCGTATTTATCTACAGCATTCAAAGACAGCAGGCGCGCTTCTGGGCTTGAGTGGAAAACATCCCCGCCTTCATTTCATGAACTGCGCAGTTTGTCCGCAAGACTGCACAAAAAAGAAAATGGCGAGGAATTCTCTCAGCATTTACTTGGCCATAAATCCGCAGAAATGACGGCCAAGTACCATGATGAACGCAGCGATAAATGGGTGTTTGTGTAGGTTAATTATGACCTAATAGTGACTTATAGTGACCTGTCACTTTTAACATTATGATTTTAAATGTTTTATTTTTATGCGACCTATCACAGTCATAGGTTAATAAACTTAATACTATCAACTACGATTACTCTAAGGCCGTAGGACGTTGTTGTTCCAGGCCTGGTTGATAACCCATTGAGGGATATCATTTTACGTAAACAGTTAAAGCCGTACGCCACAAGGCTAAGAAAGGTTGATTATGGCACGCACTACCCCCATCGAACGCTACCGCAATATCGGCATCTCGGCGCACATTGATGCCGGCAAAACCACGACGACCGAGCGGATTCTGTTTTACACCGGGGTCAGTCACAAGCTGGGCGAAGTCCACGACGGCGCCGCTACCATGGACTGGATGGCGCAGGAACAGGAGCGCGGGATAACCATTACCTCCGCGGCTACCACCTGCTTCTGGAACGGCATGGAGCATAATTATCCTCAGCACCGGATCAATATCATCGATACCCCCGGGCACGTCGATTTCACCATTGAGGTGGAACGTTCGATGCGCGTGCTGGACGGTGCCGTGATGGTGTATGACTCGGTCGGCGGCGTGCAACCGCAGTCTGAAACCGTGTGGCGTCAGGCTAATAAGTACAAGGTGCCGCGTCTGGCCTTCGTCAACAAAATGGACCGTACCGGCGCAGACTTTTTCCGCGTGCGTAGCATGATGATAGAACGCCTGAAAGCCAATCCGGTGCCGGTGGTGATCCCCATCGGTGCAGAAGACCATTTTGCTGGCGTAGTGGATTTGATCCGCATGCAGGCCATCTTCTGGGATGAAGCGACTCAGGGTATGACCTACCGCTTCGAGGCGATCCCAGCTGAAATGCTCGAGCAGGCCCAAGAGTGGCGCGACAAGATGATTGAAGCTGCAGCGGAAGGCTCCGAAGCGCTGATGGACAAATACCTCAATCAGGTCGAATTAACCAATGAGGAGATCGTTCATGGGTTGCGCGCCCGCACCGTTGCCGGTGAGATCCAGCCAATGCTGTGCGGTTCGGCATTCCGCAACAAGGGTATCCAGCGCATGCTGGACGCGGTGATCGAACTTATGCCCTCTCCGCTGGATGTACCGCCGATGGAAGGCCATGATGAACGCGATAACATTATCACCCGTAAGGCCGATGATAATGAAAAATTCTCCGCGCTGGCATTCAAGCTGATGACCGACCCGTTTGTTGGTCAGTTGACCTTCGTGCGCGTCTATTCCGGCATCGTGGCCAAAGGCGATAGCGTCTATAACCCGGTAAAAGGCAAAAAAGAGCGTATTGGGCGTATCGTGCAGATGCACGCCAACGATCGTAAAGAAGTCGATGAGTTGCACGCCGGGGATATTGCCGCCTGTGTGGGCCTGAAGGATGTGACCACCGGCGATACGCTATGCGATCCCAATGCCATTATCACGCTGGAACGCATGGTGTTTCCGGAGCCGGTTATCGCACAGGCCATCGAACCAAAAACCAAGGCCGACCAGGAGAAAATGGGGGTTGCGCTGCAACGCCTGACTTCGGAAGATCCTTCGCTGCGCGTACGCACCGATGAAGACTCTGGCCAGACCATCATCTACGGCATGGGTGAATTGCACCTTGAGATCATAGTCGACCGGATGCGGCGCGAGTTTGGCGTTGAAACCAACACCGGCAAACCGCAGGTCTCTTACCGCGAAACCATTCGCCAGAAAGTGACCGACGTAGAAGGCAAATTTGTACGTCAGTCCGGTGGTAAAGGCCAATATGGCCACGTGGTGTTAACGGTGGAACCCAATGAACCCGGTAAGGGTTTTGAGTTCTTTGATGAGATCAAAGGCGGCGTGATCCCCGGTGAATATATTCCAGCAGTCAAAAAAGGCATTCTGGAGGCGCTGAATAATGGCGTGCTGGCGGGTTATCAGATGGTCGATGTCAAAGTGCATCTGACCTTCGGTTCCTACCACGATGTGGATTCCTCCGAGCAGGCTTTCCGTATGGCGGCTATCTTTGGGTTTAAAGAGGCCTGTCGCCTGGCCAGTCCGGTGATCCTGGAGCCGCTCATGGCGGTAGAGGTGGAAACGCCTGAGGATTACGCCGGAAACGTGATGGGCGATTTGTCGTCACGACGCGGTATGGTGCAAGGGATGGAGGATATCCCCGGTGGCGGAGGCAAAGAGATCCATGCCAAGGTTCCGCTGTCTGAGATGTTCGGCTATTCCACCACCCTGCGCTCCATGTCGCAAGGCCGTGCCACCTACACCATGGAGTTCAGCCACTACGCAGAGGCTCCGCGCAATGTGGCCGAAGAGATTATCCACCACAGTAAACGTTAATCGATAACGGCTACGGGGAAACCCGTAGCCGCTTTTCTAGCTGGGGCCACCCCTCATCTGGGATGAAGTCTGGCAACCCACCCACCACTTCTCTACAATGCCAAAGGCGGCGCGCCTCTCAGCTGCGTTGCTTTTAGCATCAATCGAGTAGGAGAAGTGATGGAATCTGAAAATAAGCATATCCGCGTGGTTTTCCCTATGTGGCAAGGGGGTAACAACCCCGCCTACCAGTTTGGTGCCGAACTGCTGGCATGGCTGGCACCGCACACCGACTCTCCTGTTATCCATATTCCTGTGACGCCGCCAGGCGAGCCGCTGGCGATAGAAGATGGCATAACCGGGCGCTCTCAAATCAAACAGCAGCTTGCTAGTGCCGAACAGCTCATTGCAGAACAGTCCCCAGACACCATTGCCGTATTGGGCGGCGACTGTCTTGTCGATCTGGTTCCCTTTGCCTGGCTGAGTGACAAATATCAGGAAGGGTTTGGCATACTCTGGATCGATACTCACCCTGATGTTATGACTCCGGCACAATTCCAACACTCCCATGCCCACGTGCTTGGTGCACTGATGGGAAACGGGGATGCGGATTTGACGTCAAAAGTCAGTACACCCGTTCCAGCATCAAAAATCATGATCACCGGTATTCACGGCACAACCCCTTATGAAACCGAGTTTTTGGCCAAACATTCGATTGCCACTTGCTCGCCTGAACAAGCGGCCAAAAGTACCGACAGCCTGAAAGCGTGGATCCAACGTGAGAACATAACGCATCTGGCCATTCATTTTGATCTGGACGCGCTGGATGAGAGGTCATTTAAATCTCTGCTGTTCCAGAACCCAGATGCGGATGAAAATGCCTTCGAAGGGATCGCTCGTGGAAAAATGACGCTGACGAACGTCGCCAAATGGATCGCCGACGCAGAGCAACTTACCGACATCGTCGGGCTGGGGATCACGGAGTTTTTCCCGTGGGATGCCATCAAACTCAAAGAATTGTTCAGGAAATTGCCGCTGATCGGTAAATAAGCCGTGAGATGGGCCGCCAGGGGTCCACTATGGCGGCAACGGGCGCACTGCGCAGAGTTTGCTCAATCTCTGACGCAGTCATCCCCATCAAATAAAAAATGTTTTATCCCCGTTCCTCTAACGCAACGACTACCGGTTCCAGCTTGATGCGCATAGCGTAAATCACCCCGATCATCAAACAGGCAATGCCACATAGCGTCATCAACGGCGGCCAGCTATGACGCAGCATAAAGGTATAGGCCAATCCAGCCAGGATCTCGAACACGATCAGCGGCCCAAGCAGCACCGTCGGTAAACGCTGGCTCGCCTCGTTCCAACACAACGTACCTAGCCAGGAACACAAGACGCCAATAGCAATCATCAACGGGATAAACACCTGCGGCCTTGGGCCAAACGGCAGCGCGAACTGCGGCTGTGTCAGCGCCAATTGCCCGCAAACCAGCACATAACCCACCAACGCCAAAGGTAAGGTCACAATCCCCTGCGCCGTGGCCCAGGTTGTGGGCCGTTTATCCGGGTTATCGCGTAGCCAACGCGCGTTACGCAGAGGGAACCAGGTCCAACACGCCACCGCTAATAGTGCCAACCCCAAGCCGCTGGTATAACGCCAGACATCAATAGGCTCGCTATTGCCTTGCAGTTCCGCAACGTTGACCAGCACCAGCCCCAGCGCAATCACCAGCAAGGCCGGAGTCAATTTTCGCCAGGAGAGACGGCCGTCGTGATGGCCGTAAAACAGATTGGCAGCGACCGATATCACCACCGGTAGCGTGCCGATAATCATGGTCGATACCGGCGCTCCGGTACGTTGGATCGCACTGGCCAGGCACAGGTAATACAGCAGATTGCCAATCGCGGTCAGTTTTAACGCCTCTAGCCAATCTTTAGCCAGCAGTTGACGCAGGCGGCGGCGATCCAGCCAGGCCAGCGGCAGCACGACAAGCCCAAAAGCCAGATAGCGCCCGGTGGATTGCAACGCGGCTGGATAGTCCGGCACCAATACCGGGCCAATAAATATCAGCCCCCACATCAACCCGGCAATCAGGGCAAACAACACACCGACAAACATAGTGACTCCATCATCAACAGCCATTCTCAAGTGGCTTAAGGATAGAGGCACGTGGGGGCAGAATATTGTACCAGGTTGCTGTTTTTAGAATGATGGCACGCTGCTAACTATGCATAGGGTCGAACATGCTCACCCCCTGGCCACGCTTGCCCGCCCATAATGTCTCCATTCTGAGCAGGCGATTGGAACAAAATCTCAGCTGAAGAAACGCTCAGAAGATTCAGTGATCCGATCGATTAAACGATGCTGGCGCAACGCATCTTCAAACGTAGTTGCTTCACTGGAGCCCCTCGCTTTGTCCCGGGCATAGGCCGCGTAGAGATAGGCCACATCCTGTGAACTGGCATCAAGATGAGAAACGGGTAAAAACGCATATTCTGCGGGGACAGTCAGAGGTTCAAATGTCTCAACGCCATTGCGCATTATCGCTATCGCGTTATCATCTTTATTCTCAAAACCACGCGCATTAGTAATACGCAGCACGCCTTCAGTGCCAGTGATATCAATCTGCAGGCCGGTACGATGTTTCTGGCCCCCCTCAAGCTGCACCGAGAACAGCCCACCGTCGGTAAGTGTCCCTATAACCATCACTTCATTTGGGCTGGTATAAGGCACTTTCTCACCGGTTTCCGCAATCGTGGTGACAGGAAACTGGTTTTCAGTAATTGCCGTCAGTTTTTGTGGGAAACCCACACCGTGGAACAACATATCGTGGAAGTGGCCGCCGTATATCGACAGTATTTCGGTGAAGTTAGCCGCATCCAGCGCCCATTTTGCAAACGCCGGCATGACCTCACCAAAAGCATCGACACCTACGGACATGCGTACCGCACGGATTTTACCGACGCAGTTTTGTTTTATCAGGTCGTGCCAGAAACGCGAGCTGGGAGAAAAGCGGCGCTGAAGGCCGACAATATGTTTAACCCCCTTTTCACGCGCCAGCGCCAGAATCTCTTCTGATTCTGCTGTGGTGGTGGAAAGAGGCCATTCGCTGTAGACATCCTTTCCTGCCTCAATGACCGCTTTCGCCAGACGGCCATGTTCAGGCGTCGGTGCCAACACCACAACCAGATCTACATCAGGATTAGCCAGCAGTTCTTCCGGGCTACCATAGGCCTGGCCGATGCCGAACTGAGCGGCATACTTCTCAACCTTTTCTTTATTACGCCCGGCCAGCGCCGTAATCTCAAAATCTTCCAGCGACTGAAGGGCCGGAATATGGCCATACCTTGCCCAACCGCCGGTACCAATAATACCTACGCGAATTTTGCTGCTCATGATGTTTCTCCTGTGTCTGTTTATCAGAACTCTGGGACGGTCTTAGTAAGCCGTCCGTTGGGTCGTGTTATGACGGTAATAATAAGCGGATATCCGCTTGCCATTGATGGGGCTGACTGGCATAACACAAATGACATATTTGTCAGCAATGATCGGGCAGAAACAAATGATGGAAAAAATGACCGGGCTGGAGGTGTTCATGCACGTGGCACAGACGAGAAGCTTCGTCGCCACCGGGCGGGTAAAAGGTATTTCATCATCCGCGGTCAGCAAGAGCATATCGAGGCTGGAAGAGCGCCTGGGCGTACGCCTTTTCCAGAGAAGTACACGCTCGGTGCGTCTGACATCTGAGGGCGAGGTTTTCCTGGAACGGTGTCACCGAATTTTCAGCGAAATTCAGGCCGCAGAAGATGAGATTTCAGCCATGACCGGTCAACCTCGCGGAAGGCTCCGTGTTGGACTGCCGCTAGCCGGAGGGTTGATGCTGCCGATGATTGCGCAATTTATGGAGCGTCATCCGCAGATTGAGCTTGATCTCGATTTTTCAGACAGATTATCTGATGTCATTGAGGACGGGATGGACGTTGTGATACGAGGGGGAGAACTGAGCGATTCCAGGTTGATATCACGTCGTCTGGGGTCATTCAGACTCTGCATTGTGGGTTCTGCTGAATACTTCGAGCGAAATGGAGCGCCATCCAGTCCGGATGAACTGTCCGGGCATGCCTGCTTTCACTATCGCTTCCCCAGTTCAGGGAAAGTTGCACAGTGGCCGTTTCAGCATGTAGGGGCAAGAAGTAGCGGAAAGGTCGCTCCCTTGACACTTGTCTGCAGCAGCCTCGACGTTCTGTTGTTTATGGTAAAAGAGGGGCGTGGTGTCGCCTGCTTGCCGGATTATTCGGTAAAAGATGAACTTGCCACCGGGGAACTGAAGACGGTGCTGGACAGCTTTATGGCTCCCGTAACGACCACTTTTCACATGCTCTGGCCCAGTACCCGCCAGATGACGCCAAAGGTACGCGTTTTTGTGGATTACATGGCGGATATTTTTGACAACTTCATGGTCCCCTCCAAGCGATAAGCCGCAGAACATAGTGTAAAAATACCGTTGGCAGCGTACTGGTATTCCGTTTGCCAAGTGTGCCCTTAACGCATCACCTGCTTTTGGTAGCGCGCAGGCGTGACACCGTAACGATTGACCAGGGCTTTGGTGAGATGTGCCTGATCGGTTAACCCCACAGCTACGGCCACCTGGGCCGCAGGCATTCCCCGCCCGAGCATCTGCTTGGCCTTCTCGAGCCGGATCGCCATCAGCATCTGATGTGGGGTGACATGGAATTGCGCTTTGAATTTACGTTGGAAATGATACGGGCTGAGCGAGACCAACGCTGCCAGATCGCTCAATGTGATCGGTGAAGCGAAGTTATCCCGCAGATACTCCTTCACTATCACCATACGATGAGCGGCTTCATTCTGCTGCGGCTGAGCAATACGCACGTGAGGACGGAAAACATCAACGACGGACAGCAGCAGGCTATCGAGCGCCAGCGTGTCCCGGGTTTGCCATAACGCCGCCAGCGTTTGCGAAAGCCGCTTGGCGGCCGCCGCATCATGGTGGATCACGTCGTGGAACCAGCAGCCCTTCTCACCGGAAATCCGCTCCAGCGCCGCAGGCTCCAGATAGATCATCCGATAGTTCCAACCGCCTGCCGTTTCCGCTTCACCGGTATGCAGCTCGTCCGGATTCATCAGCACCAAGGCACCCGGAGCGGCTAAATGTTGTGCCCCACGGTAGCGAAAACGCTCCGCACCGGCTTCCACCGTGCCGATGCCAAACGCATCATGGGAGTGTGGTTCAAATGCATAGCGATCGATATGGGCCTGATAAAGCTCCACGCCCGGCAACTGCGGCAAATGCCGGAACTGGGCGCGATCTTTCTCAAACGGAAACTGTTCTGGCACACCTTGCACTTCCCTGGCTCCTGTTATCTTTTAGGGCGGAATTAAACCGGTACGCGACGGCTGATTTCGACCACCTGATCGCTGGGTAGGTAATAATAATCGGTCACATGCATGCCGTTACGCACCATCAGTGCAAAGAGACTACGCTGCCACGCTGGCATCGCGCCACGGCCTTCACGTTTGACAATGGTTTCATGCCCCAGATAGTAGGTTACGTCGTTGAGATTAAAGCCGCACTGCTGCGCTTCCAGATGACGTAACAGCTGAGGAATGTTTGGCCGCTCCATAAAACCATAATGAGCGACGCCACGCCAGAAGTCGGGTGCCAGTTCGGTCATGGTTAACCGTTCTTCGTCGGCCACTCGCGGTACGTTTTGCACCTCGATACTCAATGCCAGCAAGTCGGTATGCAGCGAACCATTGCGTTTGACGTGCCATTTCATTACCGGCGGCGTGCCTCCCTGGGAGCGCGTCAGGAAGATCGCCGTGCCCGGTACCCGTGGGATAGCCTTTTGCTCAATCTCCGTCATAAAGGTGGTCACCGGCACCACTTTCTCGTCCAGGGTTTGCGAAGCAGACACCACGCCACGGTGCCAAATCAGCATCACGGCATACACCGCTGCGGCCAGTAACAGCGGCATATAGCCGCCCTCCAACACCTTACTCATGTTGGCAACCAGGAAACTGAGATCGACGATGAAGAAGCCCCCTGCCACTATCAGGCTGGTCGCCAGGCTCCATTGCCACACTTCGCGCATGGCGACAAACAACAACCCCGTAGTCATGATCATGGTCAGGGAAACGGCGATCCCGTAAGCCGCCGCCAGATTATCGGAGGATTTGAAAAACACCGCCAGGAACACCGTTACCGCCATCAATAACCAGTTGATCGCGCCAATGTAGATCTGCCCGTAGCTCTCTTCGGTGGTTTGTTTAACCCGTAAACGCGGTAACCACCCCAGTTGGATGGCCTGACGCGTCATGGAAAACGCACCGCTGATAATGGCCTGGCTGGCGATAATGGTGGCTAGCGTGGCCAAAATAACCAGCGGGATCTGCAGTACGGGTGGGCACAGGCGGAAGAAGATGTTTTGTGTCACATCTGCACCGGACAAGATCAAGGCCGCCTGCCCCGCATAGTTCAGTAGCAGGCTGGGGAAGACGATAGCAAACCAGGCCAGCCAGATAGGCTTTTTACCAAAGTGCCCCATATCGGCATACAGCGCTTCCGCACCGGTCACGCAGAGGAAGACCCCGCCGAGCACCAGAAAGCTGACCATCCCGTTGGAGAACAGAAACTCGACGCCATACATCGGATTGATCGCCATCAGCACCGCTGGGTGTTGGATAATGCCCCAAATGCCCAGCGCAGCAATCACCGCAAACCACAGCGCCATAATCGGCCCGAACACTTTACCGATGCGGGCCGTGCCCAGCGCCTGAATGGCAAACAGACTCACCAGGATCGCCACGGTTGCGGGCAGAATATAAGGCTTGGACTGTGGTAAGACGATGTTCAACCCTTCCAACGCTGAAAGCACCGAAATCGCCGGGGTAATGGCCCCATCGCCGTAGATGAGTGCTGCACCAAACAGCCCGGCAAATACCACCACCGGTCGAGTGCTCTTCTTACTGACCAGCAACGACATCAGCGCCAGGATGCCGCCTTCGCCGTTGTTATCGATACGCATAGCGAAGGTGGCGTATTTTACCGAGGTGACGATCACCAAGGTCCAGAAAATCAGCGACAGCAACCCGAGGATCACCGCTGGTGTTGGTGCATCCCCAGACAGGAACAGCACGGTTTTCAGGGTATACAGCGGGCTGGTACCAATATCGCCAAATACCACACCCAGAGCACCGCCTGCCATCAGCGTCAGGCTGCTCTTGTTACTACCTTCGGCGGACATTGCATCTTCCTTAACTGTTTGATCGGACAAGGTGAGTCTTACGTAACAAGGATAGTGCAAAACAACACAAACAGGTCTATTGCCCTGCCTTCCTTGGCGGGCAACAAATTAAGGCAATGCCTCCAGCGCAGTAAATAAAACCTGGGCAGCCGGAGTCAAACCGGTCATATGTATACAAGCATGCACCATCCCAGGCAAACGCTGGCAATTCACGTTAACGCCTGCTTCTTGCAGTCGCTGCGCATAGCGTTCACCTTCATCCCGCAGCGGATCGTATTCGCATACCAGGATCGTCGCTGGTGGTAAACCTGCCAACGTTGACGCATACCAAGGAGAAGCGTAAGGCTCCCGAGAGTCGGTATCCTGCCCAAGGTAGTTTGCCCAGCACCACCCCATGATCTCTTGTGTCAGGTAGTAACCTTCGCCATAAGCGGCAAAGCTGGGCATCGCCATCTCGCTATCCAATGCAGGGTAAAGCAGGTATTGATGTTCTACTGCAGGCCCTGACCGATCTCTTGCAATCAGAGCGGCCGCAGCCGCCAGGTTCCCCCCCGCACTATCCCCGCCAAGCGCAATTCGCAGAGGGTCAATGCCGATTTGCGCTGCTTGTTCCGAGGCCCAACATAGCACCTGATAAACGTCATGCAACGGCGTCGGGAAAGGGTATTCCGGTGCCAGGCGATAGTCGACAGACAGGATCACTCGCCCAGTGGCATTGGCCAACGCGCGGCAAGGCCCATCGTAAACGTCAAGCGAGCCCAGACACCATCCGCCGCCGTGAGCGAACACCATCGCCGGAAGCGGTATTTTCTCCAGTGCATTAAGGGGAATATAACCGCGCACGGTAATAGTTTGCCCACCGCCAACCAGGATATGGAACTCAATTATTTTCTGGACGGGCTGGAGTGCACCCTGCAAGCGCTGTAACCCAACTGCCGTCTGCGCACGTAGCTCCTCCAATGAAGATGGTGCGGGCGCATCGTCCTGTTGCTGCAAAAATAGCGCGATCTGCTTATCCAACGGCATGGGCTTTACCCTCCTGTAAAAAAGGCAGGATCAGGGCGATAAATTCCTCGTGGCACTCCTCGGTAATGAAATGTCCACAGCCAGGCACCACTTCCCCTTGGAGTTGATGAGCCTTGCCCTGCAAGGTAAGGAATGGCGCATCGCGGGTAGCATGCTCTGCGCCAATCGTCATTACTGACATCGTTAGGGGCATTTTAGCCCGTTGTTGGTTTTGTCGAATGGTCTCCGGTATGGCCCGATAATAATCAAAACCGGCCCGCAAGCTACCAGGCACCGAGTAAGCCGCGATATAGGTTTCTGCGGCAACTCGATCGCGGCGGTAAGACCAGCGGTTGAAAATGTACCCCAGATACTCAGCCTCTCGGCCGGTGGTCAAGGCTTCGGGCAGGTCGGTTAGCTGGTTAAACATAAAATGCCACAGGAAGATGTTGTCCTCGGCGGGAACAAAGATCGGCGGTGCCTCTGCCAAGCCGGGGATCACCGCTTCGGTCAGCACCAGTCTGCTAACCGCATGAGGGTAATCGCTTGCCAACGCATAACCCAACCACATGCCAATATCATGGCCGATCACCGCATAGCGCTGATGCCCCAGTTGCGCCATGACCTGATGGAGTTTTTCGGCAACGCTGCCGGTGTCATAACCGCCGAGGGGTTTGTCCGAGTCTCCAATACCAGGAGGATCTACAGCAATAGCCTGAAAGCCCGCATTAGCTAACGCCTGCATGACGTAACGCCAGGTGTACCAGGTTTGTGGCCAGCCAGGGATCAGCAGCACCGGTTGCCCACTTCCGGCGATGGCGCAGTGAATACGGTGGCCGTTGATTTTAATATAGACGTGTTCGGCCTCGAGCCCATTGGATAATGGCCCGTGAGTCAGCATAGTCATAAGGTGCTCCGGAGGTTAGCGAATGCCCAGCAAGGCGTTGATTTGTTGTTGGTTGACCGGCGCACCGGCAAAGTCATCGAACACTTTATCCGTGATCGGAATAATATGGTTGCGGATAAACGCAGCTCCTTCTTCCGCCCCGGTTTGCGGATGCTTCAGGCAGCATTCCCATTCGAGCGTGGCCCAACCGGCATAATCGTACTGCGTCAGCTTGGAGAAGATGCCTTTAAAGTCTACCTGCCCATCCCCTAATGAACGGAACCGCCCCGCCCGATCCGCCCAGGACTGATAGCCGCCATAAATCCCCTGCCGACCACTTGGATTGAACTCCGCGTCCTTAACGTGAAACATACGGATATGATCTTTATAGATATCAATAAATTCCAGATAGTTGAGCTGTTGCAACACGAAATGGCTGGGATCGAACAGCATTTGGCAGCGTGGATGAGCCGCAACGCGCTGATGGAACATTTCAAAGGTAATGCCATCATGCAGATCTTCGCTGGGGTGGATCTCATAGCACAGGTTGATGCCCTGCTCATCACAGGCGTCGAGCACGGGTAACCACCGTTTGGCCAGCTCATCGAAGGCCGTTTCAATCAGCCCTGCTGGCCGTTGCGGAAATGGAAACAGATAAGGCCAAGCCAACGAACCGGAGAAGGTGCCCATTTCAGTCAGGCCTAAGCGTGCAGAAGCTTTTGCCGCCAGCAGCAGGTTTTCTTTGGCCCAAAGCGTTCGCCCTTGCGGATCGCCACGCAGCCCCTCCGGTACAAAGCTATCGCATAGCGCATCGTAGGCTGGATGCACCGCCATCAGTTGCCCGAAAATATGCGTGGTCAATTCGCTGACCACCAGGCCGTGCTGCGCCAGCATGCCAGTGATGTCATCGCAATAACTTTGACTTTCCGCCGCCGTTTTCACATCAAACAAACGGCTATCCCACGCGGGGATCTGCAAAGCTTTAAAGCCGGTCTCTTTTGCCCAGGCGGCAATCGCTGGCAGGCTGTTGAACGGAGGAACTGCATCACTAAATTGGGCAAGGTGCAGGCTGGGGCCTTTGATCGTTTTCATCGTCTTTCCTATTGTTTGTCGATTGACAAACAATAGGCTTAAATCCAATTATCGGCAAGAGGATTTTGAAATTCGTTGGCGTTATCCGCCATTTAAGCGATCCTGTAGCCCGCAGCAATATCACCGGAGAAGATGACGATGGCAGGCAGACCCAGAGAGTTCGATCGTGAACAGACCCTATTGCAAGCACGTGACTTATTTTGGCGACAGGGATTTGAAGGCACCTCAATGTCCGACCTGGTGGCCGAACTGGGCATTGCCTCGGCGCGGATCTACAAAGCCTTTGGTTCGAAAGAGCGACTGTTTCGTGAAGCAATAGCACACTACGAAGCCCACGAAGGCGGCTTTGCCGAGCGTGCGTTCGAAGAAAAAGCCAGTGTGCGTGAAGCCATCAAACAAATGCTAAACGACGCGGTTGCCCTCTACAGCCACGGTGATCTTCCCCAAGGATGCATGGTGGTTTCATCTGCGGTCAGCGTCAGTGAAGAAAATCAGGGTGTCAGGCACTGGTTGATGGAACACCGCCAACAGCGCACCCAAGGCATTATCGACAGATTACAGGCTGCGATTGAGGCTGGTGAACTGCCCGCCAACACCGATGCAGAGAGCCTTGGCGATTATTTTGCGGCGTTCCTGCATGGCTTGTCCGTTCAGGCTCGGGATGGCGTGAGCCGTGCCCGGCTGGAAAAAGCGGTGAATGTCGCCCTTACTATGCTCGATCGTTCTCCGGCGTAACGCCTTACCCACACTTTTATTGTGACAAGGTTAAAAAATATTCAACAAACCGGTTGAGTATTGACGTTGACGTTCTATATTTAACCATATGGTTAAATTATCTTCCTCACCGCTGGACGCCATTTTCCACGCACTGGCCGACCCGACAAGGCGCGCCATTCTGCGCACATTGGCCGAAGGCGAACACAGCATCGGTGAACTGGCTGCGCCGTTCGAGATGTCGTTTGCCGGAGCTTCCAAGCATATCAAAGCGCTGGAGCTTGCCGGGCTGGTGCAACGCACCGTGCAGGGAAGAAACCATATCTGCCGGCTCGCTCCCGAGCCAATGGTGCAGGCCATGCAGTGGCTGCAAACCTACGAACATTTCTGGAATGAGCGGCTGGACGCGCTAGAACAAGCGCTGTTGCAGACTGACTCGCATCCTCCGACGGAGTGAACCCATGAACGACTACGGTATGATTATTGAAACCGGTACGCTGCGGATCCAGCGGCTGCTGCCCGGCCCGCTCAAACGCGTCTGGGCCTACCTGATCGAATCCGATAAACGTGCCAGCTGGCTGGCCGCCGGTGAGATGCCCATGCAGGTCGGGGCCAAAATCGAGCTACTGTTCTGCAATGCCGATTTGGCCGGTGAGGATGAAAAACCGCCGGCAAAATACAAATCCTGTGCCGGTAAAATCGCCCAGATGGGGCATATCACCTGCATTCTGCCACCGCGCCTGGTGAGCTTTACCTGGGCAGAAACAGGGGAAGCCCGCCCTTCTGAAGTCACTATTGAACTGACCGAGCAAGAGGATAAGGTGCTGTTGACTCTTACCCATCGCCGTCTGGCCAACCGCGATACCCTGCTCAGCGTTGCCAGCGGCTGGCATACTCATCTGGATCTGCTGGCCGATCGCCTGCTGGAGCGGACACCAAGCCCATTCTGGGCCTCAATGAGCCGGTTGGAAGACGAGTACCGGGCCAAACTGTAAGCCAGCGGGATGAGGATCGCGGTTCTCATCCCCGTTACCGCTCAAAGCCGGAAGATGAGAATTTAAAACTCCGACCTGGTGACTGGCGTATAATGCGTTGCACCAATATGATGCCCTTGAAACATGGAGTTACGATGCGTCAACGTATTATTGTTTGCCCGTTAATTGAAAACGATAACGCCTATCTGCTGTGCAAAATGGCGGCCCATAAAGGGGTGTTCCCCGGTCAGTGGGCGCTATCCGGCGGCGGGACCGAGCCAGGAGAAACCATCGAGGAGGCGTTGCGTCGTGAAGTAAGTGAAGAACTGGGTAGCGATCTGGTGCTGGACCGCATTCAACCCTGGACGTTTCGCGATGACGTGCGGGTAAAGACCTACGAAGACGGCAGCAAAGAACAAATCTATATGATTTACCTGATTTTTGATTGCCATGCCGCCAACCGCACCATCACGCTTAATGATGAGTTCGAAGAATATGCCTGGGTGCGGAAGGAAGAACTGGCCAGCTACGATCTGAACGAAGCGACCCGATTCACTCTGCGCCAGCGTGGGTTGTTGGAGTAGTGATGCCCCTCACCCTAACCCTCTCCCACAGGGAGAGGGAACCGATCGAGTTCGTTGATTGTCTTGAGTAAAACCGTGCCTTTCTTGTTTTTATTCCCTACTTCCCGAAGCTGCACAACCTCATCCAAAAAGCCGTGCAGCTCCCTCGCCTACGGGAAAGGATTGGGGTGAAGGGCAATCGAGGACGGATTAGCCTGCAATTGCCCCGGTTCTTCAAATCCCCCCTAACCCGATAAACAACCCGGCAATGGTGGCGCTCATCAGGTTGGACAGCGTCGCCGCCAACAGGGCCCGGAACCCTAACTGGGCAATTTCCGAGGCCCTTTCCGGCACCACCGCACTGAATGCCCCCACTACCACGGCAATCGAACCAAAATTGGCAAAACCGCACAGTGCGAACGAAATCACCGCGATGGTTTTCGGATCGAGTAACATCGCGCTTTCTTTCAGGTAAGGAGAGAAGCTGAGGTAGGCAACAAACTCGTTAATTGCCAGTTTCTGGCCAATCAGCCCCCCTGCCAGATCGGCATGTTCCCAGCTCACGCCCATGATGTAGGCTAACGGAGCAAACAGATAGCCCAGCAGGCTTTGCAGGCTGACGCTTTCAACGCCAAACAGGCCGCCAACGCCCCCGATAATGCCGTTGATCAACGCGATCAGCGCGACGAAGGCCATCACTACCGTGGCAACCCCCACCGCAATTTTCAGCCCCAACATCGCACCGTTAGCCGCTGCTTCGATTATGCTGGCGGGCCGTTTATCGCTGAATGACATTTCGCTGAACTCAACGCGGGAAGGCTCCGTCGCCGGGCTGAGCAAACGGGCGAACAGGATCCCCCCAGGGATAGCCATCAGCGAGGCCGCCAGCAGATACTCGATGGGGACGCCCAAACCGGCATAACCAACCAGCATCGAACCGGCAATCGAGGCCATGCCGCTACAGATCACCGTGAACAGTTCATTGCGGTTCATGTTTTTAACAAACGGCTTCAACACCGCAGGCAGCTCATTTTGCCCCAGGAAAATGGTGGTGACGGCGGCAAAGGACTCCACCTTGCTGATATTCATAAGCCGCTGGAAGACATAGCCAAGGATATTGATCACCCACTTCATCACCCCAAGATAATATAAAATAGAAATCAACGAGGTGATAAAGATGATGGCGGGTAGCACGTGAAAAGCGAACACAAAACCTGAGCCATCGAAAAGCTCATTCATTTTCGGCCCAACCAGGCCGCCAAAAATAAATGCGCTCCCCGCATCGCTGTACGAAATCACACGATTGACACCACTGGCAATGGCGTTAATTAACCATTTGCCTGCGGGGACATACAGCATAATAGCGCCAAGCAATACCTGAAGTAACAATGCCGCACCGACCGTGCGCAAACTTATTTTTCTTTTATTGACGGAAAACACAAAGCCGATTAATAACAGGATCGACATACCTGCAAGACTGCGCAACAACTCCATAAGGCCCCCTTCTATTTTGTTTATTTCCTTCTTTACTCGGCAAACGGCAATAGCCTGCCGCCTGCCGAGGCAGAAGTGTTTTATCAAGGACAAACGTAGAGTGCTAATTTAAGCGTTAAGCGCAATTTAGCTGATAATGACCCGCGATCTTGGCTGCCAACTCGGCATTATTAAACACCAGCTGAATATTGGCCTGCAGGCTATCGCCGCCGGTCAATTCAGCGACTCTGGCCAGCAGGAATGGCGTACTCTCCTTGCCGGACACACCCTGCTCCACGGACTCCTGAACAGCCTGCTCAATGGCCTGATTGATCTTCTCTTCAGACATGGCGTACTGCTCTGGGATTGGGTTGGCAATCACCATCCCGCCCTGCAAGCCAGCAGCCCACTTGGCGGCCATTGCCCGCGCGATTTCCTGCGGCGTATCCAGGCGCACGCTAACGGAATAAGGGCTGGTACGGCTGAAGAATGCGGGCAGACTATCGGTGCCATAACCCACCAGAGGCACGCCGTGGGTTTCCAGATATTCGGTGGTTAAACCAAGATCCAGAATCGATTTGGCACCGGCGCAAATCACCGCCACATTGGTTTGTGCCAATTCCTGTAAATCGGCTGAAATATCAAACGTCTGCTGTGCTCCACGGTGTACACCGCCAATCCCGCCGGTGGCGAATACGCTGATCCCGGCCAGTTCGGCAATGATCATGGTAGAAGCCACGGTAGTTGCGCCGTTTTTGCCACTGGCAATCACAAACGGCAAGTCGCGGCGACTCACTTTGGCGACCCGGTGCCCTTCGCGGCCCAGCGTTTCTATCTCATCATGGGATAGCCCCGCCTTCATCCGCCCATTGATCACCGCAATGGTCGCTGGTATCGCCCCGTTGGCACGGATCTTTTCCTCTACCTGTAAGGCGGTTTCAACGTTTTGCGGGTAAGGCATGCCGTGGGAAATAATCGTCGATTCCAACGCCACCACCGGCCGATTTTCGGCCAAGGCTAGCGCCACTTCAGGCGCGATATCCAGATATTGATGAGTGATTAGGCTATTTTGCATGATTGTAATTCCAAAAGTTTTTGAACGCTGCCTTGCGACAGGTTCGGGTTATTGGTGAACTCAGAGGCCAGGGTCATTGCCGAACAGCCCTGGGCAAAACGGATACTGTGATCGAGTGGGAAATCCTCAAGCCAGCAACTCACCAGCCCCGCCATCATGGCATCCCCGGCTCCAGTGACGTTGACGACCTGAGTCGTCAGCGGTGCCGACCAACCGTGCTGGCCGTCCACTTCGCTGAAATACACGCCGTGGCTACCCATACTCAACGCTAAACGCTGCACGCCTTGCTGGTGGAACCATTGGGCGACTGCCGGTGCATCGCTTGCCTGGGATATTTTCATCCCACTGAGGATTTCTGCCTCAATCCGATTTGGCTTCAACGTATGGATATGCGAGAGCCAGTTTTTGATTTTTGGCGCTTTAAAAGCGGAAACCGTATCGACAAATACCGGTACATTACCGGCATTGCTAAATAACCAGGCTAACGCGTCTTCGGTCAGGTTGCAGTCCAGCACCAATACGCCACTGTGCTGAATTAAATCCTTGGAATGGGACAACAGCGCTGGAGTCAATTTTTCCAGGATGCGCATATCATTGATAGCGACCAGCATTTCACCATTGCCATCCAGCAACGAAACGTAGGTCGAGGTATTTTCACCATGCAGTCGGTGGCAATTATCCACATTAACGCCCGCCAATTTCGCCTGTTCCAGCAGCGTAGTGCCGTAGAAATCGTCGCCAACCACGGAAACCAGGTGGCATTCGGCACCTAATAACGCAATATTTTGCGATATATTTCGGCCAACACCTCCCGGGGTACACTTTATTTTCCCTGGGTTGGAGTCTTCATAAACCAGCTGCGTATTGGCATAACCACAAACATCCATATTGACCGAACCAACGGTGACCACATAGCGGTGTTCGGAGAGAATATAGCCTTTACCTTTAATATAGCCTTTATTCATCAAATTCATGATGTGGCCTGCCACACCAGAACGGCTAATACCTAGAATATCGGCGATTTCGTGTTGTTGAATCAACGGGTCCCGCCGAAGGAGTTGCAGTATCTGTTTTTCCCGGTTGGTCATAATTAACACTTGTTTGTTTTTGAACAGGTGTTTGTTTTAAATCGGAACCCGACAACAGTAAAGCGGCAACTATCGGAGTTGAGATTATGATCGTAACTTGTCGCTACGCCGTTTTCAGCGGTTAATTTGTGACGTTAATCATATTAACCCAGGCTTAACACGTTTTTTCTTATGGCTTTTCGGCGGGGGCAAAATTTTGTGCTGAAGATAAACTCATTAAAACAATGGGATGGATTTTGCCGTTATTTAAACCAACACGTGTTGGTAACCCTGTTAATTAAAAGGATTAATCTCACTACGGTTAATTTCGGTTGCATAGAAAAACGATCGGCCTCACACAATTCTCTTTCAGGGCATCGATTATAACCATCCGAGAGCAGTCACCTGCCCTCGGAGAGCGTTAAACGGTAGTTACTTATCCTTCAGCCCGCGGTTGATCAGCATCGGTTCAATGCTCGGCTCTTGCCCACGCCATTTAACGTACAGCTTTTCCAGATCCTGACTGTTGCCCTGTGACAACACCTGCTCGCGGAAACGCTGGCCATTCTCTGCCGTTAATCCGCCGTTATCGCTGAACCATTGGAAGGCGTCATCTGCCAACATCTCCGTCCACAGATAGGCGTAATAACCGGCGGCATAGCCGTTGCCCCAGATATGCTGGAAATAGCTGGAGCGATAGCGTGGTGGCACATAGCTGAGGTCGATCTTGTCCTGGCTCAGCGATGCGGCCTCGAACTTGTCCACGTCCTGCTGCGGTTGCTCGGCGCCCAGCATGTGCCAATGCATATCCAGCAGCGCGGCGGCCAACAGCTCGGTCATGGCGTAGCCCTTGTTGAACTTGTCGGCCTTGTTGATTTTATCGACCAACACCTGCGGCATCGCCTCACCCGTTTGGTAATGCTTGGCAAAGTGGGCAAATACCTGCGGATCGCTGACCCAGTGCTCGTTAAACTGCGACGGGAACTCGACAAAATCGCGGGCAGTGTTGGTGCCCGACAGGCTTGGATATTGCTGATCGGCAAACATGCCGTGCAGCGCATGCCCAAACTCGTGGAACATGGTGATCACGTCGTCATAGGACAGCAACGCCGGTTGACCCGCTGCGGGTTTGGTGAAGTTGGAGACGTTGTAAATCACCGGCTTGGTACCGTTGAGTTTGGACTGCTCAACGAAGTTGCTCATCCAGGCACCGCCGCCCTTGTTGTCACGCTTAAAGAAATCGGTGTAGAACAGCGCCAGAGACTGGCCGTCTTTATCAAATACTTCGTATACCCGCACGTCCGGATGATAAACCGGGATATCTTTGCGCTCTTTAAAGCTGATGCCGTACAGCAAATTGGCGGCGTAGAATACGCCGTTATGCAGCACGTTGTTCATCTCAAAGTAAGGCTTGATCTGTGATTCATCCAGATCGTACTTCTCTTTACGCACCTGTTCGGCATAGAACTGCCAATCCCAGGCGGCCAGCTTAAAACCGCCGTTTTGCCGATCGATCACTGCCTGAATGTCTTTGGCCTCACGCTCTGCCCGGGCCGTGGCGGCAGGCACGATATTACGCATAAACGCCAACGCCGCATCCGGAGTTTTCGCCATCTGATTTTGCAACTTCCAGGCGGCATAGTTCGGGAAACCCAGCAGTTTGGCCTGCTCGGCACGCACTTTAGCTAACCGCGCCAGGGTTTGGCGGGTATCGTTGGCGTCATTTTTTTCTGCACGGTTGATCGAAGCTTCGAACAACTTGTGACGAGTATCGCGATCTTGCAGGTTTTGCAAATCAGGCTGTTGCGTGGTGTTTTGCAACACCAACAGCCATTGCTTATCCAGCTTACGTTCACTGGCCGCCTGCGCTGCTGCCGCCAACTCACCCTCTGAAAGCCCGGCCAGCAGGGTTTTATCCGTTATTGCCAACGCACCGTTTTTGCTGGCAGCCAGTAATTTATTGGTGAACTGAGTGCTCAACGTCGCCGCTTCCTGGTTTAACGCTTTCAGTTGGGTTTTATCCGCGTCCGAAAGATTGGCCCCGGCCAGCACATAGTTCTTGTAGGTAACCTCTACCAGCCGCAGGGACTCGGCGTCCAAGTTGAGGCTATCACGCCGATCGTAAATCGCCTTGATGCGCGCAAACAGTTTGCTGTTCAGCATGATGGCATCGTCTAACGCCGCCAGCTTCGGTGAGGTTTCTTCATCCAGCTTTTGCAGTGCGTCGCTGGTGTTGGCGGAGGTCATAGCGCCGAACACGTTCATGGTGCGCGTCAGCAGGGCGCCACTTTTTTCCAGCGCCACGAAGGTGTTGTCGAACGTAGGCTCAGCCGGGTTATTGGCGATCTTTTCGACTTCTGCCAGTTTCTGCTGGATACCGGCGGCAATGGCCGGCGCATAATCGCTTTCGCTGATGACATCAAAACGCGGGGCCTGGAATGGTAACTGACTGGCGGCAAAGAACGGGTTTTCTCCCTGCTTATCCTGTTTAACTTCTCCGGCCACTTTCGCCTCCTTTGTCTGGGTATTGGTTTCTGCCAGCGCGGGCGTGCTTAACGCAACGCCGATCGCCAGTACCAGGGTTGATAAACGCATCAAATCGAAACTCCTCCATGTCTTAATGTAGGGACGCTGCGTCCAATTGGATAGAAGCTGTAAATTCAGCAACATAGCCTAGCTTAGGCTCAGATGGTCGTTTGAGCAAAAATAACTGGAAATTTCTCAACAGGCTAGCGGCTGCATACTGCGGGGGGAGAACAAAGAAAAAACGCGGCCAGAAGGCCGCGTTACCATAAGCTGACTTATTTCGCTGTCATTAGAACTGATAAACCAGGCCGACAGCAACCACGTCGTCGGTATTAATACCGGCCGATTTGGTGAAGTCATTTTCATCCAACAGGTTGATTTTATAATCCACATAGGTGGACATATTTTTGTTGAGGTAATAGGTCGCACCCAAGTCAACAAACTTGACCAGGTTTTCACTGCCGTAGGTATTGCCGTTGGCAGCTTGCCCCAGGTTCTTGCCGTTGGTTTGGTTATAACCCACAAATGGACGCAGGCCGAAATCAAACAGGTAGTGTGCATAAGCCTCAAAACTTTGCGCTTTATTGGCGTAGCCATAAGCCTCGCTGTCTGAACTGCCGAAACGCGCTGCATTATAGGACTGGGTAAACATAACGGCCACATAGGTATTGCTGTCGTCATATTTCAGGCCGCCTGAATAACCTTCTGCATGGTCACCACGCCCCATGATGCCGCTATATGCGCCACCGCCATTTTGCTCGCTGGTACGTTTGGAATTAAAGAAGGCACCTGCTGCACTAATGCCGTAGCCAATATCATAGTTCACCGACATACCATAACCATCACCATTCTGACCCAGAACGTCGCGACCATTATTAGTTTCTTCCGCACTGCCGTTTTTACCCTGGTATTGCACAGCAAAATGCAGGCCATCAATCAAACCAAAGAAATCATTGTTACGATAGGTTGCCAGCCCGTTTGAGCGTTGGAACATGAACTGGTCGGCTCCATAGGTGGAACCGTCAAATTCTGGCTGCATGTCGGTATAAGCTGCCACGTCATACAGTACGCCATTGTTACGGCCATAATCGAATGAGCCATAATCAACGGCCTTCAGTCCTGCAAAACCATAACGGGTGAAGGCATTGTTTTCGCTTTCCGGGGTGTTGACGTTGACCTGGTATTCCCACGTGCCATAGCCAGTGAGCTGATCGTTAATCTGCGTTTCACCACGCAGACCCATACGTATGTAGGACTGGTCGCCATCAACGCTATTGTTATCAGAGAAATAGTGCAGGCCATCAACTAAACCGTACAAATCCAGTTTATTACCGTCTTTGTTGTAGATTTCAGCGGCGCCTGCGTTGCCAACCATCAGCAAAGCAGGCACCATCAGAGAGAGTACTCGAAGTTTCATCGTGATTATCCTCTATTATTATGTCGTGCTATAGCCACTGCTGTTACGAGCATGATTAGCTCGTGGGTCTATTACCGTTTTAATGGCGGTAATGATATTAATTTATACCGCCATGACTTGAATGCAAGGTCGGCTGGTCGTTTTTTGACTATGAATGAGTGTCTAAGACTGGGCCAACGTGGCGTAATGGATAAAAGAGGGTTATGTCAGGATAAAAAACATAATTGATGCAACAGGTTGGAATTTTGGCAATTCATTGCTCATGCATCAATTAATAAAACCAATCATTCACGTTGACTTTATATGACTTTATGCTACCCACTCAGTGAGTGTAATAAAACGATTTCAAAACATTGCCAATCATTTCTTTAATAAAGATATCAAATGAAATACGTGAGTTCCGTATCTGCCTTAACTACAAAACCAGTGTCATAAATCTGCTGTTTGGATCAGGCTGATATTCTGCAAACGGTTCGCAATCCACAAAGCCATGCTTGCGGTAAAGTTGATGACAGGCGGCAAATCCCGGCTGTGTCCCCGTTTCCAGGCTGAGACGCGAAATGCCCCGTGCGCGCGCGACTTGCAGGATGTGCAGCAAGAATTGATTCGCCACGCCACGACGTAAAAACGCCTCCGCCGTGCGCATTGATTTCAGCTCGCCATGCTTTGCATCCAACATTTTCAACGCACCAATCCCGGCTAATTGATCCCCTTCCCACGCAGACCAAAATGTCACGGCCGGGTCACGAAGTTTTTGAACGTTCAACGCATGGCTGCTCTCTGGGGGAGATTGCTCCAACATGCCAGAAATATGATAAGCCACTAATGTTTGCACGGCATGATCGGTAAGATCGTCAATTTTGATGGTGAACATACTCGGTTTCCAAAGGTTGATTTTAATTGTTTGCACTATTAAAGCGAACGACCGATTTTTCGTCCAATATCGATTTCTTATGGTGGTAGCAAACCGACAGGCAAGATGGCCAACGCAACTGTTTACGCCCAGAGCAGGCAGAAAGTTAATTTGGTAAGGCACACCAGGGCCGCATTTTTTCACTTCCCGGCGGTGGTTCAGGCCATCACTTGATTTCCGTCAACAAGACCTTACCGCCACTCTGTTGTTATTGGGAAACCGAAGCTTTAAATCAAAGGGACTTATGAACGCTATCGCTTGCAAGGCAGTACTGTTTGACCTGGACGGCACCCTGGTGGACTCAGGGGCCTGTATAGAGACATTGTGGGCCGAATGGGCAACCCGGCATCATCTGGATGTAGACTATGTCCTGGCAAATATTCACGGGCGCACCATCGAGGAAACGCTGCGGATCGTCTCCCCTTACTTTGACAATCCACAGTGCGTTGATGAAGTCAAAACGCTCGCCATTGAGGCTCTCAGCCAGGTTGGTGCCATTACCGGTGCCGTTGAGCTAGTGCGCCAGTTGCCGCCGCAATGCTGGGCAATTGTCACCTCCGGCGCCAAGAAAGTGTCGATGCAAAGCATGATCAGCGCAGGCATCCCACGGCCCCACATGATGATCACTTCGGAAGATATCGTGCACGGCAAACCCCATCCAGAACCCTATCTGATGGCGGCAGCCGGATTTGGCCTGCCGGTGCAGAAATGCGTGATTTTTGAAGATGCGATTTCTGGCGTGAACTCCGCCCTTGCCGCCGGTGGGCAAGTGATCGTCATCGGTGACGGCGTGCCGATTTCCTCCCCGCAAATCAAGGCCACCGTGGCCGACCTGAGTAGTTTTAAAGCCGAGTTTATCGACGGTATCATACATTTATCCTGGTAATTACCATACGCGGGCGGACACACGATACATCTAGATGGGCACACTTGCTGTGCCCGCTAATAATCACCACATTAACTTCTTTTTAACCTCCCTATGATGCGTTATGCTCAAAAATCCGACGTGGTGATTTTTGAAACGGGATTTCTGTTATGCATGCGTATTTACCCAGCTCCAGTTGGGGGCGTCCATGAGTTGGTTCTCCCGCGCTAGCGCGCTCCCCCTGCTGGTTGCCGGGGCGTTCTTTATGGAGAACCTGGACGGCACGGTGATCGTTACCGCGATGCCGCAAATGGCGGCGGCTTTTGGCGTACAGCCGGTAGATATGAACATTGGGGTTTCGGCCTATATTCTTACCCTGACGGTGTTTATCCCCGCCAGCGGCTGGATCGCCAACCGCTTTGGTGCTCGCAATATTTTCACCGCCGCCATCGTTATTTTTACCCTGGCCTCGGTGCTATGCGCCCTCAGTACCACCTTGCCACAGTTTACCGCGGCTCGTATCCTGCAAGGCTTTGGTGGCGCGCTGATGGTGCCGGTTGGCCGCCTGGTGGTGCTGCGCAATACTGCCAAACCCGATTTGATCAACGCCATTGCCACTATCACCTGGCCGGGGTTAGCCGCCCCGGTCCTGGGGCCACCGGTTGGCGGTTTCATCACCACCTACGCTTCCTGGCACTGGATTTTTATCCTCAACGTGCCGCTTGGCCTGTTGGCCCTGTTCTTCGCCTGGCGTTTGATCCCTCATGAACCCGCGCAGAAAGGCGTTCCCTTTGATGGATTGGGTTTTGCACTCACCGGAGTCGCCTGCTTTGGGCTGATGTTTGGGCTGGATCTGATCAACAGCCCGCAACTTTCCTGGCTGGTGCCTCTGTTATGTCTGGCTGCTAGCCTGGCGCTGGGAAGCCTGGCGATACGTCACGCCAAACGCCACGCCTATCCCTTAATGGACCTCTGGGCGATGCGGATAAAAAGTTACGCCGTCACGATTAAAGGCGGCACGCTCTTTCGCATCGCCATCGGTGCCGTGCCGTTCCTGCTGCCCTTGCTGTTCCAAATCGGCTTTGGACTGAATGCCTTCGATGCGGGGTTACTGGTGCTGGCGGTGTTTGCCGGTAATCTGGTGATGAAGCCATTCACCTCACCTATCCTCTACCGGTTCCGCTTTCGTACCACGCTGGTGGTCAACGGCTTACTCAATGCCGCCACCATTTTTGCCTGCGCGCTGCTAACCCCGCAGACCCCCATCTGGCTGATCTTGACGCTGCTGTTTGTCAGTGGTTTGACACGTTCAATGCAGTTCACCGCGCTGAATACGCTGGCGTTTTCCGAAGTGCCGCAACCCCGCATGAGCGGAGCCAACACGCTATTCAATATGGCCCAGCAGATGGGGAGTGGCCTTGGGATCGCCATCGGCGCACTGGCACTGCGGTTGGCGGAGATGCTGATGCCGCAGCAACAGGGGGTAGTGCCGCTGGCCGACTTCCAACTGGCCTTTATTGTGATTGGCGTGATCGCCCTGGTGGCGGTGTTAGATAGCTTTACGCTGGGCGCAGAGGCGGGCAATGAAATCCGCCAGAGGAAAAGCGCCTCTAAGTCTGAAAAATCTATGGCAACCAAAGTAAGGAGTTAAACGATGCAATACCGTCAACTTGGCCGGTCCGGCCTTAAAGTTTCGGCTCTAAGTTTAGGCACCATGACCTTTGGAGGACAAGGCAAGTTCGCCAAAACCGGCGCGACAGACGTTAACGAAGCGCGCAATCAAATCGCCATGTGTATTGATGCGGGGATCAACCTGTTCGATACCGCCGACGTCTATTCCGCAGGCCAATCGGAGGAAATCCTCGGTCAGGCATTGGGCAGTAAACGCCACGAAGTGCTGGTCGCCAGCAAGGCCCGTTTCCCTATGGGCAGTGGCCCGAACGATGCCGGGTTATCACGCCACCACCTGATCCGCGCCTGCGAAGCCAGCCTGAAACGCCTGAATACCGACTATCTCGATCTCTATCAGCTACACGAGTGGGACGGCATCACACCGGTGGAGGAAACGCTGCGGGCGCTTGAGGATCTGGTGAGCAGCGGCAAGGTGCGCTACACCGGTTTGTCCAACTTCTCCGGTTGGCACCTGATGAAACACCTGGGCAGCGCGGAACGGTTGGGATTGGTGCGCCCGGTCAGCCAACAGATCCATTACAGCCTGCAGGCGCGCGAAGCGGAATATGAACTGCTGCCTGTTGCTCAGGATCAGGGGCTTGGAGTGTTGGTCTGGAGCCCATTGGCCGGTGGCCTGCTCTCGGGCAAATACCGCCGTAATCAACCCACACCGGAAGGCACGCGCCATCTGGCCAACTGGGGTGAGCCGCCGGTGCGTGATCAAGACGCGCTGTTTGATATTGTTGAGGTGCTGGTGGATATCGCTCATTCCCGCGGTATCTCTGCGGCACAAATCGCGCTGGCCTGGCTGTTGGCTCGCCCAACGATCACTTCGGTGGTCATCGGTGCCCGCAACGCAGAGCAGCTCAAAGATAACCTGCACGCGGCCAACCTGATCCTCAACGAAGAAGAGCTGCGGCGCTTGGAAGAAGTGAGCCGTCCGCCGCTGATTTATCCCTACTGGCACCAAGCCTCAACCGCGCCGGATCGTCTCTCTGCGGCCGACCTTTTGCTCCTTGCCCCTCACCTGGTAAAAAAATAAGTCGCATCTGCCGCTAATCAACGTAATATCGATGATCCGCCCCGTTTTAACGGGAGCGGATTTTTGCCGTTTTAGGCCTGAAAAGCGAGGTAATAATAATGATGCACAGTGACCTTACTCAGTGCCGTGTGAATACCGATCGGTTGTTGATTGCCCCCTTTACCGCAGCAGACGCCGACGATGTTTACCAGGCGATCACCCCTACGCTAACGCGTTTTATGACCTTTGAACCAGAAGAGTCTCCCGAGGCATTTGCCAACGTCTGGGAAGGCTGGCTACCGTTGATCCGTGAAGGTGAAGAAGTCATCTTTGTGGCACGACTGCGTGACAGCAAGCAGTTCGTTGGCATGGGTGGCGTGCATAATCTGCACCAGCAAAAACCGGAACTCGGGATCTGGGTGAAAGAGAGCCTGCACGGTAACGGCTATGGCCGCGAAATCGTCCATGCCATGGCGAAGTGGGCCAGCGAGCGCTACCACCCGCCGTATTTCATTTACCCGGTCGCCGAGCAGAACACACCAAGCCGCCGCATTGCCGAATCGCTGGGTGGCACCGTGCAAGGCCGCCGCGAGAATATCAAATACGACTGTGTGGTTTACCACGTGCCGGCCATCACCGGTTAAAATTGCAGGGTTAATGCAACCGCGTTAGAGTGGATGCAGGCTAAAAACAGTTAAGGAACAGCAGCATGATTATTTTTGTCACGGGCGCTACCTCCGGTTTTGGTGAAGCTATTGCCCGCAAGTTTATCGGTGAAGGCCATCAGGTGATTGCCACTGGCCGTCGTGTGGAGCGCCTGGAGGCGCTGCAGGCAGAATTAGGTGAGGCGCTGCATATCGTGCGTTTGGATGTCCGCAACCGTGCGGCGATCCAGCAAGCCATCGAAGAGTTACCCGCTGCACTGCGCAACGTCGACGTGCTGGTGAATAACGCTGGTCTGGCGCTGGGCCTGGAGCCTGCGCACAAGGCTAATGCGGACGATTGGGAAACCATGATCGACACCAACACCAAAGGGTTGGTCAACATGACCCGCGCGCTGCTGCCAGCCATGGTAGAACGTAACGTTGGCCATGTGATCAACATCGGCTCCACCGCCGCCAACTGGCCTTATGCCGGTGGTAACGTTTACGGCGCTACCAAGGCCTTTGTTAAACAGTTCAGCCTGGGTCTACGCGCAGATCTGCACGGCACCCATATACGCGTTACCGATATTGAGCCAGGTATGGTTGGCGGCACCGAGTTCTCCAACGTGCGTTTCAAAGGGGATGACGGCAAGGTAGATAAAACCTATCAAGGGGTAGATGCCCTGACGCCGGATGATGTTGCCGAAGCGGTATTCTGGGTGGCAACGCTACCTGCCCGCGTCAATATCAATACCTTGGAAATGATGCCGGTCAGCCAGTCCTTTGCCGGGCTGAGCATTCATCGCGGTTAATAGTCCTACTCTGTGGCAGGGCACCAGCCCTGCCATTTTGGCTCACGCAGTACGCCAGCCAGAAACGATAATCAGCATCCCCAGCAGTGCCACTCCGGCCCCCAACCAATCCATGGTCGACAACTTCACGCCATCTACTACTCGCAGCCAAAGCAGCGCCGTTGCCACATAGACTCCACCATAGGCAGCATAGACTCGCCCACTGGCAGCAGGATGCAGCGTCAACAACCAGACAAACAGCATCAGGCTGAGGGCCGCAGGCAGCAACAGCCAGGCGCTGGCGTTTTTCTTTAGCCACAGATAAGGCAAGAAACAGCCAATAATTTCGGCCAACGCTGTGGCAAAAAACAATAAAGTGGTTTTTAACATTACCGCTCTTTCTCTCAGTAAATTAAACGAACAAGGCGATGCGCTGGTGCAATATTACAGCACGGTGATATATTTAACCCATGCTATAGCCAGTGTTGCTGGTGGATGCAACACTCACTGATAAGGATGAAACGATGAAATTACTTTCCCTTCCGCGCCTGATGTTACCGGTTGCCATGTTGTTGCTGGCCGGTGCCTGGCAAGCTCCTGCCTTCGCTGCCTCTTGCACCCAGGGCAGCACCTGCGTCACGGTTGACGGCAGCGGCGGCGCAGCCATGAGCAACGAACAGGCTCGTCAAAGCAAAGAGCAGTGGAACGAAACCAAATCGCTGCGCAGCAAGGTTAACACCCGTGTCGAGAAGGAGTTTGACAAGGTTGACCGTGCTATTGATGACGAAGATCGTTGTGATAACAGCTACAACGTCAATGCCTATTGGGAATCGTCAACCCGTAAGTGTCTGGATCGCACCACTGGCCGTCCAGTCACGCAGTAATAGCGAGTAAGGGTAAACTATTCAACCTGATGCTGCTATCCTGACAAAGAACATTCGTCTCAAATAAGGATCCAATGATGAAAAAAGCGCTTGTAGTAGGTGTACTGCTGTTAGCCACCGCGCCGCTGGCCGCTTTTGCCTCATGTGAGAGCATAAAGGCGGATATTGCCCAGAAGATTGTCAATAACGGCGTACCGGAATCCGGCTTCAAGCTGGAGATCGTGCCTAACGATCAGGCGAACCTTACCGGTGGACAGGTTGTCGGCCACTGTGGCCAAGACACGCAGAAAATCGTCTATACCCGCCTGATTAACGGCGACGAAAG
This sequence comes from Serratia sp. 14-2641, assembly GCF_001692375.1. NCBI lineage: Bacteria > Pseudomonadati > Pseudomonadota > Gammaproteobacteria > Enterobacterales > Yersiniaceae > Serratia > Serratia sp. 14-2641. The sequence continues at coordinate 369,156 of NZ_LXKR01000066.1, read as the reverse complement.
CGGCGATGCGGCGCAAACTGGCACCAGCCAAGACACCCAAGCCCCGCAGTAACCGGCTCCAGGGCGCAGTTCGTTACTGCGCCCTTCTTCTTCGTTAGGCCTGTTTAACCTCTTCACCTTCGCCCTGTGGCCGATGACGCGCCGGGATCAGCATAGCCGCGCCCAAGGCAAACAGCGATATCAACGCCGAGACCAGGAATACCCAATGCATTGAGGCGGCAACATGCCCAATGAGATCCGCCAGCGCCTCTGGCCGCATGGTGTTGCGAACCTCTGGCTCCATCAACTGCTGCACCGGATCAACCGTGTGTGGCAGCCGCAAATGCAGGTTGATATTCAACGTGGCCCCCAAAATGGCGGTGCCGATGGCCGAACCGACCATCCTGGTGAATACCGTGCAGGCGGTGGCGATACCGCGAATACTGTAATGTGCTGCATTCTGTACTGAGACCAGGAAGGTGGTGTTGCACAACCCCATACCGACCCCGATGATGAACGCCGCAACCCGCCCCCACAGTAAACCACCTGAAGGCTGTAACAACAGCAGGATAAAGCCCCCGGCCGCCAACAGCAGCGCACCAAGCAGTGCTGTGGTGCGATAAGACGTCAGCAGCATCAAACGCCCACTCAGCATACTGGCCAACGGCCAGCCAATCGACATCAAGGCCAACGTGGTTCCGGCTTCCAGCGGAGTTCCCCCCTTCACGCCCTGAATAAAGGTTGGCAGGAAGGCGCTGATGCCCATCATGGCAGCACCGATCACCACGCCGCCAATATTGCCAGCCACAATCACGCGGTTTTGCCACAGGGCCAATGGGAACAACGGTTCAGGAGCACGGCGCTCCTGACGAATTAACAGGTTGAGCGCCACTAACGCCAACGCCAGCAACGGTATGACCCACCATCCCAGCATTTCCGCCTGTAAGAGTGAAAGCAGCAATGCAGCGACAAAGATCGTCAGCCAAGCCGTTCCCGCCAGATCCAACGCATGTTTGCGCCCCTGTTTGAGGTCTGGCAGGTAGCGCCCCAGGAAATACATCGCCAGCAGGCCAATGGGCAGGTTGACCCAAAATACCAGGGCCCAAGACGTGTGTTGCACGATAAATGCACCCAGTAACGGGCCAAGAATAGCCGAAACACCCCAGACGCTAGAAAGATACCCCATCACTTTTGGCCGTTCGGTGGCGCTGTAAATATCACCGATCACAGTGGTGGCGATCGGCATGATCGCCCCGGCGCCCAGCCCTTGCAGCAGGCGGAAGGCAATCAGCCAATACATATTCGATGAGAAACCGCACAGGACCGACCCCAACAGGAACAGCGTGGCGCCAAAGAAAAAGATCGGTTTCCGGCCGTATAAATCTGCCAGGCGCCCGTAGATCGGGATGGTAATGGCCTGTGCCAGCAAATAGACCGAAAACACCCAGCCCAGCAACGAAAAACCACCCAGATCGCCAATAATCGTCGGCATCGCGGTAGCGACAATGGTCGCTTCAATGGCAGACATGAACATCGCCAGCATGCAGGCAATCAGAATCAACGGCCGATGGGCTACTTGGGCGGTGCTCGCAGAAGTGTTAGTGGTCATCAGTTTAAAATGTGTCCCTATGTCTTTTATTTTCCCCGGATTATAACAGCCAAGGGATATTCTGTAGTTTGTCTGGGGAGGTGGTGCACCAAATTCCCGCAACAACGCACCAATCGAACAAATTGTGACGGTGTCACCTATAAATCGTCACCTAATTGAATAATAAGGTATTTCTTAGAAATGGCCTGTGAGCCTCGCCACGCCTGCCTCATCGTTAAAACCTATCTGAACGATAGCGTACGCCAATGATAGTGATTGATTTTAATCAAGTTGCCAACCGCCCCTGGCCATGACAATCCGATTGCCCAATTTATTACCTCTTTATATGTAGGGTTATCTGGCAGTCAACTCATTGGAGCGAGAACATGATTAAAAAAATTATTCTGGGATGTGCCGTTACCGCCGTCGTCGGCTATTTGGGGACCGTCGGCTATGTCTACCATTACGATCAACAGCGTAACCCCGTCGTTGCCAGCAATCAAATCGATACTCTGTTAACCCGCAATGGCTGCGACTATTGCCACTCCAACTCGGCCAAGCTTCCCTTCTATGCCGAGTTGCCGATCGCCAAACAAATTATGGCGCAGGATATCCTCAGTGGAAATCAGCATTTCAACCTTGATGCTACCCGCACTGCTCTGCAACAAAAAACCGCGGTACCTGAAGTCGATCTGGCCAAGCTGGAAGCCGTGCTGCAAAACCAGGAGATGCCACCGCCAATGTACAAGATGGTCCACTGGGCCGGAAACGTCAGCGACGGCGATCGCAATGAACTACTGAGCTGGGTTCGTCAACAGCGCGAACAGTTCTACACTTTGCCGGATACGCCAGCGGAACTGCGCGGTGCCGCTTTACAGCCGTTGCCAGCCTCGCTACCTACCGATCCGCAGAAAGTGGCGCTGGGCTTCCGGCTGTTCCACGATCCGCGCCTGTCTAAAGATAACAGCATCTCATGTGCCCACTGCCATAAGCTGGGAGAAGGTGGCGTGGATGGCCGCGTCTCATCATTGGGGGTTGGCGATCAGGTTGGGCCAATCAACGCCCCGACGGTGTTTAATGCGGCCTTCAATATGGCGCAGTTCTGGGATGGCCGAGCAGCAGATTTACAGGCCCAGGCCGGTGGCCCGCCGATGAACCCGATCGAGATGGCCTCTGAGTCCTGGGATGAAATCATCGCTAAACTGGATCAGGACGCCTTGCTGAAGGCCGATTTCCGGCGCGTCTATGCTAACGGCTTCACCGGCGATAACATTACCGACGCCATTGCCGAGTTCGAAAAGACGCTGATCACGCCAGACAGCCCGTTTGACCGTTACCTGAAAGGCGATAATGACGCTCTGACGGCGCAGCAAAAACACGGTTATCAACTGTTCCAGCAAAACAAGTGTGGCACCTGCCACACCGGGGTCAACCTTGGGGGCCAGTCCTATGAGGTGATGGGGCTGAAAGCGGATTACTTTGCCGCTCGCGGTAACCCCACGGAGGCGGATCTTGGCCGTTACAACGTCACTAAAAATGATAACGATCGCCACCGCTTCAAAACCCCTACGTTACGTAACATCGCCCAAACCGCCCCTTACTTCCACGATGGCAACGTGGCTTCGCTGCAGCAGGCAGTCAAGGATATGCTGACCTACCAGGTCGGCGTTGACCTACCAGAAAGCGACATCAAGGATCTGGTTGCGCTATTGGAAGGTATGAGCGGTAAATATCAGCCTGCCACGCCTCCTGGAGGTTAATACTTTGGCCACAACGCCAGGGTTCTGATAAAGATTCTCTGGTTTTCAGGTGGGTAGACAAGCACAATGCCCACCTGAACCTCTTATTATTCATCATCTGCCAGCACATGAATCAATTGGTCCCTCTGCACCACTATCGCGCCCTGCTGCGCCATCTGTTTATTGCCATCCTACTCGGCATTTGTGCTGCGCTGGCCGTGTGGTTATTTCACCGCGCCATGTTCGGGCTTGAATGGTTGTTGCTGGATCACGAGGAAGGCAGTTTGGTGGCCGCTGCCGCTGCACTGCCCGGATGGCGGAGAGCGTTGACACCTGCATTGGGTGGATTGGCCGCCGGCTTTTTGTTGTGGATCTACCAGCGGTACCAACATCAAAAACCCATCGCTCCAACGGATTATATGGAAGCGATTGAAGCCGGTGACGGACGATTGGCCGTTAACGCCAGCCTGATAAAATGCCTGGCCTCGCTGTTGGTGGTTTCCAGCGGCAGCACCATTGGCCGAGAGGGGGCGATGATCCTGCTGGGGGCGTTGGTGGGTTCGGTATTTGCCCAGCGCTTTACCCCGGCAAAAGAATGGAAATTGTGGGTGGCTTGCGCTGCCGCAGCCGGGATGGCTAGCGCCTATCATGCCCCGTTGGCGGGTAGCCTGTTTATCGCAGAAATCCTGTTTGGTTCGTTGATGCTGGCCTCGCTTGGCCCAGTAGTGATTGCCGCCGTGAGCGCGCTGCTGATGACCAATCTGCTGAACGGTGGCCAGGCTCCGCTCTATATCGTGGAGCCGCTTGCTGCGCCCTGGCCGGTGCAGTATCTGTTAATGGCTTTGGTGGGCATACTGGCAGGCGTTTGTGGCCCGCTGTTTCTGTGGGCGATGGCGGCCAGCGGCCGGGCATTTCGCTCACTTAACCTCATACCGCCATTACAGCTGGCGCTTGGCGGGCTGATCGTCGGGCTGCTTTCCTTGTTGTATCCCGAAGTCTGGGGAAATGGCTATAGCGTGGTGCAATCTTTGCTCTCGGCACCACCGGGGATGCTGCTGGTCAGTGCGATCCTGATTTGCAAACTGTTAGCCCTGTTGGCCAGTAGTGGATCAGGTGCACCTGGTGGCGTGTTTACGCCGACATTGTTCGTGGGGGCCGCATTGGGCTCGGTGGTGGGCCAGATGTTTGGCCTATGGCCAGAGTTGGGTACCGCAGTGCCCATTTTGCTGGCACTGACCGGTATGGCGACATTGCTGGCTGCCACCACTCATGCGCCAATTATGGCGGCATTAATGGTGTTTGAGATGACCGGGGAATATACCCTGCTGCCAGGCATTCTGTTGGCTTGCGTTATCGCCACTACCATTGCTCGCGGGCTACGCCCACAGTCGGTTTATCACAACGCGTAGCGGTCAACCAGCTGCGAAACGTCCAAATATTGTGCCAGCTCACGTTGTTCCGCGCGTGGCAGATAAGGGATCTCACCCAGCAACGGAGCCGGAATACGCTGCTGCATCGCATCGATAGTTTCTGCATAGTGCGCTAAACCAGGGTTGATACGATTAGCCACCCAGCCCAGCAATGGTAAGCCATCGTTAATAATTGCCTGTGCGGTCAATAGTGCATGGCTGACACAGCCCAGTTTGATCCCGACCACCAGGATAACCGGCAGTTGTTCCTGTACCACCCACTCGGCATAAGGACGGAGATCGTTCATCAATACCCGCCAGCCGCCGCTGCCCTCAACCACTACCGTATCGGCCTTGGCGGCAAGATGGTGCAAACCACGGCTCATCAGGCCGTAATCAATATCCTGGGTTGCATGGGCATGAAAAACCTCATCCAGACAGGTGATCGGATTGATTTCGTCATAGGACAGCGGCAGTGAGGAAGAGGCCTGTAAAACTAAAGCGTCTCGATTGCGGATGCCTTCACTGGTTTCCTGGCAGCGTGCCGCAATGGGCTTATAACCCGCCACTGAGCGACCTTGTGCAGCGAAAGCCTGCAATAAACCGCGGGAAACCACAGTCTTACCTACGTCGGTATCCGTGCCTGTAACAAATAAACGCTTTAACATGAATAGATTGCCTTGAAATGCCTCGTTAACCTAAAAAATCGCCGTAAATCACGGCGAGAGTCGTCCTACGGCAAAAGTCTAGGGGATGCAACTCAACGGGGGCTTGAGGTAGCTCAATCTTTTGGCGGTAAATAATAAGAAACTCTGATAAGGGGCATCAAGGCCAATGGAACGAAAACGTACCCAGGTTTTTGTGGCGCCGAGTGCCCCGTATCGGCATGCACCGGGGATCTCACTACCGTTGTTTTAATGGTCGTTGAACCTAACCCCTATTGTCTTTTTGTCCACCACAGTGGGGAGATTTTCTGGATGAATAACTTTCCCGATGGGGGTATAGCGGTAGGAGGATTCAAATGATGTATAGAACAACACCAACGTTTGCGTGCCGTACAACATGAGATCGCCTGCCTGAATGGTCCCAGGCCATACAGGACTTGAAGGCAACTTATAAGGAAGGTCGGCAAATATCTCATTACCATTCAACTCTTCCATGCCAAGTTGCAATGGTAAAGTATTAACAAATGCTTTAGCCGCTGGATTGTCGTGAAGTTTGACCTCAAATTGTTGGTCATCAATATTCATTTTAACCGTCATCGGGCTCTCCTTAAGGGGCGGGTTAATGATCATGTCGGCATGAGCTGCCAAAGTACAAGCCAGCAGCAGACCCGGTACTAAAGTGCTCTGATATTTCATACGATGGATCCAGAAAGGATTAGCCACACCCGTCAGAATGCGGCTTTGGACATTATTTGAGGATGGCCAATGACAATCGCCGGGTGTTGAGCATTCTGATCCATGCCTTTCGGCATAAACAGATTACCGACCACATTCATCTGATACTGGTTTTTAAAGGCCACCTTTTGCTGGGTGACCTCATCGCTTTTGTAAAAGTTATCGGCTCCGTTAGACATATCGGCTCCAACTGCCGCAAACGAACTGATTAACAGCCCTAACAGCATGGTAAATTTTCTCATCAGAGAATTCCTCATTGGGTTTGGTGGATATCTTTACGTGACGTCAATAGCGCCAGGGCGGCGGCTATCACTAACAAAATGCCGCTGATGGTGAAGGTGCTTTGATAACCGCTATGGTCAAATGCTAACCCGCCGATTGTGGAGCCTAATGCGATGGACAGTTGCACTATGGCAACCATCAGGCCACCGCCAGCTTCCGCATCCTCCGGCAGTGTTCTGGCGATCCACGTCCACCAACCGGTAGGTGCAGCTGTGGCGATTAAGCCCCATAAACCAAGTAGTGTTGCCACGATCCAAACACTCTGACCAAAAGCGATCAGTGCTCCGGCAATAGCGGCCATCAGCAAAGGGATGGCAATGAGTGTGGGGTAAAAACCTGATGCCAAAAATGCGCTAATCACCAGGGTTCCCATAAAGCCAGCAACTCCGATTGTCAGTAAAATAAGCGACAACGTGGTGATATCTACCTGCGTTACCCTCTCAAGGAACGGACGTAGATAAGTAAACAAAGCAAATTGGCCCATAAAGAATAATCCGCAGGCCGCAAGCCCCATCGCCACAAGCGGGTTAGCCAAAAGACGAAAAACAGTACCGGTAGGCTTATCGCTTTTATCAGCCGTCATTGCAGGCAGGCTGAACCACTGCCAGATAAAAACAATCACTCCAACCGGAACAAGGCAAAAGAATGCACCTCGCCAACCGATGACCGAGCCCAGATAACTGCCAAGTGGTGCAGCTATAACGGTTGCCAACGCGTTACCACCGTTAAAAATGGCCAGCGCACTTGGAACCTTGTGTTGCGGAACCAGGCGAAGAGCAGTAGCGGCTGATAAGGACCAGAACCCACCAATAGCAATACCAATCAGGGCACGGCCAACCATGTAAATCAGGTAACTGGGTGCTAACGCGAGAATGGCTCCGGAGAGCGCCATCAACGCAGTCATACTCAACAATAATGTCTTGCGATCGAGACCTCCGGCCAATGTGGAAATGGAGAGGCTCGTCAGTACCGCAAATACGCCGGAAATAGCGATCCCCTGCCCAACCAGCCCTTCACTGACGCCTAGATCTCCCGATATGGGCGTCAACAGGCTGACAGGCATAAATTCCGAGGCAATGAGCGCAAAGACGCACAACGTCATGGCGAATACTCCGCTCCAGTACGCGCGTTCTTTATGAGGAGAGAGGTCGTTCGACAATATGGGCATAAATTGCTGCTCCCGAATAATCCCCGGCAGTTTTCAGGTAAACCGCGGCCGAACGCTATTCGTAGGAATAACGTCAGGAAAGTAAAAATGAAAAGAGCAACAGCGTTTATCTGCCATCGCTTAATAATCTCTTGCTGGAAATTTTACACTCAGGGTGCATCATTACTAGCTAATGAATACTTAATAGGTTTATAACTGTAGCTTATTAATAACACGGGCCATACCTGATGAAACGCAACCTGAACGACCTGCTCTATTTTGTCACGGTCGCACGTGAAAGCAGCTTTACCCGTGCCGCGGCAAAGTTGGGCGTCACGCAGCCTGCACTCAGCCAGGCGCTTTCTGCACTTGAAGGTCGTATGCAAATTCGCCTGCTGACGCGCACCACCCGTAGCGTATCGCCGACTTCCGCCGGAGAGCGGTTGCTACTGGCTATTGGTAATCGCATCGATGAGATTGAAGCCGAACTGGATATGCTGACCGAGCTGCGCGATAAGCCTGCAGGTACGGTCCGTATCACCTGCGGGCCAAATTTTTTACACAGTACCCTGCTGCCAAAGCTGACCCCGCTGTTGCATGAGTACCCGGATATTAATATCGAGTTCGACGCGAACCATGGTTTTCGCGATATCGTGGCAGATCGTTTTGATGCCGGAGTTCGACTGGGTGACACCATTGATAAAGACATGATAGCGGTCCCCATCGGGCCCAAATTACGTATGGCCGCAGTGGCATCTCCGGGCTATTTTTCACGTTATCCTGTCCCCAACACCCCTCATGAGTTAACGCAACACAGGTGCATCAATCAACGTATGGTCAGGTCTGGAGGGTTATATATCTGGGATTTTGATCAAGATGAGGGGGATCTTAATGTCCGCGTCAGCGGACAGCTCATTTTCAATACCTCTGAACATATTTTTGCTGCGGCGCTCGCAGGACACGGGATTGCTTTTTTGCCAGAAGAAGAATTTGGAGCACATATTAAAGAAGGTAATCTGGTTCGTGTGCTGGAGCAATGGTGCAAACCCTTCCCTGGCTACTACCTGTATTATCCCAGTCGCAAACAGCCTTCTCCTGCATTCTCGTTGGTCCTTGAAGCTCTTAGGATCGGCCAAAAACGCACCCCCGCCAAGGAGACGCTGGAAGTGTAGCTTTTGGATCCAATCCCAGGCAATTAACGCCGTAGCGTGAAAGACGACCGCTAAATCAACCTTGTAGCAACTTCACCAACAATGAACCGTTATACATGGCTTCTTTCACCAGTGCGGCTCCCGGCATGGTGCCTTGGTTGAAGAACTGGGTGGACTCAACTTGGACATGCTCGCTGTACGCAGGCAAGGATTGCTGACGAATGCAGGAAGCAATCGCCGGATGCAGGATTTCTGCGGCACGGTTCAACGGTGAACCCACCAGGATTTTTTCCGGGTTGAACAGGTTGACCATGATCGCCACGATGCGCCCGACGCTGTGCCCGACGCCAAGAATAATATCTTTGGCTAACTGATCGCCAGCCAAAGCCGCATCGCACAGTGATTCCACGGTCAATGGCGCGCCATGCAGCATGGAAGACATCGAACCTCCCAAACGTTGCTGGGCAATTTCCAGCATGTTTTCAATGCTGGCGACCGTTTCCAGGCAACCGTGGTTGCCGCAATAGCAGCGCTTACCGTAAGGATCGACCTGTGTGTGACCAATCTCCACCACGCTGCTGCTGCCCGCATGCAGTACGCGTCCGTTAGTGATCACCCCTGCGCCGACGTTATGATCAATGACAACCTGAATGACGTTGTGGCTGCCACGGGATGCGCCATACAGCGCCTCTGCCATCGTCCAGGCGCAGATATCATGTTGAACATAAACCGGCAGGCCAGTCAGTGCCTCTAGCGCTGGCCCCAACGCCATTTCGTTGACGTCATAAAACGGCATGCGGTGAACAATACCCGCGGCGGTATCAATCATGCCGGGCAGCGTAATAGCGATGGCGGTTAAACGTTCCAGTTTGCTTTGGTGGCGGATAAAGAACTGCTCTACTTCGCTGACGATGCGCTGTAATAAAGGCTCAGCATGTTCGGCTTTTAACGGCAGCAGTTCTTCAACCACCATCTTGCTACTGAGATCGCGCAGCGCCAGGGTAATGGTGCCACGGCTGATGCGTGCAGAGAGGTAATGCCAGGCTTCGGTGTCCAGCACCAGGCCAACGGCCGGTCGGCCACGGCTGCCCACTTCCTGATATTCGGTTTCTTTAACCAGATGCGCTTCGAGCAGCTCACGCACTATCTTGGTGATACTGGCAGGTGCCAGCTGTGCCCGCTTGGATAATTCGATGCGCGAAATCGGCCCCAGCCGATCTATCAGCCGGTAAACTGCCCCTGCATTGGTTTGCTTGATCTGATCAATATGCCCAGGCTGCCCATCAGCAATCACACACCCGCTCCTGCTATTTTTCGCGCTTCTAAATAAAGATTAGAGGCTATGGTGGGGCTTTTGGAATACAGCGTCAACTATTTGATTCGTTATGTGATTAACAGCACAAATTCACCGAGTTTTCCGCCAAAAACGCCTCTTATTTACACAGCTTTGGGCTCGAGCATCAGCGCCATTAACGCCTTGGCCGCTGCCGTTAACGGCCTGCTACGATGGTGCACCAACCAGACCTCGGTCATCGCCTCCGGCTCGGCCAACGGGAGATAGGTCACCCCATCGATCTTCACTCTGCCAAATGACATCGGCAAAATGGAAATCCCTAACCCGGCAGCGACCAGACCGATAATAGTCATCGCTTCCCCCACTTCTTGCGTGATGTAAGGGGCGATACCAGCATTGGCCAGTAAAGCCAGAATTTCGTCGTACAGCGCGGTGCCCACTTCGCGGGAAAAGAACACGAAAGGTTCCTGGGCCAAATCACTGAAACGCAGCGTGCCGGGTGCCTTTAGGGTTAACGGGTGGCCATTTGGCACCACGGCAAGCAAGGGTTCGCGTAATAACAACTGATGCTGCAGCGCATCCGGCAGTCGGGTATTGCGCATCACGCCCAGATCCAGTTCTCCGTTGAGCAGCGGCTCAAGCTGCTGCTTGGTGTTCACCTCACGCATTTTGATATGCACATCCGGTGATAACTGGCGAAAGGCTCGCAAGCTACGGGAAACCACGCTGATAAACGGCGCCGAAGAGGTAAAACCAATCGTCAGTTCACCCAATTCGCCACGCTCCAGGCGCGCCGCCTTCTCTGCTGCCCGGTTGACCTGGGCAAGCACCTGATAGGCTTCTTTCAAGAACATCTCCCCCGCCTGGGTCAGGCTGACGTTACGGTTATTGCGCGCCAGCAAACGCGCACCCACCATATCCTCCAGTGCCTGGATCTGTTGGCTAAGGGGCGGCTGGGAAATCCGTAACCGCTCCGCCGCTCGACCAAAATGCAGCTCTTCGGCGACGGCCACAAAGTATCGTAAATGTCTGAGCTCGATATTCATACTTTAAACGTCTTAATTAGGATGATTAATATATTAGACAAAAAACTGGCCGCTCCCTATGATTTTGTGACTCAAGACGTATTTTTCATCTCCCGAACCCGGTAAGGAACCGCTGTGACAACCGCTTCGCGTTCTGCGGCCAGTATGCCAAAAACGCTGCCTGCCCCTGACAGTGCCCCAACAACCAAACGCACCACGCTGAATAAACTCCCCTACATCGAACGCGGTACACCGCAGTTTATGCGCGTGACCCTGGCGCTGTTCTCTGCCGGGCTGGCTACCTTTGCGTTGCTGTACTGTGTGCAACCGATCTTGCCGGTGCTTTCGCAAGATTTTGGCATCTCCCCAGCGGAGAGCAGCCTTTCTCTCTCCTTCTCCACTGGGATGTTGGCCATCGGCCTGATGTTTACCGGCCCGCTGTCAGATGCTATCGGCCGCAAGTCGGTGATGGTAGTAGCCCTGCTGTTGGCGGCGATCTGTACGCTAATCTGTGCATTCATGACCAGTTGGCACGGCATCTTGCTGATGCGGGCGCTGATTGGGCTTTCGCTGAGCGGGGTTGCGGCAGTCGGTATGACCTACCTGAGTGAAGAGATCCACCCGAGCTTCGTGGCGTTTTCTATGGGCCTCTATATCAGCGGCAACTCGATCGGTGGGATGAGTGGGCGCCTGGTGACCGGGGTGCTCACCGATTTCTTCTCCTGGCGGATCTCGCTGGCGGTGATTGGGGTGTTCGCCCTGGCGGCGGCTTGCATGTTCTGGCGCATTCTGCCCGCGTCCAAGCACTTCCGCGCCAGTTCATTGCGGCCAAAAACGTTGCTGATTAACTTTAAGCTGCATTGGCACGACAAAGGGCTGCCGCTGCTGTTTGCCGAAGGTTTCCTGCTGATGGGCAGCTTTGTGACGATGTTCAACTACATTGGCTACCGCCTGCTGAGCGATCCTTATCATCTTAGCCAGGCCATTGTGGGCCTGTTGTCAGTGGTGTATCTCACCGGTTCATACAGTTCACCCAAAGCGGGTGCCCTGACCTCCAAATTTGGTCGCGGTCCGGTGCTGCTGGCGTCCATTATCATTATGCTGATCGGGATACTGATCACCGCCCTGGCCCCTGTCACAGTGATCTTTATTGGCATGATGCTGTTCACCGCCGGTTTCTTTGCCGCCCACTCGGTTGCCAGTAGTTGGATTGGCCGCCGCGCACGCCGCGCCAAAGGCCAGGCTTCTTCGCTCTATCTGTTCTGTTATTACGTTGGTTCCAGCGTTGCCGGGACGTTGGGCGGGGTGTTCTGGCATAACTTTGGCTGGAGCGGCGTAGTTGCCTTCATCAGCGTGATGCTGTTGCTGGCCCTGCTGGTTGGCCATTACCTGAAGAAATTGCCGGAAGCGGCGCGTATTTAATATCCCGCTCAGGGAAAACCAAGGGGCGCACATGCTGCGCCCCTTCGGCGCTTATTATGACTGAGAAACGCTACTGTCATGATTTTGCTTAATTGGTTTTACCCGTGCTTTTTCCAACATGCATTTTATGGGGCTGTCGCCAGGCGCCGGGCAGCCTCGACGACAGAAGCTCTCCGTCTGGCATGTTCTTCAGCGCTGTCTGGCCCCGTTAACATACGCGCGACCTGTGGCACTGCAGACCACCATCCGGCCAGAGCCAATATCAGAAAAGCCAGGTGATCGGCGTCAAGGGCCTGGGTAACAACTCCCTGGTGCTGCCCATCGGTCACTGCCTGAACCTTATACCCATAATATTCACGTCGCAGTTCTTCGTCTGGCACCTCTCCGTCGTAAGCAAGCCCTTCCCAGCGCATAAGCCTGCTAAGCTCAGGGTTTTCGAGGTGATAGTCATACGCACGCCCCGCGTAATCGCCAATATCTTCGACAGCAAAAGATTGTACAGGCACAGCCAATGCCACCTTGGCTAGTTCATTGCGTAACACGGCTGCGAATAACGCTGGCTTGTCGCCAAAGTAATTGTAAACACGTTCTTTATTTACTCCAGCCTGCCTGGCGATCCGTTCGTGGGTGGTGCCATTCGGGCCAAACTGGGCAAATTCAGCCATCGCTGCTTGCAGAATTTTACGTTTCGTCCCTTCAGTATCCCAGGCCATTTTTTACTCTCTTAATTATCGGTTGTGGTTGTCGCGTAATCATACTATAGTAATTTCCAACTAAAACGTTGGAGTTGTAATTTTACCTGTTAACTGGAGTATGAACTATGAAGAACACCATTCTTATCTGTGGATATGGCCCGGGTATCTCCCACGCAGTTGCCCGCCGCTTTGGCAAGGCAGGTCATCCTGTTGCCCTGATTGCACGCAATGTTGAACGTCTTGCTAAAGCGGAAGCAGAGCTGACGGCCGAAGGTATCAAGGTTCAAGCTTTCTCGGCCGATTTGAGCGACGTTAAGGCGATACAGCATGTCGTCAAGGGTGTCCGTGAGATACTTGGCCCTATAGGTATCCTGCACTGGAACGTCTTTCTCGATATCGAAGGCGACCTGCTATCCACCTCTCCTACGGAGCTGAGCAAGAGTTTCGATCTCCGGGTTGCTGGCTATATCGCTGCGGTACAGGAGAGCCAGGAAGACCTTGCAGTATCGAAAGGCACAGTACTGGTGACCAGCGGCGTCATGGCACTGGATCACCCGCAAATCAATGCATTCGCCGTCAATTATGCTGCGCTGGCCATCAGTGTTGCAGCGCAACGTAAAGCCACCCATATCCTGGCGCATACCCTCGCACCACGTGAAATTCATGTCGGTGAGGTGGTCGTCAATGGTTTCGTTGAGGGAACGCCAGGCGGGATTGGAAAAAGTGATACCGTCGCACCGGCAGACATCGCTGAACAATTCTGGGAATTACACGCATCACGTCAGGTGCACTCCGTTATGGTTGGAGGAGCCGTTCCGGTATCGGAAACAGGATTCTATGGCTGATTACAACAACACTCTAGATCTGGCGGCTAACCCCGCCAGCAATCACACCCACCAAAACCCAGCTCATAGTGCGAGTGGACGTGAAGTGACGTTACTGGTCGTAGTGGCGTTGTTGGTGCTGACCCAGCTTTATCTGGCAATCCCTCTACTCACACCTGTCGGTCAATCTTTCAGTTCGGCAACACCAGGCTCAGTCACGTTCGCGCTAGCCAGTTGTTTCAGCCTTGCCTATGCTGGAGGATTCCTGTTCTGGGGGCCGTTATCCGATCAGTATGGTCGTCGGCTAATCATGCTGGTCGGGCTGAGTGTTCTGTCGGTTGCCACACTCGCCTGCGTTTTTGCGCCTTCATTGCCTTGGCTGGCAGGGCTAAGGATGTTGCAGGGGCTCGCTGCATCCAGTTTCGCCCCTGCGGCACTGGCCTATCTTTCCGAAGCGGTATTGCCACGCCATCGGGCAATTGCCATCGGGGCCATGTCTACGTCTTTTCTCGTGGCGGGTATCCTAGGGCAAGTGTTCGCGGCTTGGGTGGCACTACAGTGGGGTTGGATCTGGGTATTTATAGCCACGGGAACTGGCCTGATGGCCGTGTTCCCATTCATTGTGCTACTGATCCAGGAACCCGTCCGCACTGCCGTTGATGGCCACCTGGGCCATCGTTTCATCGCGCTAGGCAAGATTGCCATGCGGCCTGCCATTGTGCTGCTTTCATGCGCGCATATCACACTTCTCCTGTCTTTTGTTGCGATGTATACACTGTTGGGGCCGCATTTGGCTGGGTTGAACCTGGATCCTGACCTGGTCATTGCACTTCGCCTGTCTGGATTGCCAGGTATGTTCATGGCCTTGCTGGTTGGGCCGCTTGCAAACAGATTCGGGATGCCGGGCGTCGCAAGTGTGGGTTACCTGGTTGCGGCCGTCGGCCTCACCCTGGAGGCGATTCTGTCGCAGACGATAATAGGTATTGGCATCGGGAGCCTGCTCTTCGTTACCGGTGTCGCTTTGGCTGTCCCGGCAATGATTAGCCGATTTGGCGATCTGGCCGCACCTGACCGCGCAGCTGGCATGGCACTGAATGGCTTTGTCTTGTTCATCGGTGCCAGTATTGGCCCGCTTATCGTGTCATGGGTACCCGATTTCGTCCCGCTCCTTGCGGGGCTGACGGTGGTGCTTTTACTGGCCAGTATCTGCGTGATGAAAAGCGCATCACTTACCTCATCCCCGAGGAAATCATGAACGCTAAACGTTCTTCGCTCACTTCAGTCCTCTCTGTCTGGTGGAACCTCTACCGCTTTGTCCTGGTGCTCCACATCGGTATTGGGCTTACTGCTGGTTTTTTTGCTTTCGGCTTGCAGGCAGCTACTGCCGCAGTTGATCATGACTCAGCCAGCATCCCTGATACTCATCATCTCGCCAGTCAGCGTTCAGTTACTCTGGATGGTAAGGTCGTAGTGCTTAGCCGCTACGAGAGGCGTGACGGTCGGAATGCCGCCCTGGAGGGTGAACACTTTAGTACTGTGATCGCCTCCGATGGAACACTCAAAGGTTTTGCTAACATCTCGCTAGAGCTGGCAGGAAAACCTTTACCATCCCGAGAGCGCTCTGAGCAGATTGCAACAGAATTCCTGCGCAGGGCTGCGCCCGATTTGCTGGTCAACATGAAGGTGGCTTCTGTCGCTCCCCACAGTGAACCGGTGCGTATTACACACGCTGACCGTAGTGAGACCGTTCAGATCAGCGGTGTAAAGTTCAAGGCGCGTAATCTTGCTGATGGGAGTTGGTTCTGGGTCATAGTCGGCAGCGATGAGAAACCCATGTTGTTCGAACGAGATTTGCAATGGGCAACGCTACTTGCTCGCCGTAAATCGGAACAATGGCTGCATGACCGGTGGATAAAGGCACAGCTTGCCCAACAGATCGATAAAACAGACCGTTGGAGCCTACCATGGACTCATTAACACAAATTGTTCTTGGCAGCAGCGTTGCTGCACTTGTCGTCCCTCCACGCCATCGGCGCATGGCGATACTGGCTGGCGGTATACTCGGGACTTTGCCCGATCTGGACGTGGTTTGGTTTAAATTTTTCAGCCGCGATGTTGTTACAGAAGTGACCTGGCACCGGGGGCCATCGCATTCACTTTTGCTGTTAACGGTGTTGGGAATATTGCTCTGGTTAGTGCTTAAATCCCGCAGCAGCCTAGTGCAAAGCTCCCCGCTGCGGTGGCTATTGGCGATCTGGCTTGCCTTGATAACGCATCCTCTGCTGGACGCTTTTACCGTCTACGGTACCCAGTTGTTCTGGCCCATGAATACCCCGCCAGTGATGTGGGCGACAATCTTCATCATTGATCCGTTGTACACCGTACCCTTGTTGACAGGGGTTATTGCTGCCTGGCGGCTAACCTCCCAATCCTCGCAGCAAACGAATGAGCCAGGCCGAGACAGGGCGGCACGCAACTGGCTGGTAGCTGGCTTGCTGGTAAGCTCGGTTTACCTAGCGTGGAGTGTCGGCGCCAAAGCACTGATCGACAGAACGGCATCGAAAAGCCTGGCAGTCCTGAACTTACAGAACGCACCTCGTTTTTCAACCCCCCTGCCGTTCAACACCCTGGCATGGCGAGTGATCGTGATGGAGCCAAAAGGTTACTGGATCGGTGACCGGTCCCTTGTTGCAGATCGAGAGACAATGCCATTTACTTTTTACCCAAGCGACAACGTTATACTGGAGCAGTTGATATCCGAGCCGCAGTTGGAACGTCTGCGGTGGTTCACACATGGATTTCTCGCTGCCCATACGCAACAACGAAACGATGGTGAGCTTCGTCTGATCCTTGCCGATCTACGCATGGGATTAGAACCCGACTATCTTTTCCGTTATGACATTGCTGGCAAAGATGAACACGGCGTTTGGTCCGTCACCCCCGAAATTACCCAAGTATCCACATCTGCTAAGTTCTTCAACACGCTAAGCTGGGTGTGGAGGCGCATTTTTGACAGTAAAGCAATACCGTGATCAGGGCGCATCGATGGAGCACGGTTCATGCTGGATTAGTTTCGTGCTCCTCGCCTCCTCATGCCAGCCGGATTAAGTGGGGGATATTTTCCGCTCCTAAGCGGCCCCTACTCTTAGGCTGAAGTTGCCACCCTGGTTATACTTCCCTACAATGTATGTTGTAACTAAAATGCGAGGTGATGATGGATAAGTACAGCCTGATCGGCAGAATGAATGCGCGTTTTAGCGAGCTGGAACAGGCGCTGGCGCAACTCCACCAGCAAATCCAGCCGTTGCGATTGCTGGCAGCAAGGGTATTCAGCCTGCCAGAAATTGAGAAAGGTAAGGAGCATAGCGCCATCGAACAGATCAGCGTGCAGCAGCATGTGGGCCAGGCTGCCCGTGACCTTGCCCTGGAACACTACCAACGGCTGTTTATCCACCACAACCGCCAGCATATCAGCAGCAAGGCGGCGGTAAGATTGCCCGGTGTCATTTGTCTTGAGACCGAACGAGCCGAGTATCTGGCGCTACAACAGCAGATCGCTCTGATCAACCGGCTGAAGGCGGAGCTGGAACAGATCATTACCGTAGAATCTGGCCTGGCACCTGAGCAACGTTTTGAGTTTGTGCATACCCACCTGCACGGTTTGATCACCCTCAGCGCCTATCGCTCCATCACCCTGCTCACCAACCCGGACTCGGTGCGTTTTGGCTGGGCCAACAAGCACATCATCAAGAAGGTGAAGCGCGATGATATCCTGGTGCAGTTGGAGAAAAGCCTGAAAGCCGGGCGCGCCGTTCCGCCCTTCAACCGCGAACAGTGGGCGGAACTGGTCAGCCGTGAAATAGATGACGTCAGCCGCCTGCCGCAGAACGCGACGCTAAAAATAAAACGGCCAGTGAAAGTGCAACCCATAGCGCGCGTATGGTATCAACCGCAGCAAAAGCAGGTGCAACACCCCTGCCCGCTACCGCTGATTGCCTTGTGCCAACCAGAGATGGGTGCACAGGTGCCAAAGATCGGTGAACTGCTCAATTACGACGTGGCGGCGGTAAAACACAAATATAAGCCGGAGGCTAAACCCCTGCGCCTGCTGGTGAAACGCCTGCATCTGTATACCGATATTGAGGGATAATTAACGGACGTAAATCGGTTTATCAGGGTATTTGGTTGAACGGGCACAGCATGTGTACCCCTGCACGTCAAATCGAGCAGTGAAAGCAATTACTCGTCGTTAAGCTTGTAAACACGCAGCCGATGACCATCGGGATCGGTGGCAACAAAGGTGTAGCCGAAGTCCAGTTCGACCGGAGATTGCACGATAGTCAATCCTTTATCCCGCCACTGTTGATAGAGCGCATCGACCTGTTGCGGTTGTTCGCACATAAAACAGATCTCTGTGCCGCCACCGGTCGCCGCCGGTGCAGGCTCTACGGTATGTTTTGACCACATGCCCAGCTTGAAGCCGTTATTCAAGATAAATAAGGCAAAGGTGGAAGACTGCTCGACAGGTTCAACTCCCAACAGCTGGCGATAAAATTCGGCGCTTTTTTCTGGGCTATCGACATAAATCATGGTCATGCTTGGGGTAGTCATTACGTTATCCTCTGGATGGGAACCGGCTGGCTCCTGATAGCGTCACTCTAGTGCACCCTACTGTCAGTTTATGGCAGTAGGGTCATTGGGCAATGCCCTCACTTTCCCGCCACAGCTTCATCAATGCCCGGCGGCCACGCGGGTAACGTAGCTCCAACAGCGTTAAGCGGCCAATACGGTCAAGGCGGAAATGGCGTATCGAGCCACGCAATTCGCACCAGGCCATCAGGATCTGCACCTGTTCAAAGTAGCCCATGGCAAACGGCCACAGGATACGCTCGCTGCCATTACCGGCATAATCCCGATACTCCACCTTGATTTTACGCTCTAAACGGATGGCTTCACGGATCGTCACCAGGGTCTCATCCGCCACATAGGCAGTAGGCACCGGGCCGATCAGCAGCGTATTGGCATCCAGCTCTTCGCGCAGTTCCGCAGGCAACACGGCGGCAATTTTTGCCAACGCATTGGTTGCCGCCCCGGCAAGTTGGCTGTCACCCCGGCGTTCCACCCAGCGCATACCCAGAACCAGCGCCTCGATCTCAGTTTGCGAGAACATCAACGGCGGCAGCATAAATCCCGGCCGTAATACATAACCGATCCCCACTTCACCAACAATATCCGCCCCCTGCTGCTGCAAGGTGGCGATATCACGGTATAACGTGCGCATGCTGATCCCCAGTTCTTCGGCCAGGGAATGCCCGGCGACCGGGTAACGATGGCGGCGCAGGATCTGCATCAGATCGAGCAGGCGTTGAGTGCGGGACATGGGTTACTCCCGTTGCAGCAGTTGTTGAATAAAGTCGGCAAAGGCACGGGCCTTGGCCGAGATGAAGTGCCCACTGGGAAACACCGCCCACAGCGCCAACGGTGGTAACTGCCATTGCGGCAAGACGGCAACCACCTTGCCCTCACGTAATTCACTACGAAACAGCCCTTCACAGGCTACCGTCGCACCAAAACCAGCCACCACCATTTCACGTAAGCATTCGGTAGCACTCACGCGCACCCGGCCCTGCAATCGGACCTGTTGCTGCTGTCGCTCATGGGTGAACAGCCACTCCTCAGCGCCACCAGCGCGGTGATGGATCACCATATCATGCTGTAGCAACTCCCGGGGCATTTGGGGCATCCCTGCTCTGGCAAAATACGCCGGGGCCCCAATGACTCGTTGGGTTGCTGAGCCCAATTTGCGGGCGGTAAAAGCAGAGTCAGCTAAATCACCAATACGCAAAGCGATATCGATCCCCTCAGCGATCAACCCCAACTCTCCCTCATCAAGCAGCAGATCCATTGCCAACTCAGGGTTGTCGTGTAGAAACCGGCTCAAGTCCGGCAGTTCAATCAGGCGGGAAAACACCGCAGACGAAGCGACCCGCAGCCGACCGGTCAACACCTCGGCCACGCCTGACACGGCCGATTCGGTTTCTGCGACTTCATGCAAGATGTGTTTGGCCCGCAGATAGAGCTGTTGCCCAGCTTCCGTTGGCCGTAAACCGTGAGTGGAGCGGAGAAGCAAGCGCGTATTCAGCTGTTGTTCCAACCGGACAATCGCCTTGGATACCGCCGGTTGACCAACGTTAAGACGCCGGGCCGCAACGGAAAACGATCCCGCCTCAAACACGCTGATATAGGTGGCGTAGTCGCCTAGCTTGTCCATTCTGCCATTCCCCGTTGGAATAACCATTAGTGATCACTGCACTCTACCCCCATACAACGACAATAGGCAAACTGGTTGCTGTCCATTCGTTATCTTAAGGAACAACATGAAACTTCAGGATCAGCTCGACGCATTCAAGGCCGCTTTTGAAGCAGGCCAACTGCCCTTCAAGCTTGCGCCCTCGGATCATGAACTCTTGCGTCAGGGTATCGACGAGCTTATCAGTACAGAAATGGCCAACAACGCCTTGTCGGTCGGTGATCGCGCCCCTGAGTTTACTTTGCCGGATACCCAGGGTAACCCAGTCTCTTCCCAGCAATTGCTGGCACAAGGGCCGCTGGTCGTCAGTTTTTATCGGGGAGGATGGTGCCCATACTGCAATATGGACCTCCAGGCACTGCAGGCCGTTCTGCCTGAGTTGCATGACCGTGCCAACCTGGTGGCCATCTCGCCACAATTGCCGGTTAACGGCCAGCAAATGCAGCAAGCGCATGGCTTAACGTTTCCTTTACTGACGGATAGCGACAATAGCCTGGCAGCACAGTTTGGTTTACGTTTCGCGTTGGCGGATGAACTTGTCGAGCTGTACATCAACAGCTTGGGTATCGACCTGACCAAGCTTAACGACGAAAGTGGTTGGACATTGCCGATGCCTGCCCGCTTCGTTATCGCGCCTGGCGGCGACATCATTTATGCAGAAGTTAACCCGGATTATACCCAGCGTGCGGATCCGTGGGCGTTGGTTTCATTGCTGAAGGGGTGAGCCGCATTGCCAGGCGCTATCACAGCGCCTGGCCTTTGGCGTTACTTCCTCATGCTGCCGACCATTTCCTCTGGCCGCACCCATTCGTCAAACTGCTGCTCGGTCAGATAGCCCAACTTCAGCGCCGAGGCTTTCAGCGTCAATCCTTCCTTGTGGGCCTTTTTGGCGATTTCCGCCGCCTTGTCATAACCGATATGGGTATTCAAGGCGGTAACCAACATCAACGACTCGTTAAGCAACTGGCCGATGCGTTCGCGGTTTGGTTCAATCCCCACCGCACAGTGCTCATTGAAGCCGCTCATCCCATCTGCCAGCAAACGAATAGATTGCAGATAGTTGTGAATAACCATCGGGCGGAATACGTTCAGCTCAAAGTTACCGGACGCGCCGCCAATATTCACCGCCACGTCGTTGCCCATCACCTGCGCACAGAGCATGGTCATGGCTTCACACTGCGTTGGGTTGACCTTCCCCGGCATGATTGAGCTGCCCGGTTCGTTTTCTGGGATAGAAATTTCACCGATGCCGCAGCGTGGGCCAGAGGCCAGCCAGCGCACATCGTTGGCGATCTTCATCAACGAGGCGGCCAATCCCTTCAAGGCACCGTGGCCATGCACCAGCGCATCGCAGGTTGCCAGGGCTTCGAACTTGTTCGGCGCGGTGACAAAAGGCTGCCCGGTCAGTTCTGCCAGCGCCTTCGCCACACGCACCGCGTATTCGGGATGAGTATTCAGCCCAGTCCCTACAGCCGTGCCGCCCAAGGCCAACTCACTGAGATGCGGGATGCTGGCTTCGATATGTTTGAGGTTATATTCCAACATCGCCGCCCAGCCGGAGATTTCCTGGCCCAGCGTCAGTGGCGTAGCATCTTGTAGATGGGTGCGACCGATTTTAACGATATCGTGGAAAGCTTCCGCCTTGGCATGCAGCGTGTGGTGCAGCGCTTTCAGCTCAGGGATTAGATGCTCGCGCACCGCGATCACCGCCGCCACATGCATTGCGGTAGGGAAAACGTCGTTGGAACTCTGGCTTTTGTTGACGTCGTCGTTGGGGTGAACCCGCCGCGCTTCACCGCGTTCGCCCCCCAGCAACTCGCTGGCACGGTTGGCCAGCACTTCGTTCATGTTCATATTGGTCTGGGTGCCGGAACCGGTTTGCCAGATCGACAAAGGGAATTCATTGGGGTGCTTGTCCGCCAGCACTTCATCGGCAGCCTGGATAATCGCCTTGCCCCGCTCTGCTGGCAGCAACCCCAGATCCATATTGACGCTGGCTGCCGCACGCTTGGTCATCGCCAACGCATGGATCAGCGCCGGGGGCATTTTTTCTGACGAGATACGGAAATGTTCCAACGAACGCTGAGTCTGCGCGCCCCATAGTTGGTCGGCGGGTACTTCGATGGGGCCCATTGAGTCTTTTTCAATCCGAACGCCTGCCATCACGGTCTCCTTAGCACAATTCCTAAAAATTAAGGGGAAATGCCAACGAGTGATAGCCCGTTGGCGAGCCTCCTCAGTATAGCCAGATAATAACTATTCGCATTAACGTCCAGAGCAAAGAGCATTTTTAGCCATCTTGGCTTGCATGCGCCTGCGCCACATTGTTTACTTAGCGCAATTTTCTTGAGAAAGCAGGGATACGATCATGCAAAAAATGACAAATGCCATCCAAAACTACGCCTGGGGCAGCGTTGATGCGTTAACCAAGCTGTATGGCATTGCCAACCCGACAGGCAAGCCAATGGCCGAACTGTGGATGGGTGCCCACCCTAAAAGCAGCTCACAGGTCGCCGATCAGGCGGGGAACCTGCGCTCTCTGCGTGAGGTGATTGATACCGACCAGCCGAAACAGCTGGGTACCGAAGTGGCGCAACGCTTTGGTGAACTGCCGTTCCTGTTTAAGGTGCTGTGTGCCGACCAGCCGCTCTCCATCCAGGTCCACCCAAGCAAGAGTGCCGCAGAGGTGGGCTTTGCCAAAGAAAATACCGCCGGTATTCCGTTTGATGCCGCTGAGCGCAACTATAAGGATCCGAATCACAAGCCGGAGCTGGTGTTTGCCCTGACGCCGTTCCTGGCAATGAATGGCTTCCGCGAACTGGACGATATCGTTGCGCTGTTACAACCGCTTTCCGGCGCACATCACGATATCGCCGCTTTCCTGCAACAGCCGGATACTGCCCACCTGGCGACCCTGTTTGCCAGCCTGCTGGGGATGAGCGGTGAGCAAAAAACGCTGGCGCTTGGCGTGCTGAAAGCCGCCTTGAACAACCAGCAGGGTGAGCCTTGGGATACCATCCGCTTTATCGCGCGTTTCTATGCCGACGATAGCGGCCTGTTCTCTCCGCTGCTGTTGAACGTAGTCAAACTGGCACCGGGTGAAGCCATGTTCCTGTATGCCGAGACCCCACATGCCTATCTGAACGGCGTCGCGCTGGAGGTGATGGCAAACTCGGATAACGTGTTGCGCGCAGGTCTGACGCCAAAATTCATCGATATTCCTGAACTTTTGGCCAACCTGCAGTTCCGTCCGCAACCAGCGTCTGGCCTGTTGACTCAGCCAGAGCAACGTGGCAAAGAACTGTTCTTCCCAATCCCCGTTGAGGACTTTGCCTTCTCGTTACACGATCTGGATGCCACACCGCAGCCACTGGCGCAAAACAGTGCGGCGATTGTATTCTGCGTAGAAGGTGAAGCAACACTGGAGAAACAGGGCCAACAGGTCATCTTGCAGCCAGGTGAATCCTGCTTTATTGCCGCCTTTGAATCCCCGGTTAACGTCACCGGGAGTGGCCGTATCGCCCGCGTTTATAATCAGTTGTCCTAATTGACGGTAAAATATAGGTAAATAAGTTGCTAAGATGATTAGTTTACCTACACAATAAAACGCCTACGGGCGTTTTTTCGCAGGCCCAATTGGTCGCCCTGCCCTCTACCGGCTTAACAAAGGAATAACAGAACTATGAAAAAATCGTTAGTCGCTGTCAGCGTCATTGTGGTGCTCGGCGCAGCATGGACTGGAGCCTCTTGGTACACCGGCAAGCTTATCGAGCAACGGATGGGGGAAATGGTAGACACAGCAAATAGCCAGTTGAAAACCATACTGCCTAAGGCTGGGGTCAAGATGAGCTATGAAAACTACCAACGCGGGATTTTCAGCAGCCAAGCCCGTTTTGTGCTGCGTGCCGATGGTAGCATCACCACCGACGATGCCCTGCTGAAGTCCGGCGAAGAAGTGGCCTTCATTGAAACCGTCGATCACGGCCCATTCCCGCTGGCCCAGTTGAAAAAATTCAACCTGATCCCAAGCATGGCTTCGGTACATACCGAGCTGGAAAACACGCCAAAAGTCAAAACCCTGTTTGAAATCACCAAAGGTAAGTCGCTGTTCAGCGCCGATTCACGCATTGCCTACAGCGGCGATGTTGCCAGTTCCATCGATGTGATCCCGGTGGAATACCAGAAAGATAAGTCCTCACTGAAATTCAGCGGTGCAAAAATTGACGCGGATGTCGGCAAGGACATGCAAAAAGCTATCCTGGACGCCAGCAGTGACAGCCTGGTGATCAGTGGCCCGAACCAGTCCGGCCAGAACGAACAGATGACGATGCAAGGGCTGACGCTCAAAAGCAACACCCATCTGGGCCAGTACGGTCTGAGCTTGGGTGAGCAAGCGCTGGGCATGAAGCAACTGACCGTGGCTGTCGACGGTAAAGACGCCATGACGATGGAAGGCTTCAACCTGGCCAGCCAGTTCGGCGAGAAAGGCAACAGCCTCGCAGGCCAGTTGGATTACACCATGACAGCGTTAAAAATTCAGGGCACCGATTTTGGCGCGGGTAAACTGCTGCTGAAAATCGACAACCTGGACGCTAAAGGGCTGAAAGAGTTTGCCGATCGTTACAACCAGCAGGCTATGGCCTTGCTGCAACAGGCCGAAACACTGTCGCCAGAAGCCTACCAACAGCAAACGGCTGAGATGCTGGTGCAAAACCTGCCGCTGTTGCTGAAAGGCAACCCAACCATCAGCATCGCACCGCTGAGCTGGAAAAATGCCAAGGGTGAAAGCACCTTTACTCTTAACCTCGATCTGCTGGATCCCGCACAAGCTGGCGCTGCGGCCGAATCACCGGACCAACAGCTTGCACGCTCGGTCAAGAAAATCGACGCCCAGTTGACTATTCCGGTCGCTATGGCGCAGGAAACCATGGCTCAGGCGGCACAGCTGCAAGGTGCCAGTGCGCAACAAGCACAGCAGCAGGCCGAACAGCAGGTGAAAAGCCTGGCGGCGATGGGCGAGATGTTCAAGATCACCACGCTGAAAGATAACGTGATTGGCAGCAGCTTCAAGTATGCCGATAACCAGATCGAGCTGAACGGCAGCAAAATGTCGCTGCAGGAGTTCGTGGGTATGTTCGGGATGCTGGGCGGCGGTTCCGCACCAGAAGAAGATAGTGCTCCAGAGCCAGATGCTCCGGCACCAGAGCAACCCACTCTGCAAGGGCAATAAAAACCTTCTGGGGTCAGATGATATCTGGCCCCTTTTTTCTAACCGTAAACCGCATCGCGGATCTGCACGGGATATAAACCGCTCATTCCTTCGATCGCGGTGTTGGTCAACGCTACCACACTCAACTGCGCGACCGGATCGTAAAACCAACTGTGCCCATATACGCCACCCCACTGCATAGTGCCATTATTCTGCGGCGTTGCTGCCAATGCGGCATCCACCAGCACCGCGCCACCAAAACCAAAGCCCCAACCCGGCCCCTGAATTTCTGCCTGCGCTCCTACATGGGGTTGACGCATCAATGCGGCGGTTTCTGGCTGTAAAACTCCGTCGCTACCATTACGCAGCGTCTCCACCAGGCGCAGCACATCGTCAGCGTCGCCAACCATTCCCGCGCCAGCCGAAGGATAAGCGTGGCGGTCAAGCGCTCGCGAAGGCGCAAACTCCACGTCAAAACCAAACTCCTCAGGAAGCCTCAACAGAAAGCCGTCATACATCGCTGCCGGTTGCGGTTCAGCATTGTAATAGGCCGTAGCCAGCTTATCGGCATTAAACGTATAAAAAACGGTATTCCCGAGCCCTAACGGTTGACCAACCCAGCGCTCGAATAGCTGTGGCAAAGGCATACCAGCCACCTGCTCCAGCACCGCACCCAATACGTCAATTGCCAATGAGTAGCTGAATTCGCTCCCCGGCTCTGCCTGCAATGGTGCCTGCGCCAACCGACGCAGATTTTGCTCCAGCGTTAACGAGGACATCTCCATGCCGTCGTGGATCCCTAACCGCTGGTAGATCCCGCCCTCTGGTTGCTTGAAACGGTAATCAAGCCCGGCGGTGTGTGTTAACAGGTGGCGAATAGCGATCGCTGGCCGACGTCCATCCGGCAACGCCGGAGTAAACCACGGTAGCCAACGGCTAACGGCATCATCCAGACTCAGCAGTTGCTGTTCTATCATACGTAGCGCCGCCAGTGTGGTGTAGGGTTTAGAGACCGAAGATAGCCGGAATTGGCTGTTACGCTGCATGGGTTGCCGCTGCTCGCGATCGGCATAACCGCTGGCACCGGCGTAAATCACTGCCCCCTGTTGAGCCACCAACACCACGCTACCCACGATCCGCCCTTCGGCGATCGCCTGCTGATTGACTGCCTCTATCCGTTGTGTCAATGCCTGAACCATAACTGTGATCCTCTTAAGGTAATCAGGCCAGTCTACGGTTTTGATCATTAAATTAAATAGGCTAAAATTTAATGAATCATTAAGTTGGAATTATCGATAGATGAGCTCACTGCTGCAATTACTGCCGTTTTTCGACGCCGTTGCCAAATTGGGCAGTTTTACCCAGGCGGCCAATCATCTGGGCGTCACACCGCCTGCGGTTTCACAAAATATCCGCGCGCTAGAGGCCCATCTGGGAGTACGCCTGTTCAACCGCACCAGCCGTTCAGTCAGGTTAAGCGATGAAGGGTTGGCATTTTATGAAAAAATCGCCCCCGCTATGGGCCAGATTGAGATCGCGGCAGAAAATGCCAGCAGTCAACGTGGTGAGCCAAGCGGCTTATTACGTATTACCTTGCCGCAGTTGGCCGCGTCGATGCTGGTCATGCCCTATCTGCCGGAGTTCCATGCGCGCTATCCTGAACTTAAGCTGGAGCTGTTTACCGACGATCGTTTTGCCGATCTGGTGCTGGATAATTTTGATGCGGGCATCCGCATGCAGCGCATGTTGCAAAAAGACATGGTGGCCGTCCCTATCGACCAAGGCCAACAACATGTGATCGTGGCTTCTCCGGGCTATCTGGCACAACACGGTCAGCCCGAAACGCCGCAGGAGTTACAGCTGCATGACTGCATGCGCTACCGCTTTCCCGGCAGTGGCAAACTGGAACCCTGGTATTTCAGCAACGGGACTGAGCAGTTGACGCTGGAGGTCAACGGGCGGCTGATCTTCAATGAAAACCAGTTGCTTAAAGACGCGGCGATAGCGGGATTAGGGCTCAGCCAACGCTTTCGGGCTGCCGTACACCAAGAGTTGCAGAGCGGACAACTGCGAGAGGTTCTGCAGGATTTTAGCAACGTCGCGCCGGGGTTCTTTATCTACTTTCCAGCGGGCCGCCATATGCCGCTCAAGCTGCGCGCCTTTATCGATTTTATGCGGGAAAAACGCGAGCGGCAGATCAAGCCGATCCGCGCTTGAGCTTCTGGGTATTGAACGCCTCGGAGGTTGCGAAAGCCGGGCCAAAGTCTTTCATTTTTTGTTTTCAGCGTGGCTTCAGAATGCGGTTCACTCATGACATTGCTGACTAAGTATCCAGTCTGAAATAGCCCTTAGTGAACCCGGCGAGTAAGCATGCTGCCCGGACAACAGAAATCCACCTTGCTTCCACCAAGGCCACTGCGAGGATAGCTGGTAGTCAAACCATTCGCTCCGCAAAAGCCCATGGGTAGCCTCAGCAACCAGCCTGATGCAGCGAGGTGTTTTGGCCGGGAGTTCTTCGCTCCAGACAGTGATCGTTTCGTGAGGATCGACATTGCGATCATCCGCCCCCATCAGGATCATTACCGGCGTTTGCATCGCTGAAATCTCTTTCCTTGCATCGGCCTGTGAGTTTCGACGCTCAAAGTCCTGCCGGGTACAACGAGAAATACAGGGAGATGCGGCTTCCTCCTGCGTAAACTGCCTGTCAAAAGCGGCAGCTTCTCGTGCTTGCGCCTTCACGATATTTTCAGCTGACAGGCCCTCAGATTGCAGACGTTGCCCCGTATAATAAATCCCCTGAGCTCGCCAATTTATCGCCGCGCCCACCAGAATAGCAAAGTCGGTTTTTACCTGTTGACTGGCCTTTGGCACGACCCAGCCCGCCTGAGAAAAGCCAAGAAAACCTATATCGCTGTGCTTAAACTCCGGTTCCTGTTTCAGTCTTCTCAGAGCCGATGCCGCTTCATCTGCGCGATCTGGCAGGGTTTGTGCCAGCCAGTTACCACTACTTGCCCCAACGCCGGGTTTATCCCATGAATAAACCGCGATCCCCTGGGCAACCAGGAATTTCACCAACGGAATATAGCCGCCTTCAGACCAACGATCTTGAGCGCCATCGCCATGTACCAGCAGGATAAGCGGTGGCGATATCTTCCCAGGAGGAAGGATTAATGTACCTTCCAGAACGTCCTGATGATGCTCAAATCTGATAGTTCGTTGGTGATCATCATCGGATAGTTCAAATTCAGATAACCGAATCAGCAAAAAAGCAATCAGGAAGCTCACCATGCAGAAACCAAATATCCCATATCTGTTCACAGCAGCTCCCAAATTAAATCTCATATCGTGTCGGTTATATCAAAAATTTCGCTTTAATTTAATCGGCTTCAGAGCAAGGCTGTTTAGAGACATCTGAGAATTTATATTATTGGGACAACGGCAAGATTAGAGATTTAGCTACGGATCAGGCCGATCCGCGCTTGATCAGCTCTGGGGACAGGATCACATTCTGCGGCGCCAATGAATCATCGCCAATACGTTGCAACAGCCGCAGAGCAGCACTGCGCCCAACCTCACGAGCCGAGCTGGAGATAAAGGTCAGCGGGGGTTCGGTCAGTTCGGCCTCCGGCACATCGCCAAAACCGATCAGCGCCACCTGTTGACCATAAAAGCTGTCCATCCCTTCCGAGCCAATACTACGGCCACTGCGCACAATACCAAAATAGGCACCCAACGCCACCGAGGCCTTATGGCACACCAACGCACTGATATTGGGATACTGACGCAACAGATTTTCGGCAGCTTCAGCCGCCGCCCGTTGATGACAATCGCATTCGACGATCCATTCTGAGCGGAATGGCAGGCCGTATTGCACCAGGGTGGCACAGAATCCCCCCAGACGTTCGGCGCGTGTGAGCGAATCGCTTTGTCCACCAAGGTAGGCGATCTGGCTATGCCCCCGTTTGATCAGAAATTCGGTGGCCATTTTCGCGGCCTGCATATTATCGGGCCGCACCACGTCTACACCTTCCAGCCCATTGGAGCGCGCGGCACACACCAGCGGTACCCCCTGAGCCTCGGCTTTCTCTTTCAGCCCTTTCGCGGTACGTACCCCACCCGCCAACACCATGCCGTCAACGCCATGCTCCAGAAGCATATCAAAACAGCGCATCAGCCCTTTGCCTTCGCGCCCGCTTTGGGTCAGAAACAATACTTTGCCATTGGCTTCCAGTACCTCACTCACCCCGGCGGTCATCTCGGCATAAAACGGTTCGCAGATATCACGCAGGATCAGCCCTACCACCCCCGATTCGCCGCCGCGCAACGTAGCGGCCTGACGGTTACGCACATAGCCAAGCTGCTCGATCGCCTGATTCACACGGGTCATGGTGGTGGGTGAAATACGCCCTTTGCCGCTCAGCACCAGAGAAACGGTGGTCACGGATACGCCTGCCAACTGTGCGACGTCAGTGATAGTGATCTTTTTGATGGTAATAACCTCTGCAATGCCCTATCAGGGCGAGTTTCACCCTGATAGCAAATGGTATACCGAATCTCTCAATGCAGTAAAACGATTTACCCACATAAGCATTGTCACCGCAAAGCACCGTTCATAATTGTGATTAGGGACGCATTTTTACTAGGTAAAACGTTTTATCTTATTTTTACCTAATCGGGTACACACAACATTGCATGCTTTTTCGCCAGGAGTCGTCGGTTATGCCAGCGTCTAAAAAACAAAAAATTACGCTTTGGGAGTTTTTCCAAAGTCTGGGCAAGACATTTATGCTGCCCGTCGCACTGCTTTCATTCTGCGGCATCATGCTGGGGATCGGTAGCTCACTAAGCAGCCGTGACGTGATCACGTTGCTGCCTTTCATTGGTCATCCGGCTTTCCAGCTGCTGTTCACCTGGATGAGCAAGATCGGCTCCTTTGCTTTCAGCTTCCTACCGGTGATGTTCGCCATTGCCATTCCTTTGGGCATGGCGCGTGAGAACAAAGGCGTAGCCGCCTTCTCTGGGTTTGTCGGCTTTGCCGTGCTGAACCTGGCGACCAACTTCTACCTGACCACGTCAGGCGTGCTGCCTACCGTCGATCCGCTGGTGCTGAAAGCCAATAACATCCAGAACATCCTGGGCATTCAGTCTATCGATACCGGTATCCTCGGCGCGGTGATCGTCGGGATCATCGTTTATCTGCTGCACGAGCGTTTCAACACCATCCGCCTGCCGGATGCGCTGGCCTTCTTCGGCGGTACTCGTTTTGTCCCAATCGTCACCACCGTGGTACTGGGCCTGTGCGGTCTGATTATCCCGCTGATCTGGCCTTGGTTCGCTGCCGGTATTAACGGGTTGGGTCGTATGATTAACGGTGCAGGCATGTTTGGACCGATGATTTTCGGCTCCGGCGAACGTCTGCTGCTGCCATTCGGGCTGCACCACATTCTGGTCGCTCTGATCCGCTTTACCGAAGCGGGCGGTACGCTGGACGTTTGTGGCCGTGAAGTCAGCGGTGCATTGACCATCTTCCAGGCGCAGCTCTCTTGCCCAACCACTCACGGCTTTGCCGAAAGCGCTACCCGCTTCCTGTCCCAGGGTAAAATGCCTGCCTTCCTAGGCGGCCTGCCGGGTGCGGCGTTAGCCATGTACCACTGTGCCAAGCCGGAGAACCGCCACAAGATCAAAGGGCTGCTGATTTCCGGTGTAGTGGCATGTGTCGTCGGCGGTACCACCGAGCCGATCGAATTCCTGTTCCTGTTTGTGGCTCCGTTCCTGTACCTGATCCACGCGATCCTGACCGGTCTGGGCTTCACCGTGATGGCCTTGCTGGGCGTCACTATCGGTAACACCGACGGCAACATTATCGACTTCGTGGTGTTTGGCATCCTGCA
Source organism: Serratia sp. 14-2641 (assembly GCF_001692375.1). Classification (NCBI taxonomy): domain Bacteria; kingdom Pseudomonadati; phylum Pseudomonadota; class Gammaproteobacteria; order Enterobacterales; family Yersiniaceae; genus Serratia; species Serratia sp. 14-2641. The sequence continues at coordinate 337,791 of NZ_LXKR01000066.1, read as the reverse complement.
CGGCACCGCCACCAAGTGGTATCTGGTGCCGTTGGTGGCCGCCATCTGGTTCGTTGCCTACTATGCGATCTTCCGCTTCGCCATCCAGCGCTGGAACATTAAAACGCCGGGCCGTGAGACGGAAACCACCGCTACACAGAGCGCCCCTGTCGGTGCCGTGGGTAAATCCGGCTATAACGTGCCTGCTATCCTGGCGGCGTTGGGCGGTAAAGAGAATATCGTTTCGCTGGATAACTGCATTACCCGCCTGCGTATGTCGGTCAACGACATGAGCAAGGTGGATGATGCGGTGCTGAAAGCCAACCGGGCTATCGGCGTGGTGCACCTTAATGACCATAACCTGCAAGTGGTTATTGGCCCACAGGTGCAATCGGTGAAAGATGAGTTAGAATCACTGATGGCCAACGCATAACCTTCCCTCCGGGCGCAGCCTGCTGCGCCCTTGTTCGGAGTTTCACATGTTTGATTTTTCTACCCCGGTAGATCGTCACGGTACCTGGTGCACCCAGTGGGACTACATCGCCGACCGGTTTGGCACCGCAGATCTGCTGCCTTTCACCATCTCCGATATGGATTTCGCCACCGCCCCCTGCATTCTTGAAGCCCTGCAAAAGCGCCTGCAACACGGCGTGTTGGGCTACAGCCGCTGGCAGCATGAAGACTTTCTTGGCGCGGTGCGGCATTGGTATCAACAACGCTTCAATGCCCCCATCGATACGACCAAGGCGGTCTATGGCCCTTCGGTAATTTACATGGTGGCGCAACTGGTGCGTATCTGGTCGGCTCCGGGGGAATATGTGGTCACCCATACGCCAGCCTATGATGCGTTCTATAAGGTGATCCTGGGTAATCAGCGCCAGGTGTTACCTTGCCCGCTGCACAAAGTGGATAATGATTGGCAATGCGACATGGCGCATTTGGAAGCCCTGCTGGCCCGGCCGCAAACCAAGATCCTGCTGTTGTGCAGCCCGCAAAACCCCACCGGCAAGGTGTGGACACAGCAAGAGCTGGAGCAGATGGCAGAGCTGTGCGAACGCCATGACGTGAAGGTGATCAGCGATGAGATCCATATGGATATGGTTTGGGGGGAACATCGTCATACACCATGGAGCCAGGTGGCTACAACCCCGTGGGCATTGCTGACTTCCGGCTCTAAAACCTTCAACATTCCGGCACTCACCGGTGCCTATGGCATTATCAGCGATGATAACGCGCGGGATAGCTATGTTCAGGCACTAAAAAGCCGCGATGGATTATCCTCACCTGCGGTGCTGGCGGTGGCAGCCCATATTGCCGCCTATCGCCACGGCGAGCCTTGGCTAGACGCCCTGCGCGACTATCTGCAAGATAACCTGACCTACGTGGCAGAAAGGCTCAACCAGGCATTGCCACAGCTAAACTGGCAGCCACCACAGGCCACCTATCTGGCGTGGATCGATATACGCCCGTTGGGCATTGACGACCGCGAATTGCAGCAGATGCTGATCGAACGTGAGAAAGTCGCCATCATGCCCGGCTTTACCTATGGCGAAGAGGGCCGTGGTTTCCTGCGCTTGAACGTCGGCTGCCCACGCAGCAAGGTTGAAGCTGGGATGGATAAGCTGATCGCCGCGTTACAATTTGTCCTGGACGCAAAATAGGTTATATCGCCAGGGGCGGAGTGCCCCTGGTTTATGGTCTGACTTCACTTCTCCAAGGTACCGTTCAACGCCGCGTATTGCAGCAGCATGATGGTTTTAGCGTCGACAATCACACCCTGATTAATCGAATTTAACGCCTCTGAAAGCGACATCTCCAATACCTCCAGATCCTCACCCTCTTCTTCGATACCCCCTCCGGCAGCCACTTTGCTCCGTGCATCGTATTCTCCGATAAAGAAGTGCAGTTTTTCGGTTACCGAACCCGGACTCATATAGGCGGCAAACACCTTCTGCACGTTTTGCACGAAATAGCCGGTTTCCTCTTCTGCCTCGGCCCGAATGCGATCTTCGGGGGAAGCATTATCCAGCAGGCCTGCGGCAGCCTCTATCAGCATGCCATCGTGACCATTAACGAACACCGGAAAGCGGAACTGGCGCGTCAGCACCACTGTCTGATGCTGGCGATTGAACAACAAAATGGTGGCTCCATCACCGCGGTCGTAAGTTTCACGGCTCTGCCGCTGCCATTGCCCATTACGCCGCAAAAAGTCAAAGGTGGTTTTTTTCAGCACGTACCAATCGTCGGACAACACTTTGCTTTCAATAATACGCACTCTGTCTTGGGTGGAAACCATCTGCTCAACCTCGTTATGGCCGGAAAGAGCGTTGATATTATCGTGCAGCTTCGTGTATTATCAAGATAATTCATGCATAAAAAGAGATGGGGATCCCACATGCTGACCAGCCAACGTAAAAAGATCATTCTTGAAAAACTGGCCCAGGATGGGCAGGTTGTCGCCAAACAGCTGAGTGAGTTTTTTGGGCTTTCCGAAGATACCTTACGGCGAGATCTGCGCGAATTAGACAGCGAGGGGTTGCTACAGCGGGTGCATGGGGGCGCCCTGCCGGTTTCATCCGCCATTGCCACCTTTGCCGAAAGGAATACGCTGGAATCTGCCGCCAAAACCGCCATCGCCAAAGCAGCAGCCGCCATGATTATGCCTGGGCAAGTGGTGATACTGGACGGCGGTACCACCTCTGCTGAACTGGTAAAGCAGCTACCGCGTAATTTGCAGGCCACCATTGTGACCCACAGCCCAAGCGTCGCAGTGGGTTTGGTCGAACACCCCAATATTGAGGTGATCATGATCGGCGGACGGCTCTATAAACACTCTATCGTCTGCGTAGGCGCCGCGGCGGTAGAGGCCATGTCACATATTCGTGCCGATATCTATTTTATGGGGGTCACTGGGGTACATCCCGTTGCAGGGCTGAGCACCGGCGATCTTGAAGAAGCCTATATCAAGCGGGCGTTAGCCGCCCGAGCGGCTGAAACCGTGGTGCTAGCCTCTGCCGCCAAGTTAAATGCCGCCTCACAGTATGCCATTGGTGAACTCACCTTGGCGCAGACGATCGTGGTGGAAGGTGATACCGCTGATGCCTTAATCGAGCCGCTGCAGCAGGCTGGCGTGACCGTAATCAAAGCCTGAGGCTAAACACACATAGCCCAAGGTGACTTAGCTTTACCCTAAACTGCGATCGGCATCGCAGTTTAATGTGACTTGAGTCACTTTTTCATGCAACGATATGGCTATTTTCATTCGTTTGTTTTTATACTGATCTGCACTTTACCTATACAAAAATAATGAGTGCCGCCATGATTGACTCCCGCTTGCCCCTTACCGATATTCACCGTCATCTGGACGGTAACATCCGCGCGCAAACCATTCTTGAGCTGGGGCGCCAGTTCAATCTAGCCCTGCCAGCCAACGAGCTGGCTGCCCTGCTTCCCCATGTGCAAATCACCCATACCGAACCCGATCTGATGAGCTTTTTGCAAAAGCTGGACTGGGGGGTGGCGGTACTGGGCGATCTGGACGCCTGCCGTCGCGTGGCCTATGAAAACGTGGAAGATGCGGCAAACGCGGGGTTGCACTACGCCGAGCTGCGTTTCTCCCCTTACTACATGGCGATGAAGCACCAGCTACCGGTGGCTGGCGTGGTGGAAGCGGTGATTGACGGCATTCGCTCTGGTTGCCGCGACCGCGATATTGACGTGCGCCTGATTGGTATCATGAGCCGCACCTTCGGCGAAGCCGCCTGCCTGCAAGAGCTAGACGCTTTGCTGGCCCACCGCGACGGCATTACCGCGTTGGATCTGGCCGGTGATGAGCTGGGCTTCCCTGGCAGCCTGTTCCTCAACCATTTCAACCGTGCTCGTGACGCAGGCCTGCGCATTACCGTTCATGCCGGTGAAGCCGCTGGCCCAGAAAGCATCTGGCAGGCGATCCGTGAGTTGGGTGCAGAGCGCATCGGCCATGGGGTTAAAGCAGTGGAAGATCCGGCACTGATGGATTACCTGGCGCAGCATGCCATCGGGGTGGAATCGTGCCTGACCTCGAATATACAAACCAGCACCGTATCTTCGCTGGCACAGCACCCGCTGGCCACCTTCCTACGCCACGGCGTGCTGGCCTCAATCAATACCGACGATCCAGCCGTGCAAGGCATCGAGATTGAGCATGAATACCGCGTGGCAGCTCCACAAGCCGGATTAACCCCACAGGAAATCCGCACCGCGCAGGAAAACGGCCTGAAGATGGCGTTCCTCAGCGAGCAGGAAAAACAGGCGCTACGCGCTAAAGTGCTTGGCTAATCCCCTGTTGCAGACTCAGCGGCCTTGCCCGTTGAGTCTGCTCTCAAGACGTTGCCCTGGCGGTTCTGGATATTCTCATCTCAAAACGCAAAACTCAGTAATCATGAGTGTTCGCTCTATAAGTATCAGACTATAGCCCCAGAATAAAATGTGTTATGGTTTATCTTTGAACTCATCATTTGTCCTCAACAGCATAAACGTCAGAAACGAAAGTTATAAATGGTGTGCATATGGACTTGTACAGATATACGGAAAACTTATCTCTATTTATTGATATTGCCAGAAATGGTTCATTTTCTTCTGTTGCACGCAGGCACGGGGTGAACCCATCCTCGATCATGCGCAAAATAAACAGGCTTGAAGATGTGATGAGGATAAAATTATTTATCCGTTCGCCCCGTGGTCTAATGCTTACCGATGCTGGAGAGGCCTTATATCTTCGATCAATAAAAATCCTTGATGCTCTCTGTGATATGTATAGTGAAATCGGCTCAATGAATACAGGGCTTAAAGGAACTTTACGTGTTAGTTGTTTGCCCACCTTCGCCAAACTTCATATATTCCCATGGCTATCTGAGTTCAAGAAAAACTTCCCTGATATTGATCTTGCGTTGGATTTGACTGAACGGTTGACTAATCCATCGATCGAACGGCTTGATGCCGTCATCAGAATTGGTCCCCTAAAGGACAGCGTACTGTATGCCACTCATATTGCGGACCAGTATTGGATAGCATGTGCAAGCCCGTTTTATCTGCAGAACCATGGTCATCCAAGCGGACTTGATGAACTTGAAGGGCATCATCTACTAGATAAATTTCAGGATCCCTATTCGATATGTTGGCGGAGGGTGATCTATCAGGATCCCGAGAGGAAGCACCATATCTATTTACGCTGCAATGATTTTGACGCACTGCGCATTTCGGCTGTCCATGGATTAGGTATTGCATTCCTTCCTAACTGGGTAGTCGGTAATGATATTAACGCAGGGCGACTCGTGAAAGTCTTTGATGATCCTCAACGGCAGACTCAGGAAATCCACCTATTACGTGCCGAGCCAAAAGTCTCCCCTAGGCTGACGGTGTTTCTTCAGACGCTACGTAAACACCTTGCCAACGAATTGGGGAAACCTTAGACATAATCCTCATATTACCACGAAGGGGGAGATGGCCGCCGGAACAAAGACAGCATCCCTGTGAAGTTGAAGAACATGACGATCAGGGAAGTGATAACGCCAAGCAACGCAATGCCAAACCATCCAAATCGCAGGCTTAGTTCTGCACCTATGTATGTGCCAAAGGCTCCGCCTAGAAAATAGCAAAACATAAAGACAGTATTGAGCCGACTGCGAGCGGTTTCCGACAGTGCCAAAGCACGTAATTGATTGCCAACTAAGCCTGCCCGTCCCCCTACATCTAGAAAAATGACGCTGATGATGAGGGCGGTCAAATAGTGTCCTGACATTGCCAAGAGTAAAAAACCGACTATAGTGCAGAGGCTGCCTAAAAAAACAATCGCCTGTGGTGTATACCTGTCCGCTAAATTACCGATAATCGGTGTCATCAGGATCCCTGCAATTCCTGCGAAACCGAAAGCACCAACAATATCACTGCCGAAATGATAAGGAGGACGAGACAGAAGCAAAGCCAGAGCCCCCCATAATGCACTGAAAGATCCAAACATTAAGGCTCCAGACAGACAGGCTTTGCGTAACTCACTCTCTTGCCGGAAATAGGTTAAAAGCGATACGATTAGCTGCCGGTAAGGCATCGGATTTTTTGATGGGCTGTTATGAGGCAGTAGACGATAGATTATCACTATCATTATCACATTGATGGCTGCTGCCACGATATACATGGCACGCCATCCCCAGTGCTCACCAATCACGCCGGAAAGGATGCGAGCAAATAGGACTCCGGCCATCAGTCCACTCATCACTATTCCTACAGCCCGCCCCCGTTGTTCCGGGGGGGCCAACAAAGTCGCCATTGGAATAATTATTTGTGCACCCACTGCGGTCATACCAATAGCGATACTGCTCATCAGCAGTTGTGCAATATCTTGAGCCATAGCGGCGAACAGTGAAGCAACAGCATTAATCCCCAGCAAAAAGCTCAGCAACTTTCGCCGCACAACGCGATCGCCCAAGGGGACAAAAAAGACCAATCCTGCAGCATAGGATAACTGAACAACCATCGCAATTGAGCCTACGGTCTTGGTATTAGCGCTGAATTCCCTGGAAAACAACTCCAGTAACGGTTGGTTATAATAAATATTTGCCACAGACAGCGCACACAAACAGGCTAACGAAAAGTAAACCCTTGTATCTATCATAGTAAATTCACCATTATCATTAACTGCTTCAGTAGAATTAAAATGAGTCTAAAATAGTAAACATCCTGCCTTCATTTTATTTACTGGAGACAATAGTGGAATACCATTAAATCAGATAATGGCTTTGCAGATACCGCAAAGCTCATGCTGAGAAAATAAGAGATTTATCCAAAGCCTGAAATACGTTTGCCCGTTGGAGACGACACCGATCCCGATATCCACCAGTGCTAAATCCCCGACTGGACAATTCCATTTAGCCCACAACCCACGGCAGGTCAGGGCTGATATGGCAGCACCACCCGGTGACTCTCTTCAATCAGGGTCACAATCTCGGTACGTGGCCCCTCCAACCAGGCTTGGCTGCGGTAAAAGGCCTGCAATACCTGTTCCATTTCCACCATGCCATCAAACCGCCGCAGCAGGTAATAGGCATCGGGATCGTGAAGTGAAACACCGTACTCAAGCACGGTGATCCCTGCGGCCTGATGCAGCGGCACGCTATCATGCTGCATGATGTGGTGAAAACGCTCGCCACTGCCCGCTTGTAAACGATATTGCAAAATTTCGACTACCTTGGTCATGCTGCATCCCTGTTTTTTATTTAGTTACGGCAACTTCGCGCTGCTGGGCTGTTTTACGCGCATAGCGCTGTGCCAGCACCGCACATACCATCAACTGTACCTGATGGAAAATCATCAAGGGTAATACCATTGCCCCAACGGCAGCGGCTGGAAATAGCACGTTGGCCATCGGAATGCCGTTGGCCAGGCTCTTTTTCGAACCGCAAAATACAATAGTGATCTCATCGGCTGTATCAAAGCCCAGCCAACGTGCGGCATAGGTGTTGATAATCAGTACCACCGCCAACAGCACCAGCGACATCACCAGGATCGTCAGCAGCGACCAGCCATCAATGGTGTGCCAAATCCCCTCAACCACCGCAGCGCTGAACGCGGTATAGACCACCAGCAAGATCGAGGAACGATCGGTGAGGTTAATCAGTTTGCGATGGCGATCGATCCATTTGCCAATCAGCGGACGTGCCAGATGGCCAATAACAAACGGCACCATCAGTTGCAGAATAATCGAGCCGATGGCATGCAATACGTCAGTATTGCCTCCTTGTGTATGCATCAATGCCCCCACCAGCAGCGGAGACAGGAATACCCCAAGAATGCTGGATGCCGAAGCGCTGCAGATCGCCGCCGCCACGTTCCCGCCAGCTGCGGAGGTGAAAGCGATTGCCGATTGAACCGTGGCAGGCAAAGCACAAAGATAGAGGAAACCCAGATAAACGGTGGGCGTCATTATGCCCGGTACCAGCAGGTTCATCGACAACCCTAGCAGCGGGAAGAGCGCAAAGGTACTGAGAAACACCACCAGGTGCAGTTTCCAGTGGCTCATGCCGGCAACGATCGCCTCACGGGAGAGTTTCGCCCCATGCATGAAGAACAACAGGGCTATCGCGGCGGTGGTTAAATGTTCGAAGAAGGTCTGCCAAATCCCTTCACAGGGTAGCAATGAGGCCAACAGCACCACCATCAGCAGTACCAGTAAAAACTTGTCGATACGTAGACGTTGTAACCAGGACATCCTGCACAATTCCTTGCTATTTAATGCGTAAAAAAGGGTTCAGAGGCGCTCTGAACCCTACTGTTATTATTGCTATTAGCTGACCGGTAGCGCTTTTTGCTGTTTGGCCGACTCAATGCCCAGCTCGATCATTTCCATGACCTGTATCGCCTCGCTTGCCGGAACCGGGTTGGTACCTGCACCGGAAATCGCGTCGCGAATGGCGGCGTAATAGGCTGGGTAATTGCCCGGAATGGTCAACAGCGGCTGTTCCGCCAGCATGCCGTCACGTGACAACGTCACTACCCCGTCGCGCATATCGTAACCCCAGTCGGCCTGCGGCAAACGTTCACCGGCTTTCAGGCGATCTTCCTGCGGATCCAGACCATACTTGATAAAGCTGCCCTGTGTACCGTGCACAATGTAACGTGCAGTTTCTGCCGCGGCCAGCACCGTGCCATGCAGCACCACACGCCGATGGCCGTAATTGAGCACCGCATGGAAATAATCTACCGATTGTGAACCCGGGCGTAGCTCGCCGAGATCGACAAACAGCGTTTGTGGCTTGCCAAACAGCTGCAACGCCTGGTCGATCAGATGCGGCCCCAGATCGTACCAAATGCCACTGCCAGCCCCACCTTGCTCACGCCACCGCTGGCGGACTTCTGGGCGGAAACGATCGAAATGGGATTCAAAATAGACCACTTCCCCTAAAGCGCCGTCTTTCAGCAAGGCTTTTAAGGTCAGGAAATCGCTGTCCCAGCGGCGGTTGTGGAATACCGAAAGCAGTTGTCCACTCTGCTCTGCCTGCTGTTGTAACTGCTGCGCCTGTGACAGTGTCACGGTAAACGGTTTGTCCACCACCACATGCTTGCCTGCCGCCATCGCCTGTTGTGCCAATGGGAAGTGGGTATCGTTCGGTGTTGGAATGACAATCAGGTCAATCGAGGGGTCGTTGAACAGCGCCTGCGGGTCGCTGACCACCGTCATCATCGGCCAGTCGGCGTGGACTTTACCGGCGTCGCTGCTGGAAACAGCTGCCAACTCCATGCCAGGGGTTCCTGCGATCAGCGGAGCATGAAAGGTCTTGCTGGCGTAACCATAGCCCACCAGACCAACGCGGATTGTTTCAGACATCTTGTTTCCTCATACAGGGCGATATATGCATCAATTCCAGGCAGTTGAAATGCTACGTCCTTGTAAATTGCGGCGAGAAACCCGCTCCTGAGTGTTGCCGCTAGAAAAAGATGAAGTAGCAATTGATTCGATTTGACACCATGCTGGGGGATGGAACAAGAGCTAAATGCAGATTGATAACAAACTGGCAGTATGGCTAAGCGGGCATGGCATGCGATAAATCGGGCGCAGCATGCGGCGCCCCCAACAACGTTCGTATCCTCAGGATGATTAACGGGTTGCGGCAATCAGTGGCCGATCCCGCGAATGGTTCACCGGGTAGTTGATCTCCAGGCTACGGCGGCGAAAATCGCTGGGGCTGACGCCAACCCGCTTGCGAAACACCCGGGAAAAATAGAGTTGATCGTCATAGCCAACCACCCGGCCAATAGTGGCAATCGATTCCTGGGTAGTTTGCAGCAGTAGTTTGGCGCGGATCACCCGCTGATCTTCACGCCAGCGCAGGATATTTATACCAACCTGGTCACGGAATAGATGCGCCAGCCGCGAAGGCGAAAGACAAACGTGGCGGGCCACTTCATCGATACGCAACTCCCCTGCCAGATTGCCGGTAATAAACTGGCAGGCCTCAATCACCCGTGGGTCCATAATCTTCTGCGGGCTGAGGGGATCTTCCTCCATCGCACGCAGCAACAGTCGTTCCAGCAGGTTCATGCCAATCTCTTCGGCAAAACGGCGGCCGGAGCGTTGGGTCTGCTCAATGTTGGCAAACAGCCGGTCAAACTCCGTCAGCAACTGGTTGTTGGGCAAAGTCAGACGCCCCACCTGATGCGCCTTGCTGTGCCATTCCAGCCAGTCTGCCCAATAGGCACGCGGACGGAAATAGACCCAGCGGTGATACCAGCAGTCACTATCCGGTGATCGGCCATAGTTATGTGCCGCCTTCGGCGGAAACAACAATAGATCGCCAGGATTACAGTAAAGCGTCTCCTCACCGTCAAACACCTTGCCCTGGCCTTTAATGGTCAGATTGAGGATGTAACCCTTCATGCCGCCAGGGCGATCGATAAAGAAATCCAGCGGCCCGTCCGCCATAATCGGCGTCAGCCCGGCAACCAGGTAGGCGTTAAAGGTGTAACCCGGCAACAACGGGTTCGGTTGGGGTTCCTGAACCATGCGATGATACATCTGGCCTCCAAATGTGTCGTTTCTTTGTCCCAAAACTTGGCAAGATGAGTGGTCAGTTCCCCTCACCCTAACCCTCTCCCACAGGGAGAGGGGACTGTCCGTGCAACAAATTAACTCTCATGGCTAACCTTTGTTCCCGCGCCAAAAGGATTAAGCTCAGGGACGTACTACATATTGCGCAGGTGCCAGTCCACAACACCGGACCAGCTCCCTCTCCCTGTGAGAGAGGGAGCTGGTGTGAGGGGAAATAGAGATTGCTCAATAAACGACAAAACACTATCCACCTATAGCAAGTTTACCCATTCGGCAAAATGCTGCTCATAGCAATAGCAAAATTGTGATGGGTCTTCACGCCCTGCTCTTCGCTTGTTGCTTGTAGCGGTCGAAAATCACTGCAGCCAGCAGGATCACGCCGCGCACCACATACTGAGAGAACGGCGAGATATTCAGCAGGTTCATGGCGTTCTCCACCGTACCCAGGATCAGGATCCCAGCGATAACGTAGGAAATTTTGCCTATGCCCCCTTTGAGCGAAACGCCCCCCAGCACGCAGGCAGAGATTACGATCAGCTCATAGCCGATTGAAGTCATCGGCTGGCCGCTGGTCATACGCGAAGCCAGAATGATGCCCGCAGCAGCGGATACCAGCCCGGAAAGCACAAAGATGATGATCTTGGTGCGCACTACCGGGACCCCGGCCAGCCGAGCGGCCTCCTCGTTGCCACCAATAGCCAGTGTATTGCGGCCAAAGGTGGTTTTATTGAGCAGGAAACCAAACAGGATCAGGCAGCCTATGGTGATCCAAATCGGGGCAGGCAGTCCCCACCAGTTGGCATAGCCGAGCGCAAAGAAACGCTCATCTTCGATCCCCACCGCTTTCCCATCGGAAATAATATAGGCCAGGCCGCGGAAGATCTGCATGGTAGCCAAAGTGGTGATCAGCGCGTTAATCTTCAGCCGGGCGATCACAAAACCATTGATCAGCCCAGAAAGTACGCCCAACAGCAAACCGGCAGCCACGCCGATCCACAGGCTCTCGGTCATGTTGATGACCACCGCCGCGGTGACACCCGCACAGGCGATAACCGATGCCACCGACAGGTCAAAATCGCCCGAGGCCAGACAGAACAGCATGCCGCACGCCACCATCCCGGACATGGAGATCGCCAGCCCCAGACCCTTCATATTGATAAAGCTGCCAAAATTCGGCACAAACACGACGCAGGCAACAAACAGCACGGCGAATACCACCAGCATGCCATAGCTGTCCCAGATACGCGCCAACCCAAGGCCGCCGCGGTTTTTCACAGAATTGGTTGTCATGCTCGACATCTCTTGCTCCTTCACAATCAGGCCATCGCCGCTGCAATATCGGGGGTACGTAACATCGCCAGGCTGAGGGCTTTTTCCTCAGTGGCATCGCTATGGGTCAACTCGCCAGAGATCGCCCCTTCACGCATCACGATGATGCGATCCGCCAGCCCCAGCACTTCGGGCAAATCGCTGGAGGCGAACAGCACCGCAATGCCCTGCTGCGCCAGCTGATAAATCACGTGGTAGATTTCGTGTTTTGCGCCAACGTCAATGCCGCGTGTCGGCTCATCCAGCAGGATCACCTTCATCTCTTCCGACAGCCAGCGGCCCAGGATCGCCTTCTGTTGGTTGCCACCGGAGAGATTCATGATCAGTTGTTCTGCCGTTGGGGTTTTGATATTCAGCGCGCGGATATGGTGATCGGCATTGCTGGTTTCCCAGGCGTTATCGATCAGGCAGCCCGCCTTGATGCTTTTGCGGCGCGCGCTGATGTTGATGTTGTCACGTACCGAGTGCACCGGAATGATGCCGTCGGCCTTACGATCTTCCGGGCACAACATCACGCCCGCGCGAATAGCGTCGATAGGTGAACGGACATCGAGCCGCTTGCCATCGAGCATCAATTGGCCCGCAGTGACCCGCGTAGCGCCAAAAATCCCTTTCATCAGTTCGCTACGCCCTGCGCCCACCAGACCAAACAGGCCAACAATTTCTCCAGCGCGTACGTTGAGGCTGATAGGCGTTTTCACCCCAACGGCCTGCAACTCGGTAAGCTGCAACCGCACTTCTCCCAGCTCGCGTGGCTGATAGCCATAAACATCGCCAAGATCGCGGCCCACCATCGCCTGCACCAGCACTTCATTGTTTACCTGCTGCATATCGTCGAAGGTACGTACATAGCGGCCATCCTTAAACACGGTGATGGCATCACTCAGCGCAAAGATTTCCTCCATCCGGTGTGAGACATACAGGATCACTCGCCCTTCGGCCCGCAACTCGCGGATCACCCGGAACAGTTGCTCAATTTCACGTGCCGACAGCGAACTGGTCGGCTCATCAAACGCAATCACTTTGGCGTTACGCGCCAGAGCCTTGGCAATCTCCACCATCTGCCACTGGCCAATCGACAGGTACTTCAACGGAGTATCCGGATCGATGTCCAACCCGAGGTGTTCCAACTGTAAGCGGGACTCATAACGCAGCAGTTTGCGATCCACCAGGCCATGTTTGGTCGGCAACTGCCCCAGGTAGATGTTCTCTGCCACGGTCATTTCCGGTACCAGATGCAGTTCTTGGTAGATAATCGCCACCCCGGCGTTCAACGCGTCGGTGGTATTGGCAAACTGCACCGCTTGCCCCTGGAGGTGGATCTCCCCTTTGCTTGGGGCATAATTGCCGCTGAGGATTTTCAGCAGCGTCGATTTCCCGGCGCCGTTTTCCCCCATCAGCGCGTGGATCTGCCCGGCCTGACAGCTGAAACTGATATCATCCAGCGCTTTGACGCCAGGGAAGCTTTTACCGATGCCTTTGAAAGCCAGATAGGGCGTGACGGCAGTCATAGTGCTTTCCTCAATGCTGTGCGATAAATGGCCGCCCACTTGATGTAGGCGGCACACCCCTTACATCAAACCTTTTTTCTGCAGTTCGACCTGGAAGTTGTCGCGGGTGATCAGCACCACGTCGGTCACTTCGGTAAATTTCTCTGGTTCTACGCCTTTCTCTACCCAGTCATGCAGCATCTGAATGCTCTTGTAGCCATGAATATCCGGGCTTGGCAGCAGTGAGCCGTAGAAGCCTGTAGCCTGTTTCTTGGAGAGCTCGCTTACCGCATCAACGCCGTTGATACCAATGCCGATCACGTTAGGCGCTTTAAAGCCCTGGCCCTCAGTGGCACGCACGCCGCCCAGCACGGTGTTGTCGTTCATCCCGACGATCAGCCAGTTTTTCACTTCAGGATGCTGCACCAACATCGAGTTGGCGGCATCGAACGCCCCTGGGATATCGTTGGATTTGGTCGGTACCTTGTAGATCTGCTGTTCTGGGAAACCCGCGGTTTTCAATGCGTCCATAGAGCCACCGGTACGGCGGCGTGCAGTGTCCAGTTCATCGGAGGTGATCGCCATTACGCCGGTCTCTGCCACTTTCCAGCCACGCTTGTTCATCTCTTTCCACAGCTCTGCACCTTGGCGTTCACCTATTTTGGTGGCCGCCATCATCACTAGCGGCACGCTCTCCATCGGCTTGCCTTTGGCGTTAACAAACTGGTCGTCAACCGCGATCACTTTCAGGTCATAGCTGCGCGCCTTGGCGACAATCGCCGAGCCTAGCTTCGGGTCTGGGGTGCAGATGACAAACCCCTTGGCCCCGCTGGCCGCCAGGCTGTCGATGGCATTGAGGGTTTTCTCGCCGTCCGGCACGGCAATCTTGATCACTTCAAACCCCAGGTCCTTACCCGCCTTGTCGGCAAATTTCCATTCGGTCTGGAACCAGGGCTCTTCCGGCTGTTTAACCAAAAAACCCAGTTTCATGGTCTCTGCGACAGCTGAATGTGACATAACCGCCGTCAGACCAATCACTGCCAACGCCTTAGTGAATTTATGCATGGTACTCTCCGCTGTTTTGCTTTCATCGGCAGAAAAACCCGGTCACCGTGAAAACGTTATCATTATGAGATCCTGTCACGGCAATGGCCTTATATCTCGCTTCTTGCCGTCGACTCAGGTAAGACGCAAACAGTTTTAGCCGGTATTTGTTAGTTAAATGTAGAGCGCTATCACATCCCGAGATAACAGCAGATATGTGCATACATTTAGCAAATTTAACCAAGTGATAACTTTTGACCCCCATCACAAAATCACTGTAGCAAGCAGAAAAGTGCATACTTCCAGCCAATGCTTCCTCACCTGCCTCCCCGTCCCGCTCCTATCGTTAACCTCAACCTAACAAGTAAGGAGTCCGCATCATGACGGCAGGTGCTATTGCCCTGGGATTAGACTTCGGCAGCGATTCAGTGCGGGTACTGGCTGTCGACTGTCAAAACGGCAACGAACTGGATACCGAGGTGGTCTACTACCCTCGCTGGCAGCGTGGTGACTTCTGTAACGCCGCGCAGAACCAGTTCCGCCACCATCCACTCGACTATATCGAAGCCATGGAGCAGGCCGTCGTCGCCGTGGTGCAGCGCATGAGCCAGGAACAGCGGCAGGCCGTGGTCGGGATTGGGGTAGATTCCACCGGATCCACTCCTGCCCCGATTGATGAACATGGCGACGTATTGGCGTTGCGGCCGGAGTTTGCCAGCAATCCCAACGCGATGTTTGTGCTGTGGAAAGACCACACCGCCATCGAGGAGGCGGAGGAGATTAACCAACTGTGCCGCCGCGGCGATTTCCCCGATTATTCACGCTATATCGGCGGCGTTTACTCCTCTGAGTGGTTCTGGGCCAAGATCTTGCACGTTTCACGCCAGGATGAAGAGGTACGCCACGCCGCCGCCTCTTGGGTAGAGCTTTGCGACTGGGTACCGGCGCTGCTTTCTGGCACGACCGCACCGGATCGGTTAAAGCGCGGCCGTTGCAGCGTTGGGCATAAAACGCTGTGGCATCCGGACTGGGACGGTTTGCCACCTAAAGCCTTCTTTGCGGCGCTGGATCCGATGCTGGTGGAAGATCTGCCCTATCCACTGTTCAACGATTCCTACACTGCCGATTTGCCGGTAGGGACGCTGAGCAAAGAGTGGGCCACGCGGCTTGGGCTGTCAGAAAGCGTGGTGCTTTCTGGTGGTGCCTTTGACTGTCACATGGGGGCCGTGGGGGCCGGTGCGCAGCCTTATACGCTGGTGAAGGTGATTGGCACGTCAACCTGTGACATTCTGATCGCCGATCGTGAGCGCGTGGGCGATCGTGCCATCAGCGGCATCTGCGGCCAGGTGGACGGCAGCGTAGTGCCGCAAACCATCGGCATGGAGGCCGGGCAATCCGCTTTTGGCGATATGTACGCCTGGTTCAGCCGCCTGTTGAGCTGGCCACTGCGTGAAGCCGCCAAGACGCAACCGCAACTCCAGACACAGCTGCAACAAATCGAGCATAACATGCTGGCCGCCCTGACCGCCGCCTGGGCCAAAAACCCGTCGCTAGACCATCTGCCCGTCGTATTGGACTGGTTCAATGGCCGCCGCACCCCCTACGCCAACCAGCGTCTTAAAGGGGTGATCACCGATCTCAACCTTGGTACCGATGCGCCCACGCTGTTTGGTGGCTTTATTGCCGCAACCGCTTTTGGTGCCCGCGCCATCATGGAGTGCTTCGAACAGCAAGACATTCCCGTCGATAACGTGCTGGCTTTAGGAGGCATTGCCCGCAAGTCACCGGTGATTATGCAGGTTTGTGCCGATGTGATGGATCGCCCGCTACAGATTGTCGCCTCCGACCAATGCTGCGCGCTGGGTGCGGCCATCTTCGCCGCCGTGGCCGCCGGGCACTTCAGTGACGTTCCGCAAGCTCAGCAGCATATGGCTTGCAGCATTGAACGCACTTTGCAGCCCGATCCTGCAAACGTCGTTCGCTACCAACAACTTTATGAACGCTATCAACAATGGTGCCAAGCCGCAGAGCCGCGCTTTGCCGCAACCACCAAAAATTAATACGCCGGGGCAGATCCCCTCGGCTCAATAAAACCTCTAGATCCAGGAGTTTTTGATGAACATCTTTAAGCAACGTGAAGTGTGGTTCGTGATCGGCAGCCAGCATCTTTATGGCCCAAAAACCCTGCAACAGGTGATGGAAAATGCCGAGCAGGTCGTGAACAGCCTGAACCGTGACGCAGGTTTACCGGTGAAGATGGTGCTGAAACCGCTGGTCACCACGCCGGACGAAATCACCACCGTCTGCCGTGATGCCAACTATCACCAGGACTGCGTCGGCATCATCACCTGGCTGCACACCTTCTCACCGGCCAAAATGTGGATTGCTGGCCTGTCGATCCTCGATAAACCGCTGCTCCAGTTCCATACCCAATTTAATGCCGAAGTTCCGTGGGACAGCATGGATATGGACTTTATGAACCTGAACCAGACCGCCCACGGTGGCCGTGAGTTCGGGTTTATCGGTGCTCGTATGCGCCAGCAGCACAGCGTGATCGCGGGCCACTGGCAAGACAAAAATGCCCAGGAGCGTATCGCTCAATGGATGCGTGTTGCCTGCGCCAAACAGGAAAGCCAACAGCTGAAGGTGGCGCGTTTTGGTGACAACATGCGCCAGGTCGCCGTGACCGATGGCGATAAAGTGGCCGCACAGATCCAGTTTGGTTATTCCGTGGATGCTTATGGCATCGGTGATTTGGTCAGCGTGATCGATGAAGTGAGCAAGGGCGATATCGATGCGCTGATCGAAGAGTACGAAGCCAGCTATGAGCTGAGCGACGTGGCTAAAGTTAACGGTGCCAAGCGGCAGAATCTGATCGATGCAGCCGCTATCGAATTGGGTATGAAGCGTTTCCTCGAACAGGGCAAGTTCCACGCCTTCACCACCAACTTTGAAACGCTGCACGGCATGAAGCAGTTGCCAGGTTTAGCGGTACAGCGCCTGATGCAGCAAGGCTACGGCTTTGCCGGTGAGGGCGACTGGAAAACCGCGGCGCTGCTGCGCATTATGAAAGTGATGGGCAGCGGCTTAAACGGCGGCACCTCGTTTATGGAGGATTACACCTACAACTTCCAGCCGGGCAACGATCTGGTGGTGGGGTCCCATATGCTGGAAGTCTGCCCTTCCATCGCCAAAGAACAGAAGCCACTGCTGGATATTCAATATCTGGGCATCGGTGGCAAGGCCGATCCGGCCCGCCTGATCTTCTCTACCCCGGCAGGCCCGGCGGTGAACGCCAGCCTGATCGATATGGGCGATCGTTTCCGCCTGCTGGTCAATCAGGTGGATACCATTGAGCAGCCTAAACCGTTACCTAAACTGCCGGTGGCGCGGGCGATCTGGCGTGCTCAGCCTTCCCTGGCTACGGCGGCGGAAGCCTGGATCCTGGCGGGCGGCGCGCATCACACGGTGTTCTCGCAGTCGCTGAACGCCGACTACCTGCGCCTGTATGCCGAGATGCACAACATCGAATTCCTGCTGATCGATAACGACACCACCCTGCCAGCGTTCAAGAACGAAATCCGCTGGAATGAAACCTACTACCAAATCAACCGCCGCTAAACGCGCCCGCAAAAACTGCAACCGGTTTCAGAAACCGGTTGCAAACTCATTTCAACTCGACCTAAACTAGACTCAATATTTAACGTATAGATAGAGAGAATAGTTATGTCTGCTTTCCCGAAAGAGTTCCTCTGGGGCGCGGCTAGCGCGGCGTATCAGGTTGAAGGCGCACACGATGCCGACGGCAAAGGCCCATCCATCTGGGATACCTTCTCCCACCTGCCAGGTACCACTTACCAAGGCACTAACGGCGACGTTGCCGTCGATCACTATCACCGCTTCCGTGAGGACGTGGCGCTGATGGCCGAAATGGGGATGCAGAGCTACCGCTTCTCAATCTCTTGGCCGCGCCTGCTGCCACAGGGCCGAGGCACCGTCAATGAGGCCGGGGTCAAATTCTACAGCGATCTGATCGATGCCCTGTTGGAACACAATATTGAGCCGATGATCACCCTGTACCACTGGGATTTGCCGCAGGCATTGCAAGATGAAGGCGGTTGGGAAGCTCGCAGCACTGCGGAGGCTTTTGAAGAGTATGCCCGCCTGTGCTATCAGCGTTATGGGGATCGCGTCAAATTGTGGTCTACCTTCAACGAAACCGTGTGCTTTATCGGCTTCGGTTACATCACCGGCGGCCACCCACCGGGCGTACAAAACCCGGCGCGTGCTATCCAGGCCTGCCACCACGTCTTTGTGGCCCACGCCAAAGCGGTGGCTGCATTCCGCACCAGCGGCATTGCCGGTCAAATCGGCTTCGTCAACGTGTTGCAAACCCATACCCCGCTCAGCCAGTCTGCGGAAGATCTGGCGGCCTATCAGTTAGCCGAAGGGATCTTTACCCACTGGCTGTACGATCCGGTGCTGAAAGGGGAATATCCGGCTGAACTGTTGGCGCAGACTCAGGCGCTGTGGGGCGTACCGCAATTCGCACCTGGTGATGAGCAACTGCTGCGCGACAATATCTGTGACTTTATTGGCCTGAACTATTACAAACGTGAAACTATCGCGGCCAATAATCAAGAGTCACATCTGACCATCAACACCACCGGTGAGAAAGGCAGCGGCCACCAGCAGGGTAACGAATTCGGCTTTAAGGGGCTGTTTAAGTTCGTTCGCAATCCGAACGGCGTGTATACCGATTGGGACTGGGAGATTTATCCGCAGGGCCTTACCGAAGGCATCATGAATATCAAGGCGCGTTACGGTGATATTCCTATCTACATCACCGAGAACGGTCTCGGAGCCAAAGATCCGATTATCGATGGTGAGGTGGTGGATGACGATCGTATCGACTATCTGCGCCAGCACATTGGTGCCATTGAAGACGCCATCAAACAGGGCGCCGACGTGCGCGGCTATTACCCATGGTCGTTTATCGATCTGCTGAGCTGGCTCAACGGCTTCCAGAAGCAGTACGGCTTTATCTACGTTGACCACAACAAGGATCTGGCGCGCCAGCGTAAGAAGAGCTTCTTCTGGTACCAGAAACTGATCGCCAGCAACGGTGCGGAACGTTAACTGCCGCTAAGTGGGCGCAGCATCCAGCGCCCGACAATGAGAACCGGCTGAGGTTTGTAAGCCCTATCATGCCAGTCAGCGCAATCTGACTGGCATTTTGTCGTTGGTGCCGCCTTCTCCTCGCGCATTAGCACATATTTGAGTAAGCTATGCGGCTTACTTCGTTGGAATACCACTCAGGATCTCGTATGACCCAAGCTGAATATTCGCGCATTGGCGGTTGGCTGCTAGCCCCGATGGCCTATCTGATCGTTACCCTGCTCAGCGCCAGCCTGATGTTGGCCCTGTACGGTATGGCCATTTTTATGCCCGAATCACGCGAGTATCTGAGCACCAATGCTCAGGCCTTCTCCACGCAGTGGTATCTATCGGTGATCACCACGCTGGTAATGTGGTGCTTTACGCTGTACCTGCTGTGGCTGTTCTGCCAGCGTTCACAACGTTTTCCAAAGCTGTTCCTGGTCTGGCTGCTGATCACCGTGCTATTGGCGATCAAGGCTTTCGCCTTTGCCCCCGTACCCGATGAACTGGCCGTGCGTAGCCTGCTATGGCCGTTGGTGATGGCCGCCCTGCTGGTGCCCTATTTTAAGCGTTCCCAGCGCGTGAAAGGCACCTTCACCGAGAAGTAACCACGGCAAGGCACGATTTGATCGCCCTGCTGTGTAAATTTTCAACAAAACGGGCAAAAAAGCGCAATACCCTTGCGATTAGTATGTTGTCGTTACGCCGCCGATTACCGATAATAGGCGGCTTTTATTTTTTTAGGCATTGCAATGACCGAATACCTGCTCTTGTTTGTTGGCACCGTACTGGTGAACAACTTTGTCCTGGTGAAATTCCTGGGCCTGTGCCCCTTTATGGGCGTTTCCAAGAAACTGGAAAGTGCCATCGGCATGGGCATGGCCACCACATTCGTGATGACGCTGGCCTCGGTCTGCGCCTGGCTAATCAACAGCTTTATCCTGATCCCGTTGGATCTGGTTTATCTGCGCACGCTGTCCTTTATTCTGGTGATCGCCGTCGTGGTGCAATTCACCGAAATGGTGGTGCGTAAAACCAGCCCGGCGCTCTATCGCCTGCTGGGGATTTTCCTCCCGCTGATCACCACCAACTGCGCAGTGTTAGGCGTGGCGTTGCTCAACGTCAACCTTGGCTACAACTTCCTGCAGTCTGCGGTTTATGGCTTTAGCGCCGCCGCAGGCTTCTCATTGGTGATGGTACTGTTTGCCGCCATCCGTGAACGTCTGGCGGTAGCCGATGTGCCCGCGCCGTTTCGCGGTTCCTCCATCGCCTTGATCACCGCAGGCCTGATGTCTCTGGCCTTTATGGGCTTTACCGGGCTGGTGAGATTCTAATGACTGCGTTGTGGATTGCGGTGGCGGCATTAAGCGCTCTGGGGCTGCTGTTTGGCTTGGTGCTGGGCTTTGCCGCGCGCCGCTTTGAAGTGGAAGAAGATCCGGTTGCCGAACAGATCGACGAAATTTTGCCGCAGAGCCAATGTGGCCAATGCGGTTATCCTGGCTGTCGCCCCTATGCCGAAGCGGTTGCCAATGGCGAGATGATCAACAAATGCGCCCCGGGTGGCGAGCAGGTGATGCTCAAGCTGGCCGAATTACTGAACGTTGAGCCGCAACCGCTGGACGGCGGTGCTGCCGTGGCCGAACCGGTACGTAAGGTCGCCTTTATTGACGAAGCCAACTGCATCGGCTGCACCAAATGCATTCAGGCCTGCCCGGTGGACGCCATCGTGGGCGCCACCCGCGCCATGCACACGGTCATTACCGATCTCTGTACCGGCTGTGACCTGTGCGTTGCACCCTGCCCAACCGACTGTATTGAAATGAAACCGGTCGCCACTACGACCGCCAGCTGGAAATGGGATATGCAAACCATTCCAGTGCAAGTGATCCCCGTGGAGCAACATGTTTAATCTGTTCGCCGCTTTGAAAAAAGATCGGATTTGGGATTTTGACGGTGGCATTCATCCACCCGAAATGAAGACCCAGTCCAGCGGTGTGCCACTGCGCGTGGCTCCCCTGCCTGATATTTTTATCGTCCCCTTGCAACAGCATCTGGGGCCTGAAGGCGAGCTGTGTGTCAAAGCCGGTGACCGCGTACTGAAAGGCCAACCGCTGACCTTTGGCCGTGGCCGCACCTTGCCGGTACATGCGCCAACCTCCGGCACCATCCGCGCCATTGAGCCTCACGTTACCGCCCACCCTTCAGGGCTGGCGGAACTGTGCGTGATTATCGACCCAGACGGTGAAGATCGCTGGTGCGAACTGACGCCGGTCGCCGATTACCGCCAACTGGATGCGGTAGAGCTGATCCAGCGTATTCATCAGGCCGGGATTGCCGGTCTGGGGGGCGCTGGTTTCCCAACGGCCAGTAAGCTGCAAGGCGGCCGCGAAGAGGTGGAAACCCTGATCCTCAACGCTGCGGAATGCGAGCCCTAC
Source organism: Serratia sp. 14-2641 (assembly GCF_001692375.1). Lineage (NCBI taxonomy): Bacteria > Pseudomonadati > Pseudomonadota > Gammaproteobacteria > Enterobacterales > Yersiniaceae > Serratia > Serratia sp. 14-2641. The sequence continues at coordinate 315,775 of NZ_LXKR01000066.1, read as the reverse complement.
ATCACCGCCGACGATCGGCTGATGCAGGAACAGGCCGCTCAGATTATCGAAGGCACCCAGATCCTGCGCCACCTGCTACAACCCAAGGTCACGCTGATCGGCATCGAAGATAACAAGCCGGAAGCCATCGCCGCTCTGAAAGCCGCTTTACGCGGGCAGGATGGGATCGCCCTGCGGGTGATCCCCACCAAATACCCTTCCGGCGGTGCCAAGCAGTTAACCAAAATTCTGACGGGCAAAGAAGTGCCTCACGGCAAGCGTTCGTCCACCATCGGCGTGCTGATGCAGAACGTGGGCACCGCCTTTGCCATCAAGCGGGCGATTATCGATGGCGAACCGTTGATTGAGCGCGTCGTCACCTTAACCGGTGAGGCCATGAGCCAACCTGGCAACGTCTGGGCGCGCCTCGGCACGCCGGTGCAACACCTGCTGGCCTTTGGCGGCTATCGTCCGCAATCCCAGCAGATGGTGGTGATGGGCGGCCCGCTGATGGGCTTTACGCTGCCAACGTTAGACGTGCCGATCGTCAAAATCAGCAACTGCTTGCTGGCCCCAACGGTTGACGAAATGGCCGTACAAGAACCAGAGCAGTCCTGTATCCGCTGTGGGTTATGCGTTGATGCCTGCCCTGCCGGGCTGTTGCCGCAGCAGCTTTACTGGTTCAGCCGTGGCGAAGAGCACGAGAAGGCGCGTAAGCACAACCTGTTCGACTGTATCGAATGTGGTGCCTGTGCCTACGTTTGCCCCAGCAATATTCCGCTGGTGCAATATTATCGCCAAGAAAAAGCTGAAATTAACGCGTTGGATCAGGAAGCGGCACGTACCGCCGAGGCCAAAGCACGTTATGAAGCTAAGCTGGCCCGCTTGGAGCGTGAGAAACTGGCGCGCGAAGAGCGTCATAAAAAGGCCGCGGTGAAACTGACCGACAGCGATCAAGATGCCGTTCAGGCGGCGCTGGCTCGCGTGCGCAGTAAAAACAGTGAGGCTGCTGGCATTGCTATCACCGGCCAGGAGCCGGATAACAGCGCTGCCATTGCTGCCCGCGAAGCGCGTAAGGCACAGGCCAGAGAACGTAAGCTCGAGCAAGCAAGCGAAATGCCTGCAGCAGCGGTACAAGACGAAGACCCGCGTAAAGCGGCCGTGGCTGCGGCGTTGGCACGAGTCAAAGCCAAGAAAGCGGCGCAGGCGCAAGACGCAGAAACCGTGGCGGAAACTGTAGCTTCAGAGGATCCGCGTAAGGCTGCGGTAGCGGCAGCATTAGCCCGCGTGAAGGCGAAAAAGGCGGCGCAGCAAGCCGAGCTTTCACAACCGCAAGTTGATGAAGAACCCATCCCCACGGCTGAACCAGAGGATCCGCGCAAGGCTGCCGTTGCCGCCGCGCTGGCCCGAGTCAAAGCCAAAAAGGCGGCGCAGCAAGCTGAGCTTTCACAACCGCAAGTTGATGAAGAACCCATCCCCACGGCTGAACCAGAGGATCCGCGCAAGGCTGCCGTTGCCGCCGCGCTGGCCCGAGTCAAGGCCAAGAAAGCCGCACAGCAGCTAGCGATGGTAGATAAAGAGTAAACGCCATGGGGTCTTGCCGGACGCAAGGCCCCACTTAATCAATAGAAATCAGGTAGGTGTAATTGACATCGATCTGTCGCAGTTTGGCATCCTGGTTCCACGCTTTAGCTTCGATCACCTCCATCTCTACGCTCCCGCACACTTCGTTACGCAGCCCTGGCATCACGTGCGAGATCAGGTAAGAGATAAATTTCACGCACTCTTTGGCCGTTCCCTGATGGGTAATCGCGATGTACTCGCGCGCCGGCAAGCGAATATCTTCAATCTTGTGGCCAGAAAGGATGTCCTTCTTGAATTCCGGCTCCACCGCCATGGTATGAGTGACCGAACACTCGCCTTCGCCGCGCTCATTGTCAGAATGGATGCTGTAAACCTTGTGGCACTCCATATTCAGCCCTTTGAAGAAGTCATTAAATATTTCCCCCTTCATGGCGATACAGGACGAAATTGCCATCTCTTGGGCAGTATCAAATTCCATCTCACGCGTAAAACCGACCAGGTGCGTATCCGGCAACGTCAGCCGTTGTATCTCAGGATAAAAACCTGCCTCGTACACGGCTTCGAAGTCGAAGCGCGGCATCAGGCTCTTCACGTCCCATTTCTCCATGGTACGGTAGCGGTTTGGCGTAATGCCAAAACGTTGCTTAAACATCCGGGTAAAGGTCTGCTGTGAATCAAAGCCCAATTCATCGGAGATATCGATAATCGTACGGTTGCTGATACGCAGCGCGACCGCCGCACGGGTAAGAATGCGTGAACGTATATAAGTGGCGAGCTGGATACCGGTGATACGCTTGAACTTACGCTGCAGGTGCCACTTGGAGTAGCCGGAGATACGCGCAACTTCATCCAGATTTGGCCGAGTCTCCAGATGAATTTCGACCCATTCAATCAGCTCTTCAATAAATAAAATATCTTCATTAGTCATTATTAGTTGTTCGCTACTTCAAAAATGCTCAGGATAGTAACCTACGTTAATTATATGAAAGTTGTTATTCCGTGCGCAAAGCAGTCCAAAAAATAGCAGTTCGATCATCAGTATGACAACCTATACTGCACGTTTTACATCCAGCCTGGCTTTTCCTTACCGCAAAAGCTGAATATCCTTATGATTAGCACGTATTACCCAGCATATGATTGAGGTAGAATGCAGCGCTGTAATTTCCCCCGGTGCCCGCACCGTGAATGCACTGATTAACATGGCAAAGAAATGGTAGTTATTCTATGAAGTTCAGGCCGGTACAACAGGCAGCCCCCAAGGGCTTACACATCGCCAGCTCTCCGTTTACCCATAACCAGCAAAGCACCAGCCGCATCATGCTTTGGGTTATGCTGGCCTGCATTCCTGGCATGGCCGCACAGGTGTGGTTCTTTGGCTATGGCAACCTTATTCAGACCGCGCTGGCCATGGTGACCGCCCTCGGGGCCGAGGCCGCCATTCTTGCGCTACGTAAACAGCCAGTCAAGGCACGGCTGGGAGATAATTCCGCCCTGCTCACTGCGCTGTTGCTGGGCATTAGCCTGCCACCGCTGGCTCCCTGGTGGATGATCGTTATCGGCACCTTCTTCGCCATTGTGATCGCCAAACAGCTGTACGGCGGACTGGGGCAAAACCCCTTCAACCCGGCCATGGTGGGTTACGTGGTGCTGTTAATCTCCTTCCCGGTACAGATGACCAGTTGGCTCCCCCCGGAAGAACTGCGTGCTACCGCCCTGACCCTGCCCGATACCTTGCTGGCTATTTTCAGCGGCCACACCGCCCAGGGAGCCACTCTGCACGAATTGCAGATGGGCGTTGATGGCATCAGCCAGGCCACGCCATTAGACGGCTTTAAAACCGGCCTACGCAGCGGTCACTCGGTGGAACAGGTACTCCAGCAACCGCTGTTCGGCGGCACCCTGGCCGGCATCGGCTGGCAGTGGATTAACCTGGGCTTCCTGCTCGGCGGCCTGTTTATGCTGGGCCGTAAGCTGATCCACTGGCAAATCCCGTTCAGCATGTTGGCCGTCATTGCCCTGTGCTCAGGATTAGCCTGGACGTTAGATCCCACCCATCAGGCTTCCCCGCTGATCCACCTGTTTTCCGGGGCCACTATGCTCGGGGCTTTCTTTATTGCCACCGACCCGGTCAGTGCCTCAACCACGCCCAAAGGGCGGCTGATATACGGTGGTCTGGTTGGCTTGCTGGTCTGGCTGATCCGCGTGTATGGCGGTTATCCCGACGGGGTAGCCTTTGCCGTACTGCTAGCCAACATTACCGTACCGTTGATCGATCACTACACGCAGCCACGCGTGTATGGCCACCGTTGAGGAGTCAATATGCTTAATTCCATGAGAAAGCATGGCACCACACTGGCCGTGTTTGCCGCGGTCACCACAGGCCTGACCGCCGTGGTGTACCAGTTAACCAAAACTACCATTGCCCACCAGGCCGCGTTGCAACAAAAAGCGCTGCTGGACCAAGTCGTCCCACCGGAACATTATGACAACGATATGCAGAGCGAATGCCTGCTGGTCAGCGATCCGGCGTTAGGCAACGGCGCACCGCACCCTCTGTATCTGGCCCGCAAGAATGGTCAACTGGTGGCAGCCGCGTTGGAAACGACCGCGCCAGACGGTTATTCTGGTGCGATCCAACTGCTGGTCGGGGCCGATTTTAACGGCACGGTATTGGGAACCCGCGTGATAGAACATCACGAAACGCCCGGGCTGGGCGATAAAATCGAATTACGTATCACCGACTGGATCACCTTCTTCAGCGGTAAAAAGATCGACGGCCCGGATGACAAACGTTGGGCAGTGAAGAAAGACGGCGGGATGTTTGATCAGTTCACTGGGGCCACCATTACCCCGCGAGCCGTGGTCAACGCCGTGCGTCGTACAGCGTTGTTTATGGAGACGCTGCCGCCTAAACTGGATACCTTGCCTGCCTGCGGAGCCAGCGAATGAGTGAAGCCAAAGAGTTAATCGTACAGGGGTTGTGGAAAAACAACTCTGCGTTAGTCCAATTATTGGGGCTGTGTCCGCTGCTGGCGGTAACATCAACTGCCACCAACGCCTTGGGGCTTGGGCTAGCCACCACGCTGGTGCTGACCATTACCAACGGTTCCATTTCCGCCCTGCGCCGTTGGATCCCGAGCGAGGTCCGCATTCCGATTTATGTGATGATCATTGCTGCCGCGGTGAGTATCGTGCAAATGCTGATCAACGCCTACGCGTTCGGCCTGTATCAATCGTTGGGGATATTTATCCCGCTGATCGTCACCAACTGCATCGTGGTGGGCCGGGCTGAAGCAGTAGCGGCGCGAAAACCGGTAGGACTGGCCTTGATCGACGGTATGGCCATCGGCCTTGGTGCCACCAGCGCCATGTTTGTGCTGGGCTCGCTACGCGAGCTGATTGGTAACGGTACTCTATTTGATGGCGCTGACCTGCTGCTGGGCAGTTGGGCCAAGGTGTTGCGCATTGAGATTGTCCATTTCGACACCCCTTTCCTGCTGGCCATGCTGCCACCGGGTGCCTTTATCGGTCTGGGCTTGATGCTGGCAACCAAATATCTGATTGACGAAAAAATGAAGGCGCGTAAAGCCAAGGCTTTGACAGTTGAACCGAACATGGAACAGGGACACGTAGAGAAAGCGCTATGAATAAAGAGAAACGCCTGGAGATCCTGACCCGCTTGCGGGATAACGACCCGCATCCGACCACCGAGCTGGTGTATACCACCCCTTTTGAGCTGTTGATTTCCGTGCTGCTCTCCGCTCAGGCAACCGACGTCAGCGTTAACAAGGCCACGGCCAAGCTCTACCCGGTTGCCAACACGCCTGCGGCCATGCTGGCGTTAGGGGTCGACGGCGTCAAAGAGTACATCAAAACCATCGGCCTGTTTAACAGCAAAGCCGAGAACGTGATTAAAACCTGCCGTATCCTGCTGGAAAAGCATGACGGTGAAGTGCCGGAAGATCGTGCGGCACTCGAAGCCCTGCCCGGCGTGGGGCGCAAAACGGCCAATGTGGTGTTGAACACGGCCTTCGGTTGGCCAACCATTGCTGTTGATACCCATATCTTCCGCGTCTGTAACCGTACCCACTTCGCCCCAGGGAAAAACGTGGAGCAGGTAGAGGAAAAGCTGCTGAAAGTGGTTCCCGCCGAGTTTAAAGTCGACTGCCATCACTGGTTTATCCTGCATGGTCGCTATACCTGTATCGCCCGTAAACCGCGCTGTGGTTCATGCATTATCGAAGACCTGTGCGAGTTTAAAGAGAAGGTCTATCCGCTAAACTGAGCCTGCCGGGCACGGCGATCCGTGTCCGCGACTCTTCCCTCCGGTTTTTTATCAAAAATGTGACTTCAAGCAGCATTAACCTTGGTGGAACCCGAGATTACCCTACAAACTCGCTGTTTCAGATATTTTCAACCGTAAAATTAGTCAAAAATTGTGGTTAACCTCACGTCTTGACGATCACATCTCATTTACAAACCTCACTACCGATCTGTTCATTTTCAGATATTTTGCATAACCCAATTTATGCACAACAAACCAAGGCCTAATCAATCATGAGCATTGGTATGGACTGGATATGGATTAAATAGCAGAAGATATAACTAAATTAATTCAGGATAGCTTTTAATCAAAACAAAAACTCGGCAAATTTAATAATGGCAAACGTTAATACTGCATAACATTTGCAACATAGTTGCATAGCGTTGTCTATGTTATATGTAACAGAACATGTCAAAAAGCTTGCCACGTTGACAAAGATAGTGAACATTAACCGCCGGCATTCATCCTATAACAATGCAGAAGTGTGCAGCCCTGCATCACATTCTGCTATTTCCCGTCCTGACAATACGGGTAGTGAAAAAACCAGAGGTACCAGTGTCAACTGCAAACAACAATTCTTCGGAAAACATTAGCCTTAACGCGTTTAAGCAACCTAAGGCCTTCTACCTGATCTTCTCGATTGAACTCTGGGAACGTTTCGGCTACTACGGTCTGCAAGGCATCATGGCGGTCTATCTGGTCAAGATGCTTGGCCTGAGTGAAGCCGACTCGATTACGCTGTTCTCCTCATTCAGCGCGCTGGTGTACGGTTTCGTGGCCATTGGTGGCTGGTTGGGGGATAAAGTTCTTGGCTCCAAGCGAGTGATCGTATTGGGGGCCATCGTGCTGGCCGCCGGTTACGCCATGGTGGCCTATTCTGGCCATGATATCTTCTGGGTTTACCTGGGGATGGCCACCATCGCCGTGGGTAGTGGTCTGTTTAAAGCCAACCCTTCTTCCCTGCTGTCTACCTGCTATGAGAAAGACGATCCGCGTTTGGACGGTGCATTTACCATGTACTATATGTCCGTCAACATCGGCTCATTCTTCTCCATGCTGGCAACCCCATGGCTAGCGGCCAAATATGGCTGGAGCGTCGCCTTCTCACTGAGCGTGGTGGGGATGCTGATCACCCTGGTCAACTTTATGATGTGCCACGGCTGGGTTAAGCAATACGGTTCAAAACCTGACTTTAAGCCTCTGCAGGTCAAAAAACTGCTGATGGTGATCGTTGGTGTAGTGGCGTTGATCGCCATTTCCAGCTGGTTGCTGCACAACCAGATTATCGCGCGCTGGGCACTGGCTATCATCTCTGTGGGTATCGTCATCGTGTTCGCCAAGGAAACCTTCGCCTTACACGGCGCCGCACGTCGTAAAATGATCGTGGCCTTCCTGCTGATGCTCGAAGCAGTAGTGTTCTTCGTGTTGTACAGCCAAATGCCAACCTCACTGAACTTCTTTGCTATCCACAACGTTGAGCACAATATTTTAGGGATCGCTTTTGAGCCAGAGCAGTATCAGGCACTGAACCCGTTCTGGATCATGATGGCCAGCCCTATTCTCGCCGCGCTGTATAACAAGATGGGCGATCGTCTGCCAATGCCGCACAAGTTTGCCTTCGGCATGATCCTGTGTTCCGGGGCGTTCCTGGTGCTGCCGTGGGGCGCAAGCTTCGCCAACGACCAGGGCATCGTGTCCGTTAACTGGCTAATCTTGAGCTATGCGCTGCAGAGTATCGGTGAGTTGATGATCTCTGGTCTGGGCTTGGCCATGGTCGCCCAGTTGGTACCACAGCGCCTGATGGGCTTTATCATGGGCTCATGGTTCCTGACCACCGCCGCCGCCGCGCTGATCGCCGGTAAGGTCGCGGGTCTGACCGCCGTTCCAAGCGACATCAACGATGCGCATGCTTCTTTGGCTATCTATAGCCACGTGTTTATGCAGATTGGTATCGCCACGGCGGTGATCGCCGTACTGATGATGCTGACCGCACCAAAACTGTACCGCATGACGCTGGATACCGCAGAAGATACGGCAGCAAAAGCGAAAGCTGCTGCTCTCTAATCTCTGCAGTAACCTGACCTCAAAAACGCCGGAGCCAAGCTTCGGCGTTTTTTTATGATGCACAGAAAAATTGCGAAACGCTTCGCTATCTGAACAATCGCGTGCATTCAACAGCATGGGTATTAAGTAGACTGCAGGTGGGTGCTCTGGATCTTTCCGTCTGGAGCATTTGGTAAAGGATGGAAAGAGAAAAGCCCCGGACCGATTTACATCAATCCGAGGCCGATCTCACTCCCAAACAAGGTGAGGTTAGCCTCTTAAAATCCCAAAATCAAGGGACAAGGAGGTTAAGAATGCCGCAAAAACTGCTGGTTTTATGCCTGATCGTTATCTGTGTGACGCTGATCGCATTCACCTGGATAACACGTGATTCGTTGTGTGAATTACGCGTCAGGCAAGGAACAACGGAAATTGCCGCCATTCTGTCTTGCCTGAAACAGCGGTAAGGCGATCCCACGGATGGGGTTCGCCCCGTCCGTGACTTGTCGGGAGACGATCCGTGAGCACCCTTTTTTGCACGTCAAAATTCACTGCTGCGATTAAATCCGGTTTAAACCAGTGGGTAATGGATCAAGTCGTGAATACGTACCGGCTCCGCGCTGGCATTATGATACGCATGTGGGCAATCCGCCTGGAAACGCATGGCTTCGCCGCTGGCAAGGCTATGCCACTCGCCGTTAATCGCCAGTTCAAGTTGGCCACTGATGACAATGACATGTTCAATCACACCCGGCTCATGAGCCGAGGATTCACTGAGCGCGCCAGGAGCTAAGTCGATCACAAACATATCAAAACCCAGTTGGCGGTCGAATGGGAAAAGCGGCACCACACGCAGGTCGGCATTGTCTTGATGGAAGATGGGCAAATCACCATAACGATGCAGCATAGCCGCCGGTTGCAGAGGCGCCGTTTCCAGAAAGGCAGAGAAAGCCACGTTAAACCCGGTAGCAATTTTCCATAAGGTCGCCACCGTTGGGCTGGATTCACCCCGTTCGATCTGCCCCAGCATCGCCTTGCTGACGCCCGTATTTTCGGCAGCCTGATTAAGGCTCCAGCCGCGTTGCGTACGTAATGACTTCAGCGTTTGCGCCAAATGGCTGGCAAGATCCTGCATAGCTATTCTCCTGAAAAACCTGCGGTGATTATAGCCTCTTGTGCGCTATAACGCACGATGCTATGCTCCGTCAACTCGACCGTTATAACGCACACTACTCGGGAGCGGTTATGCGTCCTGCACTCTCATTACGTGATATTTCCTTTTCTGCCGTTGTCGCGGGTTTTGTAGCGGTGTTGGTGGGTTACACCAGTTCCGCAGCGATTATCTTTCAGGCGGCGGCAGCGGCGGGTGCCAGCCCAATACAAATCGGCGGTTGGCTAAGCATGCTTGGTCTAGGCATGGGTATCACTTCGTTGGGGCTCTCGCTCTATTACCGTACGCCAATCCTCACCGCCTGGTCGACGCCCGGTGCCGCGTTGCTGGTCACCAGTTTGCCTGGAACCCCGCTCAATGAGGCCATCGGGGTATTTATTTTTGCCAGCGGGCTGATCCTGCTGTGTGGCGTCACCGGCCTGTTTGCCAGGTTGATGAATCATATCCCGCAGGCCATATCGGCAGCGATGCTGGCCGGTATATTGCTCCGCTTCGGGTTGGATGCCTTCGCTTCCTTGCAGATCAATTTTTCACTCAGCGCCGGTATGTGCCTGGTGTATCTGTTCACCCGCCGCTATCTGCCGCGTTACGGAATCGTTCTGACATTGCTGGTTGGGCTGATCATCGCGGCGTTACAGGGTAACATTCATTTCACCCAACAAACGCTGTCCTTCGCCAAGCCAGAATTTATCGCTCCGCACTTCACGCTGTCGACGTTGCTGGGCATAGGTATTCCTTTCTTTGTCGTGACGATGGCCTCACAGAACGCGCCAGGCATCGCCACTCTCAAGGCTGGCGGGTATGACGTCCCCACTTCTCCCTTAATCAGTTGGACGGCCCTGACGGCTTTGGTGCTGGCCCCCTTTGGCGGCTTCACGGTGTGTATTGCGGCCATCACCGCCGCCATCTGTATGGGGCCTGACGTACATCCCGATCCCAAGCGCCGTTATATGGCTGCCGTGGCCGCCGGTGGCTTTTATCTGTTAGCGGGGGTGTTCGGCGGTACCATTGGCATGCTGTTCAGCGCGCTGCCGGTAACCTTGATCCATACCATCGCCGGGCTGGCGTTATTAGGCACCATCGCTGGTAGTCTGCAACGCGCGCTCCAGGATGATAAACAGCGGGACGCAGCGGTGATCACCTTTCTGATCACCGCTTCCGGGCTGACTTTGCTAAACGTGGGGGCTGCGTTCTGGGGGTTGATTGGCGGCGTGCTGGCGTACGCTATTTTCTCATTACCACGGCGCAAAACACCTTGAATCCCGCTATTGGCTCTCAACGATTGGTAGGATAAATCCGCTATCACCTTGCGGCAGCGCGATACCCAAGGCACGCGCTGCCAGTTCTGCTACACGAAAATCGATATCCGCTTGCTCACCATCTTCCAAAAACCAGGCCGCGGAAAGCCCCGCCCAGGCCAGGATCCACTGCAGCAGACGGTAACGTTCCAAGCCAGCCAGCGAGCAAACCTGCTCAACGCGACGATGGAAGATATCGGGATCGGTGGCGACACCGTAATTGGGGTTGCAGAAGATATTGGCGTAATCAAATCCACGCTCGCCATACAGACGCTTGGGATCGATCACTAGCCAGCCGCGTTCGGCAAAATCCAGCACGTTGTCATGGTGAATATCCCCATGCAACACCCCTTGATCCCGTGGGCTGGTCAACAGTTCCGCCGCAGCGGTGGCGCTCAAGCGCAGCATGCCTCCGTGAGCCTGCGCTGCGGGCCATAGGGCATTAAACCACTGGTGCAAGGGGATCAGTTCGGGGTAAGGTTCATCTCGTGGCGCATGCAATCGGGCAATGACCTGGCACAGAATAGAAGTTGCCCGTTGGTCTTCACCGTTGCGTACCAGCTGCGCTAATGATAAAGGCCCCATAGCCCTTTCCAGCAAAATGCCGTCATCATGCCATGCCAGCACCCGCGCAGCGCCCTCTCCACGCCACCAGCACATCAGCTGGCCGCCAAATTTTTCTTCCTGTTCGCGGGCAATTTTCAGCATTGCGGGCATCATTTGATAGCGCACCGGCATCAACAGGCTGCTATGGGTTTCAAACGCTGTCCCGTCTGGCTCAAGTTGCCAACGTTGCAGATAAGGAATAAATGCCTGGTTGATCACCCTTATGCACCCTTCTTGCGTGAACGACTGCCTGGGATGATAGTATTACCAGGCAGCATCCTGCAAAACTTTCGGCTGCGCGCGCTGATGAGTGCGTTCTCTTGGTCATCTCGTGGGGTCATCATGTCATTACTCAAACGTACCAACTATGCAAAATTACCTAAGCCGGGTGGGCCCTATGTGCACGCGGTACGCCACGCCGATACGCTGTACGTCTCTGGCCTGACCGCCTTTGCCACCGAAGCCCAGGGACAAGCGGTACAAGACCAGGCTCGCGCCATACTGGAACAACTGGCGGCCGTGGCTGCCAGCGAGGGCACCAATCTTAAATCACTGATCAAGATCACCGTTTTTCTGACCGAGATAGCCGACCTGGCGGCCATCCGTGAGGTCCTGTTCGACTATCTGGACGGTGCGCTCCCTGCCAGCTCTCTGGTTGCCGTCAGCGCCCTGTTTTCGCCAGATCTCAACGTCGAGATAGAAGCCATTTTGGCACTGTAAATCAGGGGGCGCTATAATGCGCCCTCATCCAGTTCACAAGGCCCAATCTTAAACCAGGCCTTGGCGATTTTCCCTTGCTCAATCTCATAGATGGCAATGATGTCCATCTTCCCGCGCCCCTGCGGAAAATTGCGCGTGACCACCTCTTGGTCGATCACCAAATTCTCCACCACCATACGTTTGATACGCTCACCGTAAAGGCTAGGCTCTTGGAAGCGGGCAATATGTCGTTCACGAATTTCACCTTTACCACGGGCAAGCAGCGTATCCGGATGCTGATAATACAGCGCATCGTCCGCCCAACAGGCCATAAAGGCGTCGATATCACGGGCATTGTAGGCATCAAGCTGCTGTTGCACGATCTCTTCTGGGCGTACTGTTTTGCTGTTCATCGTAATCCCCTGCATAACGTTGAATCCGAGGTTAAAGCTCGACGATTTTATCAACCTGATGGTGAAACACGTAAGGATCGGAGATCAGCGCGAAGGCTTCATCATCCGGATAAGTTACCGCAACCTGATAGGCTTCACCGGCGAAACATTTGATGGCCTCAAGCGAGGTCCAATAAGTTGCCAGAAAGAAATGTGCATAGTCTCCCTGCACCTCTTGCCTGACAAAAGCCCCACGGTTGCCCGCAATCTCTTTAGCATGCTTGACGCCTGTGACATGCAAATGATCGGCAAATCCTTGCCGATGTTGTAGCGGCACGCAGCCGTGCCAGGTTCTGACAATCATCGCCACCCACTGAATATAAAATCGAAAATAATGAATAAATAACCTATCACGTTTTTGGCCGATTTCAATCCGTCAGCGCATGATTTTTAAACCGATGTAGAAAGTGACATAACAGCCCTTATCCGCTATGACGCTGTCGGGAATAATCTGCTAATTTAGCAACTGGACTGATTGATGATGAGTGACTATGCAGCAAAAGCCGGTTTTGCATGAAGCCAGACAGTTAAAACGCCTTAATGCCGCAACGCGGCGGCAGTCGCACATGTATAAGTGGATTGCCCTGGTGGCGGCGCTGGATGCATTGTTGGTGTTTTATTATGACCGGGATATGCGTAATGTTTCATTTTCAACCCTGGTGGCCCTGGTTTGCGGCTATCTATGGATCCGCGATCGCAATAAAGCGCGCGGCTATCGGCGCGAGTACGACAACAAATACGGCAACTCTCGCAACGGGTAATCCCTCCACATTTCCTGCCTATTGATAAGGATCGATTTGTGCATTTTCCAACTGTCTCCCCAGAGCTGCTACACCCCTTCTCTCCGTTTCAGGCATTAGCGCAAGCGTTGCTGCCGCTGACGCTAGAGGGTGATGATGGCTCGCATGATGTGGCCCACCTGCACCGCGTTTGGAAAAATAGTCGCCAAATCAGTCAGGATGAAGGAGGAGACCAGCAAATTCTGTGTGCCGCCGTATTGCTGCATGACTGCGTTGCGGTAGAGAAAAACTCCCCTCAGCGCCATCTGGCCTCCCGCATGGCGGCAGAAAAAGCCGGCATCGCGCTGGCAACCCTTGGTTGGTCTAAGGAGAATATCAACAAGACTGCGCACGCGATCGAGGCCCACAGCTTTTCTGCCGCTATTGCGCCGCAAACGCTGGAGGCCAAAATCCTGCAGGATGCCGACAGGCTGGATGCGATTGGCATGATCGGCGTTGCCCGCTGCTTCTACATCGGTGGCCGCATGCGTAGCGCCCTATATGATGCCGCCGACCCGCTGGCGCAACAGCGCCAGTATGATGACAAGCGATTCACTCTGGATCACTTCGAAACCAAGCTGTTCAAACTACAGGAAGGGTTTCAGACTGCGGCAGGCCGAAGGATGGCGGCATTACGCACCGAACGCATGCGCCGCTTTCTCAGCGAACTGCTGGAAGAAGTTTGATAACTACAGAGCAATATCTTTGCCATAAATGCTGTACACTGAAAGTCAACTTCACAACACAGGTTGCCAAAATGAAGAGACTAACGCTGAAAGAGATGACAGAAAGCGAACAACGTGAAGTAAAGACCGATCTGGACAGAGCAAGCAAAAACCTCGAGCGCCAGTTGACCAACTCCGAACATAATAGAATTAAAGACGAAGCCATCGATCGCATTATGGCCGCACGTGAAAAGATTGCCAAAGCGACCCGCGCAGAACGCAAAGCCAACCGGGCACAGCCAACAGGTGCCACCTTCAGTTGGACTGCCTCCATCAGCACGCGCCCACATCGTTGATCACAGACCCCGCTTTAGCGGGGTCTCTGTTTGATAAGCCAGACTCATCTGCACCCAACTATTATTAATATCCCTATTATCATCTGGTTATCCATTGACAGCTGACCGTGACCTCTCCACTATCGGGTGACATTCACAGGTTATGAGATCGCCATGTCCCCTTTCATCCAACAGGCCACACCGCAGCAAACCGCGTTGACCGTGGGTGAAGCTTTGGCGCTTACTTCGAAGAAACAGCCGCTCATTTGACCGGGGCGCGCTGTCCCGTCAGATGAGCTGACTGGATGGTGTGCAACGCGATACTCCTCTCTGGTTTTTCATCTGACTCCTAGTCGGTCACGCAGCAGGAGTTTTACATGGCTTCATTTTCCGGTATTTGGGTAGCACTGGTTACCCCATTCAATCATGACGAAGTTGATTTCCCGGCAGTCAAAAGGCTGGCTCAGCATCTGATCGCCAAAGGCGTCGCTGGCGTGGTGGTCTGCGGTTCGACCGGCGAAGCCGCAGCTCTGAGCAAAGAAGAGCAGTTGGCGGTGCTGGATGCCGTTCTCGAGGTGGTGCCAGCCCACCAGGTGGTCATGGGCCTTTCCGGGAATAACATGGCTAGCACCTTGCAGATGCAGCAGGCTATCAACCAGCGCGATATCGCCGGTGTGCTGATCCCCGCGCCATATTATATTCGCCCTTCGCAGGCGGGCCTGGTGGAGTATTTTACCCGCCTTGCCGATGCCTCTCGCGTCCCAGTGATTTTGTATAACGTGCCTTATCGCACCGGAGCAACTTTTGAGTTGGCAACGCTGAGGCAACTCGCCCGCCACCCGCAAATCAAGGCGATCAAAGATTGTGGCGGCTGCCCCGAGGCCACCATGTCGCTGATCCACGACGGCGAGATCGACGTGCTGACCGGCGAAGACCCTCTGATCCTAACCACGCTGTGCCTGGGTGGTACTGGCGCAATTTCCGCTGCGGCACACCTGCACCCGGAACGCTTTGTTGCTCTGGTTGAACAAGTCGCGCAAGGCGATCTGGCCGCCGCACGCAGCAATTTCTATACCCTGCTGCCGATGATCCAACAAATGTTCAGCTACCCGAACCCAGGCCCGGTTAAAGCGGCGCTATCTCAGCAAGGGCTGATAAAAAACGAGCTTCGCTCCCCAATGCAAACCGCGCCACAGGTATTGCAACAGCAAATCGCCGATTTACTGGCGCAGATGCCAGCACTCACTCTGGCGAAGTAATAAAATATTGTTGGCAAAACCGCTGTAATTTTTCTGGCCTAGGACTAGGATGGGAGGTTAAACCTGCCTGTCCTTCATCACCATCAAGGAGTTTTCGATGAAATTGTTCTATAAAGCTGGCGCCTGTTCCCTGTCCCCTCACATCGTATTACGTGAGGCCGGGTTGGATTTCACCGCAGAGAAAGTCGATTTAGCTCACAAGAAAACCGAAAGTGGTGCCGACTATCTGGCGATCAACCCGAAGGGGCAAGTCCCGGCGTTGGTACTTGACGATGGCAGCCTGCTGACCGAAGGCGTGGCGATTGTGCAATACCTGGCGGATCGCGTACCGGATCGTAACCTGATCCCAGCCGCTGGCACACTTTCTCGCTATCATGCGATCGAATGGCTGAACTACGTGGCCACCGAGTTGCACAAAGGCTTCAGCCCACTGTTTAACCCGAAGACGCCGGATGAATACAAAGCGATTGCCCGCGATAAGCTGGCTAGCCAGTTCAGCTACCTGGACTCGGTGCTGGAAAAACAGCATTACCTGTTAGGCCAGCGTTTCAGCGTGGCGGATGCGTATCTGTTCACCGTGTTGCGTTGGGCGAAAGCGTTACAGTTTGATCTCACGAAGCACGCGCACCTGACGGCTTATTTCGATCGCGTAGCGGCTCGCCCTGCGGTAGCAGCAACGTTGAGTGCCGAAGGGCTATAAAGCCTGAATAAAGAAAGGGGCCACATTGGGCCCCTTGTCAGTATCAAAACAGATTATTTCCAGTCAACCAGGCAGTAATGCTTTTTGCCGCGACGCAGCAGCGTGTAACGGCCAAACAGGCGATCGCTGTCGGTAAACAGATATTCCGGGTTGGACTGCTTCTCACCGTTGATGGTCACCGCGTTGGAACCGATCATGGTGCGAGCCTGCCCACGAGAAGGAACCAGCTCGGCATTCACCAACGCCTGTTGCAGATCTGCATCGTTCTCCAGCTTGATGGTTGGCATGCCATCCTGAGCCAGCTGCGCAAAGTCCGCCTCGGTCATTTCGTGCAGCGCGCCGGAGAACAGGCTCTGGGTGATACGTTTCGCAGCGGCCAAACCCTCAGCGCCATGCACCATACCGGTCACTTCTTCTGCCAGCACATACTGGGCACACGGCGCTTTGCCGCTGTTCTTGTCTTCTTCTTCCAGCGCATTAATCTCTTCAATGCTCAGGAAGGTGAAGAACTTCAGGAAGCGATAAACGTCCGCATCCGCGGTGTTGATCCAGAACTGGTAGAATTTGTACGGGCTGGTTTTTTCCGGAGCCAGCCATACCGCGCCGCCTTCGGTTTTACCAAACTTGGTACCGTCAGACTTGGTGATCAACGGCACCGTCAGGCCAAACACCTGTTTCTGGTGCATGCGGCGAGTCAGGTCGATACCCGAGGTGATGTTGCCCCACTGGTCAGAGCCGCCGATCTGCAGCTCCACCTGATGGCGGTTATACAGCTCGGAGAAGTCGAACCCTTGCAGCAGGTTGTAGGAAAACTCGGTGAAGGAGATCCCGGAATCATCACGGTTCAGGCGCTGCTTGACCGCTTCCTTGTTGATCATCTGGTTAACCGAAAAGTGTTTACCGATGTCACGCAGGAAGGTCAGCACGTTCATGCCGCCAAACCAATCGTAGTTGTTGGCCGCAATGGCGCTGTTGCTGCCACAGTCGAAATCGAGGAACGGAGAAACCTGCTTGCGGATTTTCTCGACCCATTCGTTGACCGTTTCCGTGGTGTTGAGTTTGCGTTCGGCGGCTTTAAAGCTTGGGTCGCCGATCATACCGGTCGCGCCACCCACCAACGCTACCGGCGTATGGCCGGCCAGTTGGAAACGCTTCAGGCACAGCAGAGGCACCAGATGGCCCAAATGCAAGCTGTCAGCGGTCGGATCGAAGCCGCAATACAGTGCAATTGGCCCTTGCGCCAGTCGCTCTGCTAACGCTTCCTCGTCCGTCACTTGAGCCACCAGGCCCCGCTCTTGCAGTTGTTGAATCAGGTTGATGCTAGCCATCAATTTCTCCATGTATAAACGAATGCACCTTTGCCGGTACACGGCCTTCGCCCATTGGCGAAAATCACAAAATTCGGGGTAGCGCATAGAATAAAGCGCCAGCGGCATCAGTGCCAGCGCTTAAGGGGGATTTTCCGTGTATCAGGGTGCCAGTCGGTCAATTTTCCAGTCATTTCCCTCGCGTTGATACAGGAAACGGTCGTGCAAGCGGTGCGCGCCCCCTTGCCAGAACTCAACGGAGTCGAATCTGACGCGGAAACCGCCCCAGAAACTGGGCAAGGGCACCTCGCCTTGCTGGAATTTTTGCTTCAGTTCGAGGAACTTGCTTTCGAGGATGCCACGGGCAGAAATGCGCGTTGACTGTTGCGACACCCAAGCGCCGATCTGGCTGTCTTTGGGCCGACTGTTGAAATACTTCATCACTTCCAGCGTTGACAACCGCTCGGCCTTGCCGAGGAAGATCACCTGGCGATCCAGCATATGCCACGGGAACAGCAGGCTGATATGCGGGTTTTGTGCCAGTTGTTGCGCTTTGCGGCTGCCAAGGTTGGTATAAAACACCAGGCCCTGGTCATCGAAGTGCTTTAGCAACACGATGCGTTGGAAAGGCTGCCCCTGCTCGTCCACGGTAGCGACGCACATGGCGGTAGGATCGGCCAGACGCGCCTCACAAGCCTGTTTGAGCCAGCGTTCGAACAAATCCAGGGGGTTGGCGGTCAGATCGTTACGGCGTAGCCCGCCACGGGTATATTCACGGCGCAGATCCGCCACATCAAACTCATTATTATCAGTCATCTGGATTAGCAACCAAGCGGTAAATTCGTTGTCATATTCTGCGCCTGTAGCAGCAGGATCTCAATCATTCTGCTAGCAAATAGCTGCGCCCCGGTAGTGCAACAAGTGAGAGTCATGCAGAACGCCGACACGCCGTAAATCCATCCATGGAGGCTCGTATCGCGCATCTTCTGCGCTCATCGGTTGGTTAACCTGCACAACTCCCACCTGCCTCAGGCTTCAGTGGCGCGGTATTAAGCGTGGTTAGCGTCTTGAGCTAGCACGCAGTCACTCATGATCACTTTATCATTGCGCTCGACAAAGGCGTTTGGCCCTTTCGACCAGAAGGTGTATTTACCGTCGCTGTATTTGGCGCCGGACGCCGCCAGCACCTGTTTCAGCTTCAGTTGTTCGCCGTCCATCAGGAAGCTGACCGTGCTCTCCTCACCATTGAGTTCCACGGTAAGCGGCGTCGTCCCGCATTGATAGTGCAACGTTTCGCTTTTTTGTGGGACCACGTAGCTGCAACCCGCCAACACGAGAACTCCGGCAACCATCACTATTTTTTTCATCAGGTGCTCCTTAAGATATTAACCCTTTCTTTATCCTAACAGAGCTAGCGGTGGCCCAACGGCAAAACCGGATAAATCCCACCTAGCAGCGTTTCACAACTGGCACCGGTAACTGAAGGCAGATTTCCCGGCAGACCGGAAAGGGTCCTGAATGCTAGCCAGGCAAAAGCCAACGCCTCCATGTCATCTCCACTGACGCCAAAGTGATCGGTGGTTGCCACCTCGGTACCTGGCAGTAAAGCGGACATTCTCGCCATCAACAGTGGATTACGGGCACCACCACCGCAGACCAGCAGCCGCTCACAGCCCCCAGCCAGCATCACCTGCTCGCTAATGGTGGTGGCGGTCAGTTCCACCAGCGTGCTCATCACATCCACTGGAGTTAACCCTGGCAACGTCGCCAGCTGTTTTTCCAGCCAGCTGATATTGAAATATTCTCGACCAGTACTTTTCGGTGCCGGTAAGGCGAAATAAGGGTCCGCCAACATCTGCTGCAATAGCGGTAAGCAAACGCGCCCTTCCATCGCCCAAAGGCCATCTTTATCAAAAGGTTTCGAACGATGGCGCCATACCCACGCATCCAGCAGCATATTCCCTGGCCCGGTATCAAAACCGCGCACCGGTGCGCCGGGCAAAAGCAGTGACAGGTTAGCGATGCCGCCAATATTCAGCACCATACGGCGCTCGGTCGGGTGAGCCAATAAAGCCTGATGAAACGCGGGAACCAAGGGAGCCCCTTGGCCACCATAGGCCATGTCACGGCGGCGAAAATCCCCCACGGTAGTGATATTGGTCAATGCCGCCACCCGGTTATTGTCCCCAAGCTGCATCGAAAAGCGTGTCTCGCCCTCCGGTTCATGCCACACCGTTTGGCCATGACAGCCAATGGCGGTGATTTCATGGGCCGGAATACCGGTCTGTTTTAACAGCCCCTGCACCGCTTCACCGAACAGCGTGCCCAACTGCGCATCCAACCGTCCTACGGCAGAAAGCGTAGTCTGCTGCCCTTGGCACATCCCCAGAATATCTTTTTTCAGTTGGATCGGCATGGGGTGGCTATAGCTTGCCTGTTGCGCCACCATACGTTCATCGATCGCGGCAAGCACCACGTCGATCCCATCCAGACTGGTGCCAGACATAACACCAATATAGCGGCCTGACTTCATCAGCACTATCCTTTACCTTTTCCAGGTTGCAACCGTTTTCACCCTTTAAATAGACCAGAATTGTGCGATTAACGCCATGAATTATGATGTCTTTTTTACAGCATGTGAGCGAAGTTGTTTATTTTATGCCGACAATTGGTTACATAACAAACAATTCAGGGGAGGATAAAGCGCCGGTTATTTGTTTTCAGTTCTGTCACAAAGTTAAACCACCGTTTATTATTGGTTGAACAGAGAAAAGCTAAGCTGTATACAGAAGGCAACACATGGGTGATATCAAACCGATTCAACCATAATTGCTGTAATATTTATAGAACTTGGTTTGGGCCTATCTCCCAGATCTGGATTACCAACTGCAGGAGCTTTATATGATCAAGCGTCTTCTTGTTGTCGCTCTCGCCTCAGTCACACTGGCGGGCTGTGCAAACCAAACCGCGTCCGGTGATGTCTATTCCGCCTCTCAGGCCAAACAGGTACAAACCGTGACCTTTGGGACCTTGGTGTCCGTACGCCCGGTGCAAATTCAGGGCGGTGAAGGCTCAAGCATGCTTGGCACTATCGGCGGCGCAGTCCTGGGTGGATTCCTGGGGAATACCATTGGTGGCGGCACTGGCCGTAGCCTGGCAACCGCAGCAGGCGCCGTAGCCGGTGGTGTGGTAGGTGACAGCGTCGGTAGCGCGGCTAGCCGTAGCAACGCCTGGGAGCTGGAAATCAAAACCGATAATAAAGAAAATATCGTGGTGGTACAGAAAGCCGGGTCGACTAAATTCAGCCCAGGCCAGCGCGTTCGTATGGCGCAAAATGGCAGTACCGTTACCGTTTCTCCACTGTAACGTCCTTGCCTGAATGCAAAACCGGAGGCCCCTGGGCCTCCGGTTTCTGTTTGTTGCTGTGACTAAGCATAATAAAAAAGGCGCTGGATTTATTGTTTTTCTTGCAGTTCGATGATGTTCTGTTCCAGCTTGCTAATCAAACCAACTAAAAGTCTTACTTCTTCTGCCGAGATACCGCTGAGAATTTCGCCTCTGGTCGACGTGATCACACTATCCACTTCACGAATAATCGGCTCTGCCGCCTCGGTCAATTTGATGCGCTTGGCACGTCGATCGTTAGCGCAGGTGTGGCGGGTGATCAACCCTTTTTCTTCCAGCTGATCCAAGGTACGGACCAATGAAGGCTGCTCAATACCGATCGCTTTTGCCAATTGGATTTGCGACTGTTCAGGCGGTAATCGATTGATATTGTGCAATGTCACCCAATGCGTTTGTGTAAGCTCCAACGGCTTTAGCCGATGATCGATCAGCGCACGCCAAACACGAACTAATCGTGCTAAATCTGAACCTAACGTTGATTCCACTTCCCCCTCCTTATAGTTAGCATGCTAACATTACTCCCCAAAGTGTAGCCCATTTTGGTTAATTAACATTAAAAACACAAATGTATATAATCCAAATCGCAAAAATAGACACATTTTTATCGGTAATTGGTTATCCTCTATGCAAACATCCTTCATATTCACTCATCGGGATTGCTAACGTGAATACGACTTGGCTCCATACTGCGTCACCATTGCCCGATCTGGTGCTGGGTGCATCGCTTTATTTCCCCCCTCTATTTAAAGCTTTCTTACTTGGTTTAGTCTTCTGGCTGCTGGTGCATCATTTGCTACGCGACTGGATGTACTCCGGTGATATTTGGCACCCTATGCTGATGGATCTGTCCATCTTCGTCATTACCGTCAGCGGTTCCCTGTGGCTCCTAGCGAGTTGGTAGCTCATGAAGCATAAGACATTAAAGTATTTTTCGACGGTTATAGTTTGCGCCATCGCGCTTTGTGCCGGCTGGTGGTTATGGAATTACTACATGCAATCCCCTTGGACACGTGACGGTAAGGTGCGGGCTGAGCTCGTCAATATTACCCCGGAAGTCTCTGGCAGATTAGAGAAGATACTCGTTCATGATAACCAGTTCGTTACTGCGGGAAGCCTGATTTTCAACATTGATCCCGTGCCTTACCAAATTGCGTTGGACAATGCCGAGGCGGCGCTGGCCAAAGCGCAGGCAGATATGGCCAAGGCCGATCATGAAGCAGCCCGCCGCCGCAGCCTGCCCCGTAACGTCATTTCCTCTGAAGATCTGGATGAGTCCAACCTGGCCGCCGCCTCCATGAAAGCCTCGTATAAGGCGGCGCAGGCCAATCTCGAACAGGCCAAATGGAACCTCAGTAAAACGCGGATCTATGCCCCAACCGACGGTTACATCACCAACTTGCAGGCCCGCGTCGGCAACTACGCCACCGCAGGAACGCCGTTGGTGGCGCTGGTAGACACCCATTCGTTCTATGTGCTCGGTTATTTCGAAGAGACCAAGCTCAGGCATATCAGAGAGGGCCGCAAGGCAGATATCGTGTTGTATAACGGCAATATTCGGCTGCAAGGGGTGGTCGAAAGCATTGGCCGGGCCATTTACGACCAAAGCGCCGACAGCAGCAGTGATTTGCTGATGGATGTGAAACCCAACGTGCCTTGGGTACGCCTGGCACAACGGGTGCCGGTGCGCATCAAGCTGATCGATATTCCGGCCGACCTGACTCTGGTAGCCGGTACCACCTGCACCATTTCAATTCATCAGCAGGACTAATGTGTGAACCTGCCCTTTCTTGAATGGAAGCGCTCGCCCTGGGGTAAAGCCACCGCAGGGCAGTGGCGCTATGCGTTACGCAACACCCTGGCAATGTGCCTGGCGCTATGGGTCGCCTTCGTTTTACAGTTGGACGAGCCCTATTGGGCACTGACCTCCGCCGCCGTCGTCAGCTTCCCGACGGTTGGCGGCGTGATCAGCAAGAGCATTGGCCGCATTTTTGGCAGCCTGCTTGGCGCCATGGCGTCACTGCTGATTGCCGGTTGCCTGAACGATCCCTGGTTGTTCACCCTATCGATTGCCAGTTGGTTGGGGCTGTGCACCTACATTTCCAACCACTACCAGAACAATGTCTCCTACGCCTTCGCCCTGGCGGGTTATACCGCCGCGATCATCGTGTTTGGCACAGTGAATATTACCGACACCCAGCAAATTTTTGATATCACCCAGGCACGCGTCTGTGAGGTGATCACCGGTATCCTGTGCGGCGGCTTGATGATGATGATCCTGCCAAGCACCTCGGATGGCGAAACTCTGCTGGTATCGCTACGTCGCATGCACTTACGCCTGCTGGAACACGCCGCCATGTTGTGGCAACCGGAAATCAGCCTGCGGATGCGTACCTCCCACGAGGGCGTTATCGGCCAAATCCTCACCATGAACCTGCTGCGTATTCAGGCCTTCTGGAGCCATTACCGGCTGCGCCGGCAAAACAATATCCTCAACTACATGCTGCACCAGCAATTGCGCATCACCAGCGTCATCTCCAGCCTGCGCCGCATGTTGTTAAACTGGCCTGACCGCCCGGAGAATCTGGCGGTGGTGTTGGAGCAGTTGTTGAATGAATTACGTGACCCCACCACAGATAAATACCGGCTAGCGCATATTCTGGCCGCCATCGCCCCTCAGGAACCGGCCGATTATCGCCATCGGGCCTTCTTCCTGCGCCTGCGCCACTTTTGCTGGATCTATCTACGCTGTACCCGCTGGCTACAACGGCTGGAAAGCGCTACCCAGGTCAGCGATATCGAACCGCCACGGGTTACCTCGCTAGCGCGTCATACCGACAGCGTTGAGGCCGCCTACAACGGGCTTCGCACCTTCTTGTGCATCCTGATTGGTTGCGCTTATTGGATCACTACCCAGTGGGACTCTGGTAGCTCTGCGCTGACGTTGATTGCCATCAGTTGCGTGCTCTATTCCTCTACGCCTTCGCCGATCAAATCCATCACCACCTTACTGAAGGCCGTTTCCCTGCTGTTTGCCTTCTGCTTTGTGATGAAGTTTGGCCTGATGATCCAGATCGACGACTTTTGGGTGTTCTGCGCCTTCCTGTTCCCGACCCTGGTCACGATGCAGATGATGAAACTGCAAAATCCCCCCTATGCCCCACTATGGGGTCAGTTGATCGTGTTTATGGGATCGTTTCTCGCCGTGACCAACCCGCCGAGCTACGATTATCAGGGCTATATCAATGACAGTCTCGCCAAGATTGCCGGCGTACTGTTGGCCGGATTGGCGTTCCAAATCCTGAGGCCGAGTTCGGACAAACGCAAAAGCCGACGGATTATCCGCGCATTACGCCGTGACTTTATCGATCAGTTGAGTAAGAAACCGCAGCAAAGCGAAAGCCAGTTTGAGTCGCGTATCTATCACCGCATCAGTCAACTGAATCAAAGCCTGGATCAAGAGGCTCGCACCTGGCTATTGCGTTGGGGAGTCGTGCTGCTGAACTGCAGCCACGTGGTCTGGCAACTGCGTGATTGGCAAACCCGTTCAGATCCGCTGGCCGCCGTGCGCGACGTCTGTATTCATTGTTTGAAGGGAGTCATGACTGAGAAAGGGGTGCAACATGCGTCGTTAGACGCCACCTTGCAGGAGTTGCAGCGTATGAGTAACGCGCTTGCCCAGCATCCAGAACAGGCAGCACGTGATTTGGCAGGCTTGATTTGGCGGCTGTACTGCTCACTGCAGCAGTTACAGCAGGCGATCATTCCACCGGAAGCGGTAACAGCGCCCACGCCAGGCTGACGCGGGCGGCTGATTTATTTGATTACGCCACAGGCGAAGCGATCACCACCACCACCCAGAGGTTTGGGTTGATCGGAGTGGTTATCCCCCCCGGCGTGTACCATCAGCGCCTTGCCTTCGATTTCGCTGATTTTCTTCAAGCGCGGAGCCAGGACCTGGGTGTCAGCCATACCGTCCGCCGTGACATAGATTGCTGGCAAATCGCCTAAATGCCCGTTGGCATCATAAGGCCCGAGATGCTTGCCGGTTTTCTCAGGATCAAAGTGGCCACCCGCAGCCAGTGCGGCTACCGCCTTGCCTTCTTTCATACCCGGCTCACAGCTGCCTTTCTCATGCACGTGAAAACCGTGCACACCCGCAGGCAAAGCTTTCAGTTGTGGGGTGAACAACAGGCCGTAAGGCGTTTCGCTAATTGTGATTTTACCAATGTCCTGACCAATTCCCTGGCCGGTCACCAGATTCATTTCGACATCAACCGTTGCCGCCTGCGCAACGCCACAGGCCATCAACCCCAATGCCGCACACCAATAACGTTTCATCACTCAATCTCCATGCGATAAGTGTAACTGAGTTCGCAGTATAGAACGTATGTGGAATTAATCAATTCACTTACATTCGAGTTATTATCACGATTTTTTAACTCCTGTTGCGATTATAAAAAATCACATTACACAACCGAGGTAGAAAATTTATCAGAAAGCATACCTTTGCAAATGAAGGCACTCATTAAGGAATGTATAGAGAGTGGCCGAGATCCTTCTCGGTCACTTTAATTCCCCTATTGCACTGAGATATACTTAACATATGGAAACATGGTTCACCAATAGAGATACCACATTCAGTCCAAATCCAGAACCGTAGAGTTAGCCATATAAGACAACAGCGACGTTGATTTCAAATAAACCTTTCTTTTCTCTGTAACATCCCTATCAAATCTCCAATTCATGATGTAAATAATCGGAGCATTAGGATACTGCCTAATAAAATTACGGTATAATTTAATTTGAGCAGAAAGTTTTTCATCATTTAAACCCAGTGATGCGGTTGACGGTGGTACCAATACCCACTTAGGGCTCTCTTTGTTGGCCAATGGTGCAACTCGATTATAAGTCTCCCACATATCAGGTACAGACCAATTGTAATTATCGACACCAATCCAATCAGGCGTACTTTTATCCACTGCTGGACACGCCGTTGTTGGCGCACCATTCTGAATCTCATTTAGGTAGGCTTGAATCTGTGTGTGGCGATAAGAGAGCACAGTATAAATTGGGATGGAAATCCCATGATTTTTCATAGCTTGCCTCAAAGTACAAACATAGCTAGCATATTGATAGGCATCATAAACCTTGTTAGTCTGCAATGCAGGCACATCAAACGGCTCGTCAATAAAATAAATAGCTGAGGGTCTATTTGATGCATTAGCAATATCCTGGGTTATTTTCCAAATATTCACCCATGAACCAACTGCCTGGCAGGCATTATTACTTGCCGCGCCAGGGCAAATATCTACAAATGGAGAGCCAACCGATGAGCCAGATCCAGCTTGAATATTTAGAGCGCATTTCCCATCATTACAAACTGGCAAACTTAGACTTTTAATTGAGTGGACAACATTAAGATTGGTTTCACTGAACCCGGAGTTGTTAATTGCATTAAGAGCATCTGCAGCATTAAAGGCAGGGTTACTATATTGATAATAGTCCAACCAATCATAACCATAATATTTTATTTTAGCATTCGCTATTGTCGAATGCATGAGGCAACTCATTAATAAAGTTAAAGCAAGAGCTACATTTTTCATATTTCCTCCTAAGGAAAGAATGGGATTTGATCGCATTCTGGACACGACAGGATAATTTTATAATTTTATTAACGGAGGGGCTTGCTGTCCATGTTGTGTCATTGTTGAGTAAACAATTAAGCAATTTTATAACCAGGAGGATATTTTAATTGTATAAAAATATTCGAAAGGTCTTTACCTCGATCAAGATGCCCACCCCATCGATGGGCATCTGTTTGTTCACAAAATCCTTAAGGTACGTCGTAACCCAGTGCTGCTTTACGAATGCGGAACCACTGCTGGCGGCTCAAGGTCAGCTCTTGCGCCTTCAGGGCCGAACGTACGCGCTCGATCTTGCCGGAGCCGATAATTGGCAACGGTGACGAAGGCAGACGCATCACCCAGGCATACACCACCTGTTCAATGGTTTCGGCACCAATCTCTTGCGCCACCGTTTGCAGTTCATCGCGTAACGGCTGGAACTCAGCATCGCTGAACAACCGCCCGCCGCCCAGACAAGACCAGGCCATCGGTTTGATACGCAGCTGCTGGCATTGATCCAAAGTGCCGTCGAGGATCGCAGGCTGATAGATCGGGGAAATCTCGACCTGGTTGGTCACCAGCGAGAACGGCAGACGCGACTGCAATAAGGAAAACTGTGTTGGCGTAAAGTTCGAAACGCCGAAATGGCGCACCTTGCCGCTTTTATGCAGCGCTACAAAGGCTTCAGCTACCTCATCGGCTTCCATCAACGGATCTGGACGATGGATCAACAATAAATCCAGGTAGTCCGTATGCAAGTACGATAATGACTGCTCTGCGCTATGCACAATGTGCTCGCGATCGGTGATGTAATGCCCGATCGGGTTACCCGGCTTGGCGGTGGTAGCGATGCCGCACTTCGACACCAGTTCCATCCCCTGGCGCACCGAGGGCTGCAACTTGATCGCCTCACCAAAGGCCTGTTCACAGGCATAACCACCATAAATATCCGCATGGTCCGCCGTGGTCACCCCCAGCTCAACGTGTTGCTTGATAAACGTCAGCAACTGCTGCGGTGACATGCCCCACTCCATCAAGCGCCAGTAGCCGCAAATCATGCGTGAGAACTCAGGCCCAAGTGGTGCCAGCTTAATACGATTCAGCATTGTTAAACCTCATGACAATAGTTAACGCCAGCATACACAAGCGCCCAAGCCGTAGGAAACGCAAAAGTGGCCTTAACGTGCGGCGGATCGAAAAAATGAGCAATAAAGTTAAAACAGTGAGGGCTGCTCTGGCGGGATCTCTTCTGGCTGTTTGGCGGTACGCAGTGAGCGCAGGTAACGCTGGCGACACAGGCGCAGAACGTCCTTTTTCTGGACATCGTTCATTTGCATCCAGCCAAAGCGCTCCTCGCGGCTGCGTAGGCAACCACGACAATAGCCGCGCTCATCGGCCTGGCAAATACCACGGCACGGGCTTGGGATGTCAAAGAACTCGAGTTGCTGCGCCACACGTCCTCCTGCGTTGTCATGCTAATTGAAGACGTCATCGGTGCCATTGGCAAGTGGCTTTTCCCCATGACGGCGAAAATATTCTCGCAAATAGTGCAGCGCCTGGCGCGTTTTCTCTGGCAGAACCCGCTCAAGAGTCAACGCATGCAGCCGATATGGCGCTGGCCGCCACTGCGGTAACAGGGCAATTAATTCCCCCCGGCGCAGTTCATCACCAATTTCATACAGCGGTTGGCCGGAAATCCCCAAGCCATTGCGGGTAAAGGCCCGGATCACGTTCATACTACCGCTGACAACCTGCCCCGCCGCCAGGCGTAGTTTGAATGTTTCGCCCGCATGGTGATGCAAATCGAGATGCAGCCCGTGACCACTGCCGGTGATCCAGCGGTGTTGCACCAGCTCCTGGGGCGTTTCTGGTACGCCATGCTGGCTAAGATAGCGCGGCGCGGCGCAGAGCACCATGGGCCAGGCGGTCAGCGGGTGAGCAATCAGGTTGGTATCTGCCAGTTGCAGATTTACGCGCAGCGAGATATCTACCCGCTGCTCGATCATATCCACCACCTGGTCATCAGCCAGAATACGCAGCGTCAGTTTTGGGTGTGCCAGCAGCAAGGGAGCCAAGGCCTCCGCCAAGGGGCCGCTACCGATCCCGACGGTGGTGGCAATGCGTAGTTCGCCCACCAGCGTATCCCGCAGCTCCGCCAGCCGCTGCTCCGCGCGCTGTGCTTCCTGCAACATGGCTTCGCAACCTGGGTAAAAGGCTTCCCCCGCATCGGTCAGAGCCAGGCGGCGAGTCGAGCGGTGCAATAACGCCACGCCCAACGACTTTTCTAACGACCTCATATGCTGGCTGACCGCAGAGGGCGTCATCTCTAGTCGACGGGCCGCCGCAACAAAGGAGCCCTCGGCCACCACGGTGGCGAATACCGCCATTCGATTCAGTTTATCCATGATTATGAAGTTTTACTTAATCAAGAAAGCATAAATATGGCACTAATCAGCCGCATTGTTAAGGCTTATAGTATTTCTACTGCGCCGCCACTGAGTGGTACGGCAACCCGCTAAAAAACATTTCACAGGAGAGACCTCATGAAAGTCGCCATTATTGGAGCAACCGGTTTTGTTGGCCGCCGCGTAGTCGATGAAGCTTTGGCCCGCGGCCTGCAAGTGACTGCCATCGCCCGTCAGAAAAAAGATCTGCCGGATAATGCCAATCTCGCCGTCGCCCTAGGTGACGTGGCCGACGGCCCGTGGTTGGCAAAACAGTTAGTTGGCCATGATGTCGTGATCAGCGCCTATAACCCAGGTTGGGCGGAAGCGGACCTGTATGAGAAAACCGCTAAAGGTGCCCAACAAATCCTGGCGGCGGTAAAACAATCCGCGGTTAAACGTCTGCTGTACGTTGGCGGTGCCGGTAGCCTGGAAGTGGCTCCAGGAGTTGAGCTGGTTGATACCCCGCAGTTCCCGGAAAAAATTCGTCCAGGGGCCCAGGCGGTACGGGATTTACGTAATGCGTTGAAAAAAGAAACCCAGTTGGATTGGACCTACCTTTCTCCTGCCGCGTTGCTGGAACCCGGCAAGCGTACCGGCCAGTTCCGTTTGGGCACGACGCAATTGCTGATGAAGGGTGACGCGCCGGCCAATATTTCGGTAGAAGACCTCGCGGTTGCCATTATCGACGAAGTTGAAAAACCGCAGTTCATCAAGGCACAGTTTACCGCTGCCTATTGATCGTCCGCCAGCGGCTGTAATCGTTGCAGCTGCTGTCCTGCCGCTTGTTACGTCTAAGGTTATCTTAAGTTTCATCTGGTAAATTTCGGCGCATTACACCATGGCAGGATCCAGATTTCGCAATGCGCTTACGTCAATCATTACAATGCAACAGCTTGGGTTTTATCCTGGCTTGCGCCCTATTCTTCACGGTTTTCCAGAACCTGCTATTTATTCACCAGGCCTGGTCATATATCACCTTTGATAGCGTACATAGCATCATTTTTGCGGCGACTATGCCGGTGGTTATTTTCTGTGCCCTGAATATTATCTTCAGCGTATTAACCATTCCGTTCCTGCGTAAACCCCTGGTTATTCTGTTGCTGCTCGGTAGCGCGGCGGCCAACTATTTTATGTTCAGCTACGGCGTGGTGATTGATGGCAATATGATGCAGAACGCCTTCGAGACCAACCCGCAGGAAGCGACGGCGTTGCTCACCCCCCGTATGGGGCTATGGCTGCTATTGCTGGGCATCTTGCCTGCCGTTTTCGTGTGCTTTGTACGCATCAATAAAACCCGCCCTTGGTGGTATATGATTGGCCTGCGCGCGGCCAATGTGATGCTTTCCGTGGTGGTGATCCTGTTGGTTGCGGCGTTATTCTACAAAGATTACGCCTCGCTGATCCGCAACAATAAAAGCGTGGTGAAAATGCTCACCCCAAGCAATTTTGTGGCCGGCACCATCAAGTACGCTCAACACCGCTATTTCCACCAAAATCTGCCGCTGGTCAAGATTGGTGAAGATGCCCATTTAGGCCCGGTGATTAGCAGCCAGGCCAAGAAGACCCTGGTGATACTGGTGGTCGGCGAAACTGCGCGGGCAGAGAATTTTTCGCTAGGTGGTTACTCGCGCGAGACCAATCCCCGCTTAAAGCATGCCGATGTAGTTTATTTCAAAAATGCCAGTTCCTGCGGTACCGAAACGGCTATCTCCGTGCCCTGCATGTTCTCCAACATGCCACGCGGCGATTACGACGCCACCTTGGCCGCACACCAGGAAGGCATGCTGGACGTGATGGCACATGCCGGAGTCAACCTGCTGTGGCGCGAAAATGACGGCGGTTGTAAGGGGGCCTGCGATCGTATCCCACATATCGACATGACCAAGCTGAAGCTTTCACAGTATTGCGATGGCGATGTCTGCATGGATAACGTGCTGCTGCACAAACTGGACGATTATATCAACGGCCTGCAAGGGGACAGTGTGATCGTACTGCATCAGATGGGGAGCCACGGCCCGGCCTACTATCGCCGCAGTACGCCAGAACTACGTCAGTTCTCACCGACCTGTGACAGCAACCAGATCCAGGACTGTTCCCACGAGCAACTGGTGAATACCTACGACAATTCGCTACTGTACACCGACGCCATGCTGGACAGCACCATCAAGCTGTTGCAGCAATACAGCGGCAAATTCAATACGGCGATGGTCTATCTTTCCGATCACGGTGAATCGCTCGGGGAAAATGGTATGTACCTGCACGGTACGCCTTATATGTTCGCGCCCTCTCAGCAGACCCACGTGCCTTTTCTGATGTGGATGTCGGCCGATTATGAACGCAATTTCGGCATTAACCGCCAATGCCTGCAATCCTTGGCGGAGAACGATAAGGTTTCACAGGATAATCTGTTCCACACTCTGTTGGGCATGTTAAACGTGCAGACACGGCAATATCAGCCCAACCTGGATATTCTGCAGCGCTGTCGCAAGGCTTAACCTTAGCCGCTCCCTCTGGCACAATAGTTCTAAACGAACACCGCATGCGGCTAGACAAGCCGCTTTTCGGGCGCGGCATGCGGCGCCCCTACGGTGTTATGGAGCATGCAGCACCGCTACAGAGTGTAAGTTTGGCTGAAATGTTTACCTTCTGAGCCGGAATTTTTTCCCGGTTTTTTTTATCTGCGACTTGACCTAGACCAATCGGTCTATTATTCTCATTTTCATTATGACAAAACAGACGAATTGCAACGGGGATACCCGAGAACATCTGCTCGCTACCGGCGAAACGCTCAGCCTGCGCCTTGGTTTTACCGGCATGGGCCTCAGTGAGTTGCTCGCTACCGCTGGCGTGCCCAAAGGGTCGTTCTATCACTATTTTCGCTCGAAGGAAGCTTTTGGCGAAGCGATGTTGCAACGCTATTTTGCCCATTATGACGCTCAAATGCAGGCGCTGTTTGCCGACTCTCGTAGCGATGCGCGTAATCAGTTATTAAGTTATTACGCCCAGGCCATCAGCTTCCACTGCCGTAGTGAGTGCCATAACGCTTGCCTGGCAGTGAAACTCTCCGCAGAGGTCAGCGATCTTTCTGAACCTATGCGCCATGCGTTGGAAGCGGGCACCAGCCGCGTGATCGGTCATCTGCAAGACGCGATCGAACGCGGCATCCGTGAAGGTTCACTGGCTATCACCATGAGCCCGGCGGCCGCGGCAGAAACGCTGTACTCGTTGTGGTTGGGCGCATCGTTGCGGGCTAAAATCCGCCACTCGGTCGCTCCACTGACCTGTGCGCTGGAAAGTATCGAGTTGCTGTTGCGCCCAGCGCAGCCATAAACCCCCTTTTTTACCCGAAAGACATGTTAGCGATACTGTTTATCATCACTAGTCGACTGGTCTAATACTATAGGATGCACTATGAAGATTGAAAAATTGTTCTCTCCGCTCAAAGTTGGCCACACCACCCTCCCTAACCGTGTGTTCATGGCTCCGCTGACTCGTCTGCGCAGCATCGAGCCAGGTGACATCCCAACGCCGTTGATGGCGGAATACTATGCGCAGCGTGCCAGCGCAGGCCTGCTGATCACCGAAGCCACCCAGATTTCTTTCCAGGCGAAAGGTTATGCCGGGGCTCCCGGTCTGCATACCCCAGAACAAATCGCCGCGTGGAAAAAAATCACCCAGGCGGTACATGACAAACAGGGTCATATCGCTGTGCAGTTGTGGCACGTAGGGCGTATCTCCCACTCCAGCTTGCAGCCGGGCCAGCAGGCACCCGTCGCGCCTTCAGCGATCAATGCCGAAACCCGCACCACAGTGCGTGATGAAACCGGTGCCTGGGTTCGTGTACCAACCTCTACCCCACGTGCGTTGGAAACCGACGAAATCCCGGGGATCGTCAACGATTTCCGCCAGGCTGCTGCCAACTCGCGTGAAGCCGGTTTTGACTACATTGAATTGCACGCCGCGCACGGTTACCTGCTGCACCAGTTCATGTCTCCGGCATCCAACCAACGTACCGACCAATACGGTGGCAGCATTGAAAACCGTACCCGTCTGACGCTGGAAGTGGTCGATGCCAGCATTGCCGAAATCGGTGCCGATCGCGTTGGTATCCGTATCTCACCGTTGGGCCCGTTCAATGGCCTGGACAACGGCGAAGATCAGGAAGAAGCGGCGCTGTATTTGATCGAAGAGCTGAACAAGCGTGGTATCGCCTACCTGCATATTTCAGAGCCGGATTGGGCCGGTGGCAAGCCTTACTCAACCGCGTTCCGCGATGCAGTGAGAGCACATTTCCAAGGCGTGATTATTGGCGCAGGTGCCTACACGGCGGAGAAGGCAGAAGAGTTGATCGCCCAAGGCTTTATTGATGCAGTCGCCTTTGGCCGCAGCTATATCGCCAACCCAGATCTAGTGGAGCGCTTTAAACAACAGGCCCCACTCAACGAGCAGCGTGCCGATTTCTTCTACGGCGGCGGTGCCGAGGGTTATACCGATTACCCAACTCTGTAAGTGAATTAAATTGACTTTGCACTCAGCAAATTAGGTGCGCTAAATACCGCGACACCTCAGGCTGAGGTGGGTGGGAGCCATACAGGTTAGCCGACCGTTGAGCGCATGGACGCGCGATACGAGCCTCCATGGATGGGTCCACGGCGTGTCGGCGTTCTGCCTGGCTCCCGCCTGCCGCACTATTATCCGCCGTCATTTTTATTTGTGACAACGTCACCTATACCATCACCTACCACATGCGTTGAATTGCCTTATGCGACAAGGCTATACTGTCTGACGCTGTTCAAGTCATCTGCCGTCAGCCGCGGCATATCCAATCAGAGGAAATTATGCGCTTACTCCATACCATGCTCCGTGTCGGCGATCTGCAACGCTCCATCGACTTCTATACCAAGGTATTAGGCATGCGCTTACTGCGTACCAGCGAAAACACCGAGTACAAATACTCGCTGGCCTTCGTGGGTTATAGCGATGAAAGCGAAGGCTCGGTCATCGAACTGACCTATAACTGGGGCGTCGACAGCTACGACATGGGCTCCGCCTTTGGTCATCTGGCGCTGGGCGTCGATGATGTAGCCGCTACCTGCGACAACATCCGTCAGGCCGGTGGCAAAGTCACCCGCGAAGCCGGCCCAGTCAAGGGCGGTACCACCGTGATTGCCTTCGTCGAAGATCCGGACGGCTACAAGATTGAACTGATCGAGAACAAGCACGCAGGTCACGGCCTCGGTAACTGAGGTTTCTCCAGGGCGCACCCTGCGCCCTGCTTTCTATCTCCGCTGCACCAAGACAAGAAATTTGTCATAATGCGCGCTGAATTCGCTAAAGATAAGAAACTGATGGCCGAAAAAAGTGATCTTAACGCCCTGAGTGGCCGTTTCCGTGGGTTTTATCCCGTTGTTATTGATGTGGAAACCGCCGGGTTTCATGCTCAGACCGATGCGCTGCTAGAGATTGCCGCCGTCACGCTGAAAATGGATGAAAATGGTTGGTTGCAGCAGGATGAAACGCTGCATTTTCATGTAGAGCCGTTTGAAGGGGCGAACCTGCAACCGGAAGCGCTGGCCTTTAACGGTATCGATCCACATAACCCACTGCGTGGCGCAGTGAGTGAATATGATGCGCTGCATGCGATTTTCAAAGCCGTGCGTAAAGGCATTAAGGATCAGGGCTGTAACCGGGCAATCATCGTGGCGCATAATGCCAACTTTGATCACAGTTTCCTGATGGCCGCCGCCGAGCGCGCCAGCCTGAAGCGCAACCCGTTCCACCCGTTCGCCACCTTTGATACCGCAGCGCTTAGTGGGCTGGTATTGGGGCAGACGGTGCTGGCCAAAGCCTGTATTGCCGCTGGCATGCCGTTTGACAGCAGCCAGGCGCACTCAGCACTTTATGATACCCAGCAAACCGCCCAGCTGTTCTGTGAACTGGTCAACCGCTGGAAACGTCTCGGTGGCTGGCCGATTGCCAACGTTGAATCGCAATAGCTTGCAGGCAAACTGACAGACATAAAAAAAATCGGGCGGCACTGTTAAAGGTGCCGCCCGATTTTATTTGGAAAACCCTGTGCCATTAAGGCTGCTGGTCTTCCTGATCTTTATACTTCTCTGCCGTTTCTTTGATCAACGGCTGCAGTTCACCACGCTGGTACATCTCGATGATGATATCGCAGCCGCCAACCAGTTCGCCATCGACCCACAGCTGCGGGAAGGTTGGCCAGTTGGCGTACTTTGGCAGCTCGGCGCGGATGTCCGGGTTTTGCAGAATATCAACATAGGCAAAACGTTCGCCACAGGCTGAAAGCGCCTGCACGGCCTGAGCGGAGAAACCGCAGCTTGGCAATTTCGGTGAGCCTTTCATATACAGCAGGATCGGGTTGGCAGAAATTTGCTGCTGAATTTTTTCAATCGTCGTCATTATTGCTTCCTCAAGCCACATCATGGCTACAACATGCATCACACTGGCTATTGTAGCGGCAGGACCGGTGCCAAAAAACGCCATCTTTTGCAGGGACATTCTCTGATTGCCTCAGCAAAAGCGGCGGTCACAACGAACCGGTTAAAACATGGCCCCAGAATAACATTTTTAATCGGGACGTTTCACTATTATATTTGCGCTGCTCAATCCCGGAGAGCAATAAGCCAACCACATGATCTTTGTCGTTTTTTTAGGCACCAGGCGTTTGATTTTGCAACAATAAAAATGCCATTAACGTTTTCTCACAATATGGATTAGTATTTATGAGATCCACGCTGTTTTATAGGGTGAATTTCGGGAATACTGTGACTCATTCGATTTCTGTTTCGGAGCCAAGGTTGGTAACGTCGATATGCGGTTAATTATTACACTTTTTGTGCTGCTATTTACGCAGCTCTTCTTCAATTTGGCGCACGCTGCGCCACAGGCACGTGTTTCTGCCGAGCAGCGCAAGAGTCACGTTAATGAAGCACGGCCAGACGACCGCAAGAAAAAGAAAGCGGAGAAAGCCAATAAAAAAGTGAAGGCAGCCACCCCTCCGAAAACGCTAAAAACCAAACCAGCAACCTTAAAGACCGCCAAAAAAACCACCAGCGTTAAAACCAAAAGCCAGGCAACCAAAACGGCCAAGCTCAAAGTGACTCCGCCTAAAAAAGGCTATAAAAAAGGCTATGGTCGCCATCGTGAAGAAGGCAAAGCTACGGCAAAACTGGCAGGCCGCGAAAAACCGTTGAAACTTTCCGCCGCCCATAAAAAACGTTATCAGCACGCCAAGCAAACCGCCATGGCCAAGCTGATGGGGCAAATGGGTAAACCCTACCGCTGGGGTGGATCTTCACCTGGTACAGGATTCGACTGCAGCGGGCTGATTTATTACGCGTACAAAGACGTCGTGAAAATCAAAATGCCGCGTACCGCCAACGAAATGTACCACCTGCGTGATGCAGCGCCGATCAAACGTAATGAGCTGGAGAAAGGCGATCTGGTGTTCTTCCGCATCAACAACCGTGGCACCGCCGATCACGTTGGCGTCTATCTTGGTAACGGTAAGTTCATCCAGTCACCGCGCACCGGTGAAGAAATTCGCATCAGTCAGTTGGATAACGACTATTGGCAGAACCATTACATTGGCGCCCGCCGCGTAGTGACCCCGACCACCATTCGTTGACCTAGCACGGCTGAGCCAGCTGCTCAGCCGTGCCTTACTCCCCCAAAAATCAAAAACCGCTGCGACTTTAATCAATCAGCCACTTGGCACACTTTGGATGTTCTTTTCGCTCGGAAAGTTGTTAAGATTAATAACCATAACAAAAGTGGTGCAATTGCGTTTTTTCGCCCTCGGCCCCACGGCCCAAAGCGTCGGAGAGGCGTATTGTCTATAAAAGGAGAAAGCAATGTCGTTTGAATTACCTGCATTACCGTATGAGAAAAACGCTCTCGAACCGCACATTTCCGCAGAAACGCTGGAATACCACTATGGCAAGCACCATAACACCTATGTGGTTAACCTGAACAATCTGGTGAAAGGCAGCGAGTTCGAAGGCAAATCCCTGGTCGAGATCGTCAAGACCTCCACCGGCGGCGTGTTCAACAACGCCGCTCAGGTCTGGAACCACACCTTCTATTGGCACTGCTTATCACCGCAAGGTGGTGGCGAGCCAACGGGCGCAGTGGCAGAGGCCATCAATAAGTCATTCGGCTCCTTCGCCGCCTTTAAAGAGCAGTTCACCGATGCCGCCGTGAAAAACTTCGGCGCGGGCTGGACCTGGCTGGTGAAAAAAGCGGACGGTAGTCTGGCGATCGTCAGCACCTCGAATGCGGCAACCCCGCTGACCGGCGCAGACGTTCCGCTATTGACCGTTGACGTGTGGGAACATGCTTACTATATCGACTACCGCAATGCGCGGCCAAAGTACCTGGAAAACTTCTGGGCGTTGGTGAACTGGGCGTTCGTGGCAGAAAACCTGGCTTAACGGCGGGTGGCTAGCTAATAATAAGGCGCAGCATCAAGCTGCGCCTTTGTTTTTCTGCTGCGGATCAGTTCAATGCGGCAATAAAACTGAAAGCAATAATCATTGCCAAAGCACCCACGGTGGTGAGTAATGACATCTTCAAATTGGTATCCATATACAACTCCCTCTCAGATTGGCTTTTCCAGAGCATAAGCCACACAGTTTATACGTCAAATCATTTTCCCACAGTCCGTGATTAAAATCTTGTTTTGATTTCCCCGCTGATAATTACCGATTAGCTCTTCCACTTTTCTTCAATTTGCGACAAAATCCGCAGTTCACTACTGCGTACCGATAAACTGCCCCTCCCTGTTCAAGCGATTTACGACTTCAGCACTAAAAACTCAGTTTTCGCTTATCTGGGGAAGGATCTACGTAGGCAAACGATTAACATCATACTTACATGCTGTAACATGTGGGTTTAGGAGTCATTTTTTACATGGCAACGATTAAAGATGTGGCCAAACGCGCTGGCGTTTCTACCACTACCGTATCGCACGTTATCAATAAAACGCGTTTCGTCGCCGAAGATACCAAAACGGCCGTTTGGGCCGCCATCAAAGAGCTGCACTATTCACCCAGCGCCGTAGCCCGTAGTCTCAAGGTCAATCACACCAAATCGATCGGTTTGCTCGCCACCTCGAGCGAGGCCCCCTATTTTGCCGAAGTGATCGAAGCGGTTGAAAACAGCTGTTACAGCAAAGGCTATACCCTGATCTTGTGTAACTCGCACAATAATCTGGATAAACAGCAAGCCTATCTGGCGATGTTGGCGCAAAAGCGCGTCGATGGCCTGCTGGTGATGTGCTCAGAATATCCAGATCAGCTACTGGGCATGCTGGAAGATTACCGCAATATTCCCATGGTAGTGATGGATTGGGGTACCGCGCGCGGAGACTTCACCGATACCATTATCGACAATGCCTTCGAGGGCGGTTACCTGGCAGGCCGCTACCTGATCGAACGTGGCCACCGGGACATCGGTGCCATTCCTGGTCAACTGGCGCGTAATACCGGTGGGGGTCGCCACCAGGGCTTTCTGAAGGCCATGAAGGAAGCCAACATCGAAGTGCGCGAAGAATGGGTCGTGCAGGGGGATTTCGAGCCTGAATCTGGCTACAAAGCCATGCATCAGATCCTGTCGCAAAAGCATCGCCCAACCGCCGTTTTCTGTGGCGGCGATATTATGGCCATGGGGGCGATCTGCGCCGCCGATGAGCTGGGGTTGCGTGTACCGCAGGATATCTCGGTTATTGGTTACGACAACGTGCGTAATGCCCGCTACTTCACTCCCGCGCTGACCACCATTCACCAGCCTAAAGAGCGCCTGGGCGAGATGGCCTTTACCATGCTGTTAGATCGCATCATCAGCAAGCGTGAAGAGTCGCAGGTGATTGAAGTGCATCCAAAACTTATTGAGCGCCGCTCCGTGGCAGATGGTCCTTTTGTCGATTACCGCCGCTAAGTCCTGTTTCTTAACCCCATATTTCTCCGTAGGGGCGCCGCAATATGCCGCGCCCGATTAATCACCCGGCCCCTCTTCACTGAGCCATTCCTGATTCAGCGTTTCGCTGTCGCCAAGATAGTCCAACAGCCAGGCCATGGCCGGAGACTGGGCGTTTTGCTGCCAGGTCAGGCAGCAGGCGCTGGGCGGGAAAGGCTCATGCAGTGGTAACACCACCAGTTCGCCACTTTGTACCAACGGCAATACTCGATGCGCGGGCACCATGCCCACACACAGCCCGGCACGCAAACAATCTACCGCCGAAACCCAGTCCGGCACGGTCAGCCGCCGCTGGTTGTCCAGCGACCAGGTCACCCGCTTGGGTAAATTGCGCGAAGTATCCTCCAACAGCAACGAGGGATAAGGCCGTAGCTGATCGTCGCGCAGCTTTCCTTGCAAGGCGGCGAGCGGATGTTTAGCATGTACTACGCAGAGCCAATTCATAAAACCCATATCGCGAAAGGCAAAACCGCCGCCGACCGGCACCGCCCGCGTTGCACCAATGGCCATCTCAGCGCGACCATCGACCAGTGCATCCCACACGCCGTTGAATACTTCAGGCTGCACTATCAGTTCTACGTCGGGGAAATGGCGATAAAAATCCAGCACCAGTTGGCGGCTGCGCTGAGGTTTGACGATCAGATCAACCGCAATCCGCAATTGCCCGCGCCAACCGTTGGCCACCTGCTGACACTGTCGTCGGGTATCGAGCATTTTTTTGATAACAACCCGTGCTTCTTTAACAAACAGCGCCCCCGCTGGCGTGAGTTCCACATCGCGGTGACGGCGTTCAAACAGCGGCACCGCCAGCCATTGCTCCAGTTGGCGCACCGTATAGCTCACCGCCGAGGGAACGC
This sequence comes from Serratia sp. 14-2641, assembly GCF_001692375.1. NCBI lineage: Bacteria > Pseudomonadati > Pseudomonadota > Gammaproteobacteria > Enterobacterales > Yersiniaceae > Serratia > Serratia sp. 14-2641. The sequence continues at coordinate 276,239 of NZ_LXKR01000066.1, read as the reverse complement.
GATGCAATTCCTGCGCCGCCGCGCTGAAACTACCGGTTCGCGCCACCGCATCTACCACATCGAGTGAATATTCAGACCACATAACTTTGCCTTCAAATTTTTTAACAGCACCTTGCAAATATTACCGTTTCACAAGCAGAGATCCAGCCGTATACACTTGCCGGCGCTTCAAAACCTGCGACAACATAATTTTAACGAGAAATAGCAATGCGAAATTTTGGATTTATGTTCTACCTGGCCGGCCTAAGTATGTTGGGCTATCTGGCTACCGATATGTACCTGCCCGCCTTTGGGGCCATGCAGCAGGATCTGCAAATCTCCGCTGGGGCGATCAGCGCCAGCCTGAGTATCTTCCTGGCAGGCTTTGCCTTCGCCCAGTTGCTGTGGGGGCCGCTGTCTGACCGCATTGGCCGTAAGCCCGTGTTATTGATTGGCCTGGCACTGTTCGCCGTCGGCTGTCTAGGTATGCTGTGGGTCGAAAACGTGGCACAACTGTGGTCACTGCGCTTTATCCAAGCCATTGGCGTGTGTTCCGCCGCCGTCACCTGGCAGGCGATCGTGGTCGATCGTTACCGCGATGGCAAAGCCAACCGCGTTTTCGCCTCCATTATGCCGCTGGTCGCACTCTCTCCGGCGCTGGCCCCGCTGCTAGGCGCCTGGTTGCTCAACCATATGGGATGGCGGGCCATCTTCGCCGTGCTGTTGGGGATTACCGCCCTGCTGCTGATCCCCACCTTACTGCTGAAAGACCGTAGCAGACTGGTACCTTCCGCCGATAAAAAGCCCAGCCTTGGCTTTATGCAGATCTTGAAATCCCCGGTCTTCAGCGGCAACGTGATGGTTTTTGCCGCCTGTTCTGCCGGCTTCTTCGCCTGGCTGACGGGCTCACCCTTTATCCTCGGCGATATGGGGTATAGCCCTAACGATATTGGCCTAAGCTATGTGCCACAAACGCTGGCTTTCTTATTGGGGGGTTACAGCTGCCGTAGCGCCTTAAATCGCATTTCTGGCAAAACCTTGTTGCCATGGCTGCTGGTAGCTTATGGCATCAGCATGGTAGCGCTGTATCTGATTGCCACCCTGAGCGAACCGACGTTGACCACACTGTTGATCCCGTTCTGCTTTATGGCATTAGTTAACGGTGCCAGCTATCCTATTTTAGTGGCCAATGCGTTGATGCCCTTCCCCAACAACAGTGGCAAAGCCGCTGCGCTGCAAAACACGCTACAGCTGGGATTATGTTTTATCGCCAGCCTGTTGGTTTCGGCATTTATCGCCCAACCGCTGTTAGCCACGGTTACCGTAATGGTTGCTACCGTATTTTTAGCAGCCTTGGGCTATCTGATGCAGCGTGGGAAAGGAACGGATGAAACGCAGGTAACACGGCAGGAGCGTGTCGACTCCGTGTCATAATTATCTCTGTAAATAGTCACTTAATGAAAATTCTTGCCGAGCGCGATTTGCAGTTGAGTCTACGCCTCGGCAAGCCTATACTCAAAAACGACCTTTTAGAATAACAGTTATACTAAGCTCTTATTGCAGCAACTGCTGCGTACGTGGATGGCATCACACTTTATTTAAGGTTGCATTTACCCGCGTCCTTTGACGCAGGGAGTCTCTTAAATTTCCTCTGTTCAAGTCGAATTTCAGACACCACGGTGAATTTTTACCGTAGGTATACGTATGTCCCTGTAGAAATTGGCTACATTAAATTCTGCAGGATCATAAGTCAGAAGAAGGTGATGGAGAAGCTATGAGTTCATCGTGTATAGAAGATCTGAGCATCCGGGATAACCATTGGTATCGTATCGCTCATGAAATGCTTAGCATGGCCGGTATTGAAATCAATGGTTCACGCCCTTTCGATATTCAGATCAATAATCCCAATTTCTTTAAACGCGTACTGCAAGACGGCTCTCTGGGGCTGGGCGAAAGCTATATGGACGGTTGGTGGGAGTGCGAACGGCTGGACATATTTTTTCAGCGGGTTGTCGCAGCTGGCCTGGAAAAGAAACTACCCCACCACCTTAAGGATATCTTGCGTATTGCCGCCGCCCGCCTGACCAATCTGCAATCCCAAAAACGCGCCTGGATCGTTGGCAAGGAGCATTACGACCTGGGTAACGATTTGTTTACCCAGATGCTGGATCCCTATATGCAATATTCCTGCGGCTATTGGCAACAGGCCACGACGTTGGAAGAAGCGCAAGAGGCCAAGCTACGGCTAATTTGCGAAAAACTGCACCTGCGGCCTGGTATGCGGGTATTGGATATCGGCTGTGGCTGGGGCGGCCTGTCTGCGTATGCGGCCAAGCACTACGGCGTTTCCATGGTGGGGGTCACCATCTCCGCAGAACAGCAGAAAATGGCGCAAGAGCGCTGTGCCGGTCTGGACGTGGAAATTCTACTGCAGGATTACCGTGATCTCCACCAGCAGTTTGACCGCATCGTCTCAGTCGGCATGTTCGAACACGTTGGGCCGAAGAACTACCGAACCTATTTCGAGGTGGTGGAACGCAATTTAAAACCCGATGGCATTTTCCTGTTGCATACCATTGGTTCCAACGAGACCGATATGAACGTTGATCCGTGGATCAATAAATATATCTTCCCCAACGGCTGTCTGCCGTCGGTGAAACATATTGCCCAGGCCAGCGAAGGCCGTTTCGTCATGGAAGATTGGCATAATATCGGCGCAGATTACGATCGCACCCTGATGGCCTGGTATGAACGTTTCAAACAGAGCTGGCCACTGCTGGCATCGCGCTATTCCGAACGTTTTGAAAGGATGTTCAGTTATTACCTTAATGCCTGCGCAGGAGCGTTCCGCGCTCGCGATATTCAACTTTGGCAGGTGGTATTCAGCCCTAAAGGCGTCGAAGGCGGTCTGCGAGTTCCCCGCTAAAATCCTTTACCCCAACCCACAGGGTTGGGGTAAAGGGTTATTAACCGCAATAAACGCGAATAATTTTGTCTTCACTGTCACCCAGGAAGTTCAAGCGCTTTAGATTGAAGTCCATGGTTACCATAGAGTTATAAGGAATAGTCCGTACCTGCTGGGGAATATTAACCCCGTCCAACGCAGACAACGGTTTACCCACATAATTCTGATACTGCGATGCACCGCAGGTATCATCTTCAGCCTCGGCAGACTGTGAGTTCGCCTGTTCTGGGGAGCTTGAACAGGCGGTCAGCGCCAACAGCGCCGCTAGCATCATCGTTTTCCCATAAAACTTCACGTTTGGCTCCTATGTAGGGTTATCGGTACAGGATTCTCAGGCTTAGGGTACTGGCGGCTTAGTGACAGCTAACGCAGCCTCACGATTGGCTAGCACACGCTCGACGGTATCCACCACCGCTTGAGTTTGCGGATCGATTTCTATATTGACCTTGTCGCCCAGGCGCTTTTTACCCAGCGTGGTGCGCTCAAGGGTTTCCGGGATCAAATGCACACAGAAACGGTTATTGACCACCTCGCCTATGGTCAGGCTAATGCCATCGATGCCGATGAAACCCTTATGCAGCACATATTTCATCAAATCGATATTCGGCATACGCAGCCAGATCTGGCGATTATTTTCCGAGGTATAAATCTTGGTGACTTCCGCGGTACAGATAATATGCCCGGACATCAGGTGCCCGCCGATTTCATCGTTAAACTTGGCGGCTCTTTCCAGATTGACCACATCACCCAGTTTAAGATCGCCAAGATTGGTCAGCCGCAGGGTCTCTTTGATCAGGTCAAAGCTGACGCGATTGCCTGCGATCTCCGTGACGGTCAGACAGCAGCCGTTGTGGGCCACCGAGGCCCCCAACTCCAGCCCTGGTAACAGCTCATCAGGCATTTCAACAACGTGGGTACGGAAGTTGGGTTTTTCATCAATGGCAACCAGCGGGGCGGTGCCTTGTACGATACCGGTAAACATGTTGGCCTCTTCTTTATGACTATGTTCAACGCGCTGTAAGCAGTTTGCCCCAGTTACGGCAGAAAACCAAACGCACAACGGCAAAAAAGCAGTGCTTGCCTAGTTTATATCCTGGGGTTAGCGTCCTCAGCCAACAACGCTGTAGTTTCAAGGCGACGGATAGATACTCGATGGATTTCAAGCTACAGCTTGAAAGACGGCCGGTATAACTATTTCGTTACAACCTTTGCTAAACCCCGGCTAGCAGGTACAATCTTTTTGGCATATTCCGCAGTTTTTAGTTGTTGCTGATGCAGCGACCCCCCTTCCCCATAAATAATTAGAAAGGTGTATACGTGCAGAAGTACTTTATTGAGGCGCGTAGTTTATTGGCCCTCGCAATTCCGGTCATCATCGCGCAAATATCCCAAACCGCAATGGGCGTGGTCGATACCATCATGGCTGGCTCTTACAGCGCCACGGATATGGCCGCCGTTGCCGTCGGGACCTCTATCTGGCTGCCGACCATTCTGTTCGGCCACGGTTTACTGCTGGCCTTGACCCCAGTAATCGCCCAACTCAACGGCGCGGGTCGCCGCGATCGTATCGCGTATCAGGTGCGCCAGGGCTTTTGGCTGGCATCAGGGGTTTCACTACTGATTATCGCCGTGATTTATAACAGCCAGTTGGTGATCGACATGATGCACAACATCGATCCGCTGCTGGCTGAAAAAGCCGTTGGTTTCCTGCATGCCATTATGTGGGGAGCTCCCGGCTATTTGTTCTTCCAGGTCGTCCGTGGCCAATGTGAAGGCTTATCCAAAACCAAGCCCGGCATGGTAATCGGCTTTTTGGGTCTGTTGATCAACATCCCGATCAACTACATATTGATTTTCGGCAAGTTTGGCATGCCGGAAATGGGCGGCGTCGGTTGTGGTGTCGCCACCGCCAGCGTGTATTGGATGATGTTCCTGATGATGCGCTGGTATGCCAAACGTGCGTCCTCGTTGCGGGATATCAAGCTGGAGCAAGGCGCACATCGTGGTCCGGACTGGCAGGCGTTAAAACGTCTGATCGGCATTGGCCTACCGGTTGCCTTGGCCTTGTTCTTTGAGGTGACGCTGTTTGCCGTGGTGGCATTACTGGTTTCACCGCTGGGTATCGTCGCGGTTGCCGGGCACCAGATTGCCCTGAACTTCAGCTCACTGATGTTTGTACTGCCGCTGTCGCTCGGCGTTGGGGCCACCATCCGCGTTGGGCACCGGCTGGGCGAGGGCTCGGTAGAGGGCGCTCGGATTGCCGCCTATGCGGCGATTGCCGTCGGCATCGCCATGGCCAGTTGCTCGGCGTTGTTCACCGCCGCATTCCGCGAGTCTATCGCCCTGCTGTATAACGATAACCCTGCGGTCGTGACCATGGCCTCCCATCTGATGCTGCTGGCGGCGATTTACCAGATATCCGACTCCATCCAGGTGATCGGTAGCGGTATTCTACGGGGCTATAAAGATACCCGGGCAATCTTCTACATCACCTTTGTGGCCTATTGGGTTCTCGGATTGCCAAGCGGCTATCTGCTGGCGCTGACGGACTACATCGTGCCGGCGATGGGGCCAAGCGGATTCTGGTTCGGCTTTATTATCGGCCTGACCTTCGCCGCCATCATGATGGTATTGAGGATGCGTTGGTTACAGCACCAACCCCCGGCGTTGATTTTGCAGCGTTCCACCCGTTAATAGCGTTCGCCGGTTTGTCACAGGCAAACCGGCGAGTTCCTCGCCAGCCATTGCAGAAAAAACCGCCTTACTGCACATAAGCTCAGCAATCGCGTGAAATACCAAATAAAATTGCGTTTTTCCCCTTGCCAGCGGCCGGGTTGCTCGTTAATATTCGTCCCCGCTGTCAGCCATGACAGAGAGGAAAAAGATGCGTCTGTAGCTCAGTTGGTTAGAGCACCACCTTGACATGGTGGGGGTCGATGGTTCGAGTCCATTCAGACGCACCAAATTCCTGAAAGTAGCACAGTGCGTCCGTAGCTCAGTTGGTTAGAGCACCACCTTGACATGGTGGGGGTCGATGGTTCGAGTCCATTCGGACGCACCACTTCTTGTTTTGTTTCGCTTCCCAGTATTATCTCTCGCCTAACGGTAACCCAATTTAACAGTAATACCGGACAGAGCGTCAGCCCGTCGCGTATCATCAGCGCAGTATCCTGATGGAGGTAATTTTGATGTCGGTTTTTAAATCACAGCTGCCGTTCGAACAACTCGACAATGGCCTCGCCCGCCGCCAAGGGCTAATGAGCGATGGGAGCACCGCCTGGGAAGTCAAGTTTGCCGCAGGCACCTTTGACCAACTGCAAAAACGCCCCTACCCCCAGCAAATCCGCATCCTTTCTGGGATCTTCGAGTTCACCGTCGGCAGCGACGTGCATACTCTGATGGCCCAGGAAACGTTGACGATCCCTGCCGCTACCGTATTTGGCTGTTTCTGTCTGGATGACGGAGTCCTGCTGGAAATCCAGCAAAGCGCTTGAAAGCGTGAAGTCCGTCACGTTATTTTTTCAAAACATAATCCGTTACAGTCATGCTATTTGCGCAACAAACCCGCTGCCAGGCGGCATATTTGCGCCACATTTGCTGGTTTTATGTACAAACCTGCCAGCGACTGCGGTTTTTTGTTTTGTTTCCAGCCGCATAGCCTTATAATGCGCAACGTCTTTCAGTTGAATGGTTTCAGCCCTTGATCTGCGAAAACGCAATTACAACAAATTCTCATCCTCGCTTTTTGCGCAGCCTACCCGCACCTGGGCATCGGCCGAATTTTTCCACCCCATTTCGACCAAGGTCACCTATCCTTAACTATGTTTTGCATTGCCAGGCACAGCCCAAATCCCTTACCGATGGCCTAGCCGCCGGTACCGTTAGTTTTATTATCCATCACAACTTGCAGAAAAAATCGTCATGAAAAAGACCAAAATTGTTTGTACTATCGGCCCGAAAACCGAGTCGGAAGAAATGCTGACCAGCCTGCTGAACGCGGGCATGAACGTAATGCGCCTTAACTTCTCCCACGGCGATTATGAAGAACACGGTAACCGCATCAAGAACATGCGTGCGGTCATTGCCAAAACCGGTAAAAACGCCGGTATCCTGCTCGATACCAAAGGCCCGGAAATCCGTACCATGAAGCTGGAAGGTGGCGTTGATGCAGCCCTGGTTGCTGGCCAGACCTTCACCTTCACCACCGACCAGAGCGTTATCGGCAACAAAGAGCGCGTTGCAGTGACCTACCCTGGCTTTGCTGCCGACCTGAAAATTGGCAACACCGTACTGGTGGATGATGGCCTGATCGGTATGGAAGTGACTGCGGTTACCGAAAGCGAAGTGGTTTGTAAGGTACTGAACAGCGGCGATCTGGGTGAAAACAAAGGCGTTAACCTGCCAGGCGTTTCCATTCAGCTGCCAGCGCTGGCCGAAAAAGACAAACGTGACCTGATCTTCGGTTGTGAGCAAGGCGTAGACTTCGTTGCGGCTTCCTTTATCCGTAAGCGTTCCGACGTGCTGGAAATCCGTGAGCACCTGAAAGCCCACGGCGGCGAAAACATTCAGATCATCTCCAAGATCGAAAACCAGGAAGGCCTGAACAACTTCGACGAGATCCTTGAAGCGTCTGACGGCATCATGGTAGCTCGTGGCGATCTGGGTGTTGAAATCCCGGTTGAAGAAGTGATCTTCGCGCAGAAGATGATGATCGAGAAGTGTAACCGTGCGCGCAAAGTCGTTATCACCGCGACCCAGATGCTGGATTCAATGATCAAGAACCCGCGCCCTACCCGTGCAGAAGCCGGTGACGTTGCCAACGCCATCCTGGACGGTACCGATGCGGTTATGCTGTCTGGTGAAAGCGCCAAGGGTAAATACCCGCTGGAAGCCGTTACCATCATGGCAACCATCTGCGAACGTACCGATCGCGTGATGCCTAGCCGTATCGACACCCTGAACGACAACCGTAAACTGCGTATCACCGAAGCGGTATGCCGCGGTGCGGTAGAAACTGCCGAAAAACTGGACGCGCCACTGATCGTGGTTGCCACCAGCGGCGGCAAGTCGGCCAAATCCGTGCGTAAGTACTTCCCTAACGCCGTAATCCTGGCCCTGACGACCAACGAAGTCACTGCCCGTCAGTTGATCCTGAGCAAAGGTATTACCACTCAGATGGTCAAAGAAATCGCTTCTACCGACGACTTCTACCGCATTGGTAAAGAAGTTGCTTTGGCGAGCGGCCTGGCACAGAAAGGCGACGTCGTAGTGATGGTTTCTGGTGCTCTGGTACCAAGCGGCACCACCAATACTGCCTCGGTTCACGTGCTGTAATAATAAACGTGACAACAAATCTGTGACCCAAACGCCGCTTAGCGGCGTTTTTTTTATCTGCAATACTGTACTTTCAGAAAAACGCAACCATTAAAGCGGTTTATTTCGCCAATTTCATTTGAGAGTTGTCCCATAGAATCAGGCTGTTTTCCTTCGATTTTTTAACTATTTTGCAAAACAAGATGCAAGTTTGAGCGAACGATCAAAATAAAGGGCCCTAATACAAAAAATTTATTCTCTTTCGAAAAAAGTTTGTGTAATACTTGTAACGCTACATGGAGATTAACTCAATCTAGAGGGTGTTATAATGAATCGTACTAAACTGGTACTGGGCGCGGTAATCCTGGCTTCTACTATGCTGGCTGGTTGCTCAAGCAACGCTAAAATCGATCAACTGTCTTCTGACGTTCAGACTCTGAACGCTAAAGTTGATCAGCTGAGCAACGACGTGAACGCAATCCGTTCTGACGTTCAAGCAGCTAAAGACGACGCAGCGCGCGCTAACCAGCGTCTGGACAACCAAGCACACGCTTACAAAAAGTAAGTTTGCTTCGGTTATTGAAAACGGTGCACATTGTGCACCGTTTTTTTTTGCCTCTCATTTCCCCCCCATGCAGGCAAAAAAAAGCCCGGCTCAACGCCAGGCTTCAGATTGGTGACACAAGGGGAATACCACGCCCTTGCACAATGCCGGAACTCAGTTCACCGAGCTAATCGGTGCCCCAGACTCGCCAGAGGTGACAGCTCCCTCACCAGGAAGCGCTGTAGACGGTGTAGCGACCTCAGAAGGCTCTTGCCCTACACTGACCAGCACTGGCATACCAGAACGCCGTACAATGGCGCTGTCGAGCATTGCCTTATCGGTTTGTGGATCGGCAGCAAAGGCTTTCTGATTTTTAGAAAGCGCGATCGGCATGGTCTGCGGATCGTCACTGGCCACTCTGGACAATGGCTGATGCACTTCTACATAGCGTTTGCCGTCTGGCTCAACGGAGACCTTCACCGGTTCATTGACGATTTGCACTCTGGTGCCTTGTGGCACCTGGTTGAACAGCGCTTCGATATCGTCCGGGCGCAGGCGGATACAGCCTGAGCTCACACGCATTCCGATACCAAAGTTGGCATTGGTGCCGTGGATCAGGTATTCACCGTGCCCCATGGCCAGACGCATGGCAAACAGCCCCATTGGATTCTCTGGCCCAGCCGGTATTACCGCTGGCAGGGTAACTCCCTGTGACTGGTAGCGCTTACGAATGTTGGCGGTGGGTGTCCAGGTTGGATTCGGGATCTTCTGGCTGACCGAGGTCACCTTCAGCGGCGTATTCATACCGGTCTGGCCAATACCGATCGGATAGACAATCACCTTATCTTCCCCTTTCGGGTAATAGTACAAGCGCAGTTCTGCCAGATTGACCACAATTCCTTCACGTGGAGTCTCCGGCAGTAGCATCTGTGTTGGGATCGTCAGCGCCGACCCCGGTTTAGGCAGATAGGGATCGGTACCCGGGTTGGCCTCCAGCATGCCCAACAGCCCAATCTTGTAGTCTGCCGCAATGGCTTCCAGCGAACGGCCATCGTTTGGCACGTTGTAAATTGTATTCTCACCAATCAGGCGGCTGCCTGGCGGCGGCAATGGGTATTCGTTCGCACTGGCGGCCTGGGTGCCGGTCAGTACGGTGGCGAATAACACGCCCATTAGAGTCAACGCACGTTTCATTCTGATCCCTATTGTTATTACGGTTCATTGCAAGGCTAGCGGTCGCTGGCCAGCAGGTAAATAAGACAAATACTCGTTCGATATTAGCAAGAACCTGTTTAAAGGCAATAAATTGTAAAAAATCAACATGTTATAACGTAATCAAACGCAGGAATTGTCAATACATCGTCAACGAGTAACTGACTGAAATAACTATGATTTGCGGAAAACCGGCGGAGTTTGGCAGGAATTGTAAAGGCTCATTGACATAACGTGCCGTCAATAAGCCTTGGGTGCCCGGTCAGGCGAGCTGGGCCGCTTTACTGCGAATAGCGCGGATCATCGCTTCCAAACCTTGAGAACGGGAAGGCGTCAGATGTTGGCTCAAGGCCAGTTCGCTGAAGAATGGGCGTACATCCAGATCGAGAATTTGCTGCGGCGTAAGCTGGTGATAAACAATAAACACCACCGCCAGCAGCCCCTTGACGATAGCAGCATCGCTATCACCATGAAACTCAACCTGCCCTTGCGCGTTGTTGCTCATCACGATCCAGACCTGGCTTTGGCAGCCAGAAATCAGGTTAGCCGCCTGCCGCTCGCTTTCATCCAGCGGTGGCAACTGGCTACCCAGTTCGATCACATACAGGTACTTCTCTTCCCAATTCAGGCAGCGGGAAAAATTACGCACCAATTTATCTTTGTCCGGCAAATGCGCCATGGGGCTCCCTTTAATGATTAGCCTAACAAGCTGTGGATGCGCTGCAAACCGGCGACCAGCCGATCCACTTCCTGGCGGGTATTGTACAACGCCAGCGAGGCACGGCACATACTTGGCACCCGGTAGAATTCCATCAGCGGCATGGCGCAGTGGTGTCCGGTGCGGATCGCAATGCCGTATTGATCCAGGAAACTGCCCACATCGTAGGCATGGTGTTCACCCAGGTTAAAGGCAATCACGCCGGCACGCTGTGCTGGGCCATAGATCTTCAACGTTGGCACCTGCTGCAATCCATCCAATGCGTAGCGCATTAAAGATTGCTCGTACTCGTGGATGTTTTCCAGCCCCAGAGCCTCGACATAGTCGATGGCCGCCCCCAGCCCCATCATACCTGCCGTATTAGGTGAACCGGCCTCAAAACGCCAGGGAGGCGCTGCAAAGGTAGTGCCTTGCGTCAGGCTTACCCGTTGGATCATCGCGCCGCCACCTTCCCACGGTGGCATCTGTTCCAGCAACGCTTGCTTACCATACAGAATGCCGATACCGCTAGGCCCATACAGCTTGTGGCCGGAGAACACATAGAAATCACAGTCAAGCGCCTGGACATCGATACGTTGATGCATCACCGCCTGAGCGCCATCCACCAGCACCTTCAGCCCAGCTGCTTTGGCCACGGGAACGATCTTATGCAGTGGGTTGACGGTTCCGAGCACGTTCGATACCTGGGTGATCGCCAACAGCTTGGTGGAGGCATCGATCAGGCCCGGCAGTTGCGCCAGATCCAAGGTGCCGTCTGGCTGCAATGGCCAAACACGCAGCGTGATGCCACGCTCTTGCGCCAACATTTGCCACGGCACAATGTTGGCGTGGTGCTCCATCTCGGTGATGATGAGGCTATCGCCCGCCGTCAGTAAATGGCGGCCAAAGCTGTTAGCCACCAGATTAATGCCTTCGGTAGTACCTTTGACGAACACGATTTCTTCTGCAGAATCCGCGTTGATAAAGCGCGCCACTTGCTCACGCACGCCCTCCATCTGCTGGGTAGCTTCGGCGCTCAACGTATGAATGCCGCGGTGAACCGCGGCATAACCGTGACGGTAGAAATCCAGTTCGCGGTCAATCACGCTCTGCGGTTTCTGCGCGCTCGCAGCACTGTCCAGATAAGCCAACGGTTGCCCATTGACCTCCCGAGCCAGCAAGGGAAAATCACTACGTACCCGTTCCAGGGGATAACTCATGCCGCCTCCTGGGGTAAACGATCGGCGATACGAGCCAGCACCAACTCCCGTATGACCGGGTCGGCAATGCCCTCCGTCAGTTCAGCGGCAAAGGCAAAGATGATCATCTGCTGCGCCGCGTGCTTATCAATACCACGCGATTGCAGATAGAACAGTTGCTCTTCATCGATCCGGCCCACGGTGGCACCGTGGCTACATTTGACATCATCGGCGTAGATTTCCAACTGCGGTTTGGTATCTACCTCCGCCACATTGCCCAACAACAGGTTGTGGTTGTTCATTTGTCCGTCGGTTTTGATCGCATGTTGCGCGACCTTGATCATGCCGTTAAACACCGCTTTGGCTCGATCGCTGACCACCGTTTTGTGCAGTTGGCGGCTTTCGCAGTAGCCTTTGTTGTGTTCCAGATAGGTACGGGTATCGCATACCTCTTTACCTACCGGCAGCACCAGGCTATTGATGACCAGATTGCTCCCCTCACCGTTTAACTGCGCACTGGTGTGGTGGCGTGTCAGCCCCGCCCCGAGCAGGAAGCTGTCGCTTTTAACCCGCGCATCGCGGCCAACCAACAGGTCGTTATGGGCAAAGTGATAACTGGCCTGGCTCTCAAACGCCAGTTTGCAATGATGCAGCTCGGCATTATCACCCACCATCACGGTCAAGCGCGCACCGGTGAAGTGAGCCGCAGCAGTGACGCTGGTGTAGTGTTCTATGACCGAAGCTCGTGCGCCACTGGCAATCTCCAGATGATGCCGGTGATGCAACGTATTCACTTCTCCGGGCTGCTCGCGACCGGTGCTGATATGCAACAGATAAAGGGGTTTAACCGGATCTTTGCCAGCCGCCAGGCTAATCACGCTGGTTTCCTGTGCCAGGCTTTCTGTCAAATGCAGGAAAATTTCAGGCTGGATCGGATCCGGCAGCGTGAGTGGCGCATCATAGGCCACCCTGGTCAACCGGTAGTCGCCAAGATCCTCATCGCTCAGTTGAGGACATAAGCGCCCATCGACAAACACCAGGCGATACGCATCGATTTTCAACGCCAACTTGTCACGCTGCTCCGCACTGAGCTCGTTGTCTATAGGCTCCAGAAACTGCTGCTCCAGCAAGCCTTCCAACGGAGTATATTTCCAGTTTTCCTGCTTGCGAGTCGGCCAGCCTTGGCGCAAAGCCTGCTGCCAATGGGCTAACGCATGCGCAGAACGCTCGCCGCCGCGCGCTTCGAACAGGCTGTACATCTGCTGTAGTGCCCGTGAATTACTGTTGGTCGGAAAGCCAGCCATAACCCTGCTCCTCCAGCTGTTTCACCAACGAGAAATCACCGGACTTCACTATGCGCCCCTGGGAAAGCACGTGAACGTAATCCGGTTTGATGTAATCGAGAATACGCTGATAGTGGGTGACAATAATAAAGGCGCGCTTGCCATCACGCAGCGAATTGACGCCGTTGGCGACGATCTTCAGGGCATCGATATCCAGCCCTGAGTCCGTTTCATCCAGAATGCACAGCTCCGGCTCCAGCGCGGCCATTTGCAGGATGTCGTTGCGCTTCTTCTCACCGCCGGAAAAACCGACGTTGACCGAACGGGTCAACAGATCCGCTGGCATATTCAGCAACTCGATCTTCTGTTCGATAAAGTCGGCAAAGTCGAAGCGATCCAGCGCCTCTTGGCCACGGTAATTACGTACCGCATTCACCGAAGTCTGCAGGAAGAAATGGTTGCTGACGCCGGGGATCTCTACCGGATACTGGAATGCCAGGAATACGCCCTCACCGGCCCGATCCTCAGGAGCCAGCTCCAGCAGATCTTTACCTTTAAACGTCACTTCCCCAGCGGTGACCTCATACTCTTCGCGGCCAGCCAACGTGGCGGAAAGCGTGCTTTTGCCAGAGCCGTTCGGCCCCATAATGGCGTGCACTTCACCCGGTTTGATGTCCAGGCTCAGCCCCTTGAGGATTTCATTACCTTCGGCGCTGACGTGCAAATTCTTGATACTTAACATGCTGTGTCCTCAGATCGCGCTGCTGCGCTATAAATACGGGTGCTTAACCGACGCTGTGTTCCAGGCTGATAGCCAGTAACTTCTGTGCCTCCACGGCAAACTCCAGCGGCAGCTCGGAGAACACGTCCTTACAGAAACCATTGACGATCATCGAGATAGCGTTATCTTCGCTGATGCCCCGTTGCAGGCAGTAGAACAGTTGATCGTCACCAATCTTCGAGGTGGTAGCCTCATGCTCAAGCTGGGCGCTGTTATTACGCGTTTCCACATAGGGGAAGGTATGCGCCCCGCTGTTGGGCCCGATCAGCATCGAATCGCACTGGGTAAAGTTACGGGCGTTTTCCGCCCCAGGCAGGATTTTCACCAGCCCACGATAGGTATTTTGGCTGTGCCCGGCGGAGATCCCTTTGGCAATAATGGTCGACCTGGTGTTTTTACCAATGTGGATCATCTTGGTGCCGGTATCCGCCTGTTGGTAGCCGCTGGTCAGCGCCACCGAGAAAAACTCACCGATCGAGTTGTCGCCCTGCAAGATCACGCTTGGGTATTTCCAGGTGATGGCCGAGCCGGTTTCCGACTGTGTCCACGACATTTTGGACCCTGAGCCTTCACACAGCGCACGCTTGGTGACGAAGTTAAGAATGCCGCCCTTGCTTTCGCCGCCGCCGGAGAACCAGTTTTGCACCGTGGAATACTTCACTTCGGCGTCTTTATGCAGGATCACTTCTACCACCGCCGCGTGCAGTTGATAGCTGTCACGTACCGGCGCTGAGCAGCCTTCGATATAGCTGACGTAGCTGCCTTCATCGGCAATCAGAATGGTACGTTCAAACTGGCCGGTTTTCGCAGCGTTAATACGGAAATAGGTGGAAAGCTCCATTGGGCAGCGTACGCCCTTCGGCACGTAGACGAAGGTGCCGTCGGAAGCCACAGCAGCGTTTAGTGCGGCAAAGAAGTTGTCGTTATGTGGCACCACTCGGCCCAGATACTTACGTACCAAGTCTGGGTGGTCGTGAATGGCCTCACCGAACGAGCAGAAGATCACCCCACTCTCCGCCAGCTTTTCACGGTAGGTGGTCGCGACGGAAACCGAGTCGAAAATGGCGTCTACCGCCACTTCGCTACCTTCACGCACAGGTACACCCAACTGATTAAACGCCAGTTCAACCTCGCTGGTCAGGTAGCCGTTTTCCGTACTGGCACCAGGCTGCTGCTCCGCCCCAGGCTGAGAACCGCAGGCATCATCACAGCTGCCGCAGGACGGCGCTGAATAGTAGCTGTAATCCTGATAGTTAAGCTTGTCATAGTGGGCTTTCAGCCAGTGTGGCTCTTCCATTTGCAGCCAGGCACGGTAAGCCTCCAGGCGGAATTCCAGCATCCACTCGGGTTCGTTACGCTTGGCCGAGATAGCGCGCACCACCTCTTCGTTGATACCTTTGGCCAACTCATCGGTGGCCAGTTGGGTAAAGAATCCTTCCTTGTAGCGACCTTCGCTGACCCAAGCCGGTACATCTTTCGCTGTTTCTACGTTGCTTCGTGTCATGTTGATTGCATCGCTTAAACGCCAAAGCTCTCACCGCACCCGCAGGCGTTCTGAGCTTTAGGGTTATTAAATTTGAACATCTGATTCAGCCCTTCCCGAACAAAATCTACCGTGGTGCCATCGATAAACGGCATCGCTTTGAGCGGCACGAACAGCTTGGCCCCGTCACGTTCGAACAACAGATCGTCGCTGGCCGGTTCGCGGGTCAAATCCAGTACATAGGCAAAGCCTGCGCAACCGGATTGTTTGACGCCGAGTTGCAGCCCTTTCACCTGAGCATCCTGCTGCATGAGTCTGATTATCTGCTTCACCGCGCTGTCGCTCAGCGAAATGCCTTGCCAGACGTTATCTGCCAAAGAAAAAGTACCAACATCTTCCGTATGCATATGGCCTACCTCACATTCGTGTTTTACTACAGCCGATCTGGCTTACCGCCCATGTTAGTGATAATGATTATCACTTCAACCGTTTGTTTTGCGGGGGTATTTGCCAAACGCCCGGATTTACGCTCGGCAACACGATAAATCGATGGCGCATCCAGGCAGAATAGACACGGGGATAATTTTTATCCATCTGAATTCATAGGAATTAATCATATCTCGTACGGCTTATCCCGCAGCCTCGACAAGGTTATAACACCGGATAAGTCGTCTGTTTTAAACATTCATAGAAAATACCTATTTCTGCATTTTGTCTGTCTGAAAAATGCCTTTCCCTGCTTTAAGTCTAGTCGCTCGCGTATTTTTAGCCCGTGGCGGTCAAAAGACCCACAACAGAAAAAAAACTGCGGGGAGCATTGATCATCGCCACAGCTGCAAATATGATAATGATTATCATTAAGCTTTAATTGGGCGTGGACCTATGGCTATCTCGATGAATGCGTGGCTGCTGAGCAAAATTGATGAATACAAGTTCAACATCCGTGATGCCACAGTGGATTTCTATATGGCGGAAGCGGCGTTACAGCGGCCGGAATGCAACATCAATCATCTGAAGCGTTACAACAGCGTCAGCCTTGGCATGGCGAATTTATGCCTGGAAAATGGCGATGACGAGAGTTACCTGCATGCGCTGAGCAAACTGCATAACCGGCTGATCGTCGAGATCAACAACCCACAGCGTTGTCAGCTGTTCCGCGTACAGTGCTATCATTTTGCCCGGCATACGCTAACGCTGATTTGCCAGAAATATTCGATGGAAGGCGGCTGGGACAAGGCTACCGCTTTTCAGAAGGATTTTGTGAAACGGGTCCCCTTCCAGTTATAAAGCTGGCCCCTCTCCCACAGGGCAAGAGGACCGATCGAGTGCAACTGAAATTCGGTGACGCACTTTGGATGAGGGGCATTCGCGTTTGCAGAGATAACCTCCTTACTTCCAAAAGAGCAGAGGCCAACAGCTCCCTCTCCCTGTGGGAGAGGGTTAGGGTGAGGGGGGCCTCTATTCCAATACCGCCGTGGTCAGCCGTGAGGTACAGCACAGGCGATCGCGATCGTCGAAGATCTCGATCTGCCAGACCTGATTGCGGCGGCCAGCGTGCAACGCACGACACACTCCGCGTACCTGCCCTTTAAATACCGCGCGCAGGTGGTTGGCGTTAATCTCCAACCCCACCACCTTTTGTTCCCCTTCGGTGCACAGATAACCCGCCATTGAGCCCATCGACTCAGCCAGCACCACCGAAGCCCCACCGTGTAACAGGCCAAACGGCTGGGTAGTACGGTGATCGACGGGCATCACCGCCTCTAAATAGTCATCTTCCAAACGGGTGAACTGAATGCCCACATGGGCAACCATGCATCCTTCGCCGCTTTGGTTGAGTTGTTCCAGCGTTGTTTCACGTTTCCACAGCTTCACGCAATCATCTCCAGAAGTGCCTGTAATGGATGCCGCACGCCATTGCCTTCAATGCGTTTTACCTGGCTGCGGCAAGAATAACCGGTCGCCAGACAGCGTTGCCTTGGCAAACGTTGTAGCGCCTGATGCCATGATAGCTCATAAATACCCAAGGAATTTTGCAGATTCTTGGCTTCGTGACCGTAAGTGCCCGCCATGCCACAGCAACCCACGCTGACGTTTTCCAACTTGGCGCCAAAACGGGCAAAGATGGCAGCCCACTGCTGGGTACTCGCCGGTAATGCGGTGGTTTCGGTACAGTGGCCAAACAGGTACCAGGCTTCCCCAGTAGCCGGCTGTTCCGCACGTTCTGCCAGCAACTTTTGCAACCATTCATGGACCAGTTGCACCTGGAAACTCCCCCGTTCGGCCCCGAGAATGTCTTGATACTCGTCGCGATAACACAGCACCAGCGCCGGATCGACACCCACCATCGGCATCCCCAGTTTGGCTACCCGGTTAAGGAAGTCCGCGGTCTTGCGCGCCGTTTTGGCAAAGCGCGTCAGGAAGCCTTTGATATGCTGTGCCTTACCGTTCGGTGAGAAAGGCAACAGTACCGGCTTGTAGCCCAGCTTTTCCACCAGCCGTACAAAGTCTGCCACGACCTGGGCATCGTAATAGCTGGTAAACGGATCCTGCAC
Organism: Serratia sp. 14-2641; assembly: GCF_001692375.1. Taxonomy (NCBI): domain Bacteria; kingdom Pseudomonadati; phylum Pseudomonadota; class Gammaproteobacteria; order Enterobacterales; family Yersiniaceae; genus Serratia; species Serratia sp. 14-2641. The sequence goes on along the minus strand of NZ_LXKR01000066.1, from coordinate 258,228 downwards.
CACCAGCACATGCTGTTCGCGCTGGCTTTCGCTCAATGCTTCCAACTGTTCAAGCGTCATGCTGAACGCGCTATGGCCCGACAGTTGTTGGCGTAACGTTGGGCTGGATAGCAGCGGTAAATCCACCATACCGATGCTGCTGCGGCTCAGTTCGCGCACCCATGGCTGCTTGAAGAAGAAGTTGAACACCTTCGGCGCTTTGGCCATCAACGGGGTATAGCTCTCGACACCAGCGACCACGTAGTCACGCATTGGCCGCAAATAACGGGTGTGATAAAGCTGCAGGAAGCGTGAACGGAAGCCCGGCACGTCGATCTTGATCGGGCACTGGGTCGAACAGGCTTTACAGGCCAGGCAGCCAGACATCGCTTCTTTGACTTCATGGGAGAAGTCATATTCGCCCTTGCCTGCATGCCAGCTATTACGGGTTTTCTCAACCAGGGTGCGGAAGCTGAGGCGCTGCTGCGGCAACTGTTTTTCCAGCGCAACGGGGTCGACGCCCTGCTCTGCCAATAACCGTAACCATTCGCGCACCAGGGCCGCACGGCCTTTCGGCGAATGGATCCGATTCGCGGTGATCTTCATCGATGGGCACATCGGGCTGTGGACATCAAAGTTGAAACACAGTCCGTTGCCGTTACACTCCATCGCGCCACGGAACGAGGTGCGGACATCGATGGGAATGCGGCGATCGAAAGTACCTCGCTTTACCGCATCAACTTTCATCATCACGGCATCTACGCCCAGCGGCGGGCAGATTTTACCCGGATTGAGGCGATTGAGCGGGTCAAACGCAGCCTTGATGCGGCGCAGTTCTTCATAGAGCTCCTCGCCGAAGAACGCCGGGCTATACTCCGCCCGGAAGCCCTTCCCGTGTTCCCCCCATAGCAGGCCGCCATATTTCGCGGTTAACGCCACCACCTGGTCAGATATTTGCTTCATCAGCACTTCTTGCTGGGGATCGCACATATCTAACGCCGGGCGCACGTGCAGCACCCCGGCATCAACGTGGCCGAACATACCGTAACTCAGGTTATGGCTATCCAACAGTTGGCGAAACTCGGTGATGTAGTCGGCCAGGTGCTGCGGCGGCACGCAGGTATCTTCAGCAAACGGGATGGGTTTGGCCTGCCCTTTGGCGTTACCCAACAGCCCAACCGCCTTTTTGCGCATATTGTAGATGCGCTCAATGCCGGTCAAATCGCCGCAAATCTGATAACCGATCACCCCAGCCTGCTGCTCGGAGATCAGGTCATCCAGACGCTCGCACAACGCTTCCATCTGGCCGTCGATCAGTTCCTTATCGTCACCGGCAAACTCAACGATGTTCAACCCGAGCATCTCTTTATCCGGCACGTTGGTGATCAGCTCACTGACCGAGTGCCAGACGATATCTTCGCGGGCCAGATTCAGCACCTTGGAATCAATGGTTTCCACCGACAGCGCTTTGGCTTCCACCATAAAGGGCGCATTGCGCAGGGCCGAATCGAAAGAGTCATATTTGACGTTTACCAGCCGCCGTACCTTCGGCAACGGTGTGATATCCAGCCGCGCTTCGGTGATAAAGGCTAAGGTCCCTTCGGCACCGGTCAGAATGCGGGTCAGATCGAAGGTTTGCAGATCGTCGCTCAGCACGTGGCGCAGATCGTAGCCAGTTAGGAAGCGGTTAAGCTTGGGGAATTTTTCCAGGATCAGCGCCCGTTGCTCGCGGCAACGATTCAGCACGGTGTGGTAGATCCGCCCTTCAGGCGTATCTTCCTGGGCAATCGTTTCCGCCAGCGGCGTCGGCATGACGCGGGTATCGATCATTTCGCCCCCCAGCAACACCGCCCGCAGCCCCAGCACATGGTCTGAGGTTTTGCCGTATACCAGCGAGCCCTGACCAGACGCGTCGGTATTGATCATGCCACCTAGGGTAGCGCGGTTGCTGGTGGAAAGCTCCGGCGCGAAGAAATAGCCGAACGGCCGTAAATACTGGTTGAGCTGGTCTTTAATCACCCCGGCTTCTACCCGCACCCAACCCTGCTCGACGTTGATGTCCAGAATGCGGTTCATGTAACGCGACATATCAACCACAATGCCGGTGTTAAGTGCCTGTCCATTGGTGCCGGTGCCGCCACCGCGCGGGCTGAAGGTGAGCGCCTTGAAGCGGTCTTCGTCGGCCAGACGGGCGATCAGCGCCACATCAGCGGTTGAGCGAGGAAACACCACCGCATCGGGCAACAGTTGGTAAATGCTGTTGTCCGTCGCCATCGTCAGCCGATCGGCATAGCTAGTGGCGGTATCGCCGTTGAATCCGCTCTGTTTTAACGCGGCCAAAAAGTCCAGCACCCGTTGAACGAGGCCGGATGCCTGAGAAATTTGTGGGATCATTCGCTTGTTTGACTCTGTCTGCTCTTAATTGCTTAATCGGGCCCGGAACTGGCCCTCCCCTGTCTTTTATTATCACGATAACCGCAACGGCCGTAACCCTCCCCTGCATCATCGCTATCTACCTCATAATGGCGGGTGTTTTGCCGCTTGTACATCCTGAATTTGGCATTATTTGGCGGGGAAAATGATAGCGCAGCCGATGGCTGCGCTTTAGGAAGAGGAAACTCTGGCGGTTATTCCACTGCGCTTAATAGTGAAAGGCTGTACCGCAGATGACGTTCCACGGCAAAATGTGCTGCTGACTGTGAAAGTTGCCAAAAATGCTCCATGATAAAAGGGTACCAAGGAATTAACTCACTAGGATGAAAACGCATTCATGACACAACCGCAACGCCGCTACGATTTACCGACGATAATTTTTGGTGTGCTGTTTATCGCCATTATGATCGTCGCCAGTTTTTGGGTCATTCAACCCTTTATTCTGGGATTTGCCTGGGCATCCATGGTGGTGATCGCCACCTGGCCGGTATTGATTAAACTACAGAGCCTACTTTGGGGCCGCCGGTCGTTGGCCGTGCTGGTGATGACCATCCTGCTGCTCTTACTGTTTGTGCTGCCTATTGCCCTATTGATCAGCAGCGTGGTGGATAACAGCGCACCAATCGTAGCCTGGGTGAACTCGCCGGGCCAGCTCCACGTTCCACAGCTTGAGTGGCTACGCTCCATTCCGGTGATCGGGCACAAAGTCTACAACAGCTATCATCTGTTGGTGAACACCGGTGGTAACGCCCTGGTGGCCAAAATTCAACCTTACTTTGGCCAAACCGCCACCTGGTTTGTCACCCAGGCGGCACATATTGGCCGTTTCCTAATCCACTGTTCGCTAATGTTACTGTTCAGCGCCTTGCTGTACGCCCGCGGAGAGCAGGTTGGCATGGCGATCCGCCATTTTGCCGTGCGCCTTGCTTCCACTCGGGGCGACGCAGCCGTGTTACTAGCCGGGCAAGCGATCCGTGCTGTCGCATTAGGTGTGGTGGTGACGGCATTGGTGCAATCGATCCTGGGCGGTATTGGGCTGGCCGTTTCTGGCATTCCGGCGGCCACCTTGCTGACCGTAGTGATGTTCGTCTTTTGCCTCGCCCAACTGGGGCCATTGCTGATCTTGGTCCCGGCCATTATCTGGCTGTACTGGACCGGTGACACCACCTGGGGCACAGTGCTATTGGTGTGGAGCTGTGTGGTCGGAACTTTGGATAACTTCCTGCGCCCGGCGCTAATCCGCATGGGTGCCGACCTGCCGTTGATTCTGATCTTGTCAGGCGTTATCGGTGGCCTGCTGGCCTTCGGGATGATTGGCCTGTTTATCGGCCCAGTCGTGCTGGCAGTCTCTTATCGGTTGGTTAGCGCCTGGGTGAACGAAGCCCCGGAGCCCACCGCCGATCTGGAAGAAGTCGCCAAAGATTTAGAACAGCTGTGATCCCGGCATCGCCTGCTCATCCATTGGGCAGGCGATTAACCTAAATATTCTCTTTTCCCGCCGCATCGTCCCCGATAATTATTCTGCTGACTCACCTCTTGCCATAATAGATGCCATTCAAATACCTGTTCTTGCAATGAACCCGTACATTCCAAGCTGTTTTATTGGGACGATTCTTAGTGACGCGCGCCAGATAACTGCCTAGTATAAAACTCTATCTTGCTGAAAATCATTGCTTTCCATGCATCGTTTTCCAGCCAAGTCACCTAACAGAGTTACCCCGAATCACTGAATTGCTGTGTGTAGTCTTTGCCCGTCTTTTGATGGGCTTTTTTTTGTGCAAAATAACCCGCCAATATAAAAAAACCGCCAGGTTTAACCGGCGGTTTTATGTTTTCAACAGACGTTGTTATTCAGGTTTACTTTCTTTGTGACAAATTAACCCAGGTCTGCACCACGGTATCCGGGTTAAGCGACAGGCTATCAATCCCCTGATCCATCAGCCACTCGGCAAAGTCTGCATGGTCTGACGGGCCTTGCCCACAGATGCCGACATATTTGCCGTGACGCTTGGCCGCCTGGATCGCCATGGAAAGCAGCGCCTTGACCGCCTCATTGCGCTCGTCAAACAGTTCTGAAACCACACCGGAATCGCGATCCAGCCCCAGCGTGAGCTGCGTCATATCGTTGGAGCCGATAGAGAAGCCATCAAAGTGCTCAAGGAACTGATCGGCCAGCAAGGCGTTGGACGGGATCTCACACATCATGATCACTTTCAGCCCGTTTTCGCCGCGCTTGAGGCCCTGACGCCCCAACTCTGCCACCACGGCCTCCGCCTGAGCCACGGTACGCACAAACGGCACCATCACCTCAACGTTGGTCAGGCCCATTTCATTACGTACCCGCTTCATCGCGGCACATTCCATGGCGAAGCAGTCGCGGAAGCTGTCCGCCACGTAACGACCTGCGCCACGGAAACCTAGCATCGGGTTTTCTTCGTGCGGCTCATATTTCTCGCCGCCGACCAGGTTGGCGTATTCGTTAGATTTGAAATCGGAAAGGCGCACGATGACGCGCTTCGGCCAGAATGCCGCACCCAGCGTAGCGATCCCTTCGGTCAAACGACCGACATAGAACTCGACCGGATCGTCATAGCCTAACATCAGCGTCTTGATTTCTGCCTGCAGCTCTGGGGTCTGCTGATCGAACTCCAACAGGGCACGCGGGTGTACGCCGATCATGCGGTTGATAATAAACTCCAACCGGGCCAGCCCCACACCTTCATTTGGCAAGCGAGCGAAGTCGAAAGCGCGGTCTGGGTTGCCGACGTTCATCATGATCTTCAACGGGAGCTCTGGCAGTTCAGTGACTTCCGAGCTTTGCACGCTGAATTCCAGCATGTCGCTGTAGACAAAGCCGGTGTCGCCTTCGGCGCAGGAGACGGTGACTTTCTGCCCTTCTTTCAGCAGATCCGTTGCGTGGCCACACCCTACAACGGCAGGGATCCCCAGTTCACGGGCAATGATCGCCGCATGGCAGGTACGCCCGCCACGGTTGGTTACGATCGCAGCCGCCTTCTTCATGATCGGTTCCCAATCCGGGTCGGTCATATCGGTGACCAACACGTCACCCGGTTCAATGCGATCCATTTCGCTGATATTGTGGATGACCTTCACCGGGCCGGCCCCAATGCGATGACCTATGGCTCGGCCTTCCACCAGCACGGTGCTGTTACCGTTCAGTTGGTAGCGTTCCATCACCTGCTCATTGGAACGCACGGTTTCTGGCCGCGCCTGGACTATCAGCAGCTTGCCGGTATGGCCGTCTTTGGCCCACTCGATATCCATCGGGCGGCCATAGTGTTTTTCGATCAACAACGCCTGATGCGCCAGTGCCTGGACTTCATCATCGGTCAAAGAGAAACGATTGCGTTGCTCTTCTGGCACATCTTCGATACGTACCTGCTTGCCGTGATCCTGTGAAGGCGCGTACACCATACGGATTTTTTTCGAGCCAAGGTTGCGGCGCACAATGGCCGGATTGCCCTTTAGCAGCGTCGGTTTATGGACATAAAACTCATCCGGGTTGACCGCCCCTTGCACCACCATTTCCCCCAGGCCGAACGCCGAGGTAATAAACACCACCTGATCAAAGCCGGACTCGGTATCGATGGTAAACATGACACCAGAGGAAGCCAGGTCGGAGCGCACCATGCGCTGTACACCGGCGGAAAGCGCCACGCCACGGTGATCGTAACCCTGATGCACACGGTAAGAGATGGCACGGTCGTTAAACAGGGAGGCGAAGACGTGTTTGATCGCCACCATCACCGCATCAATGCCCTGAACGTTGAGGAAGGTTTCCTGCTGGCCGGCAAACGAGGCGTCTGGCATATCTTCGGCCGTGGCGGAAGAACGCACGGCAAAGGAGGCTTCGCTTTCGCCCTCGGACAGTTGTTGGTACGCCAGGGTAATTTCACGCTCAAATTCCGCGTGGAAAGGCGTATCGATCACCCATTGGCGAATTTGCGCACCGGCCTTGGACAGTTGAGCAATATCGTCAACGTCAGTCTGATCCAGCAGCTGATAAATGCGCTGGTTAACCCCACTTTGCTCAAGAAAATCGTTAAATGCCTGGGCGGTGGTGGCAAAACCGTTGGGTACGGCCACGCCCAAATCGGAGAGATTGGTGATCATTTCACCGAGGGAGGCATTTTTGCCACCGACACGGTCAACGTCGTGCATGCCAAGCTGGTTGTACCAAAGCACATTACGCAAGTCTGGGCCATTGTTAGACATCGAGACAATCCTTATTGCTATCAGTAGGGTATTGACGGATTTTTGACTCGTACCGCAAAAAACGGCACCCACCCACACTAGCACAATGATCCATAGACAATGGACAGGTGAATCGATCAAGCCAATGAAGAAAATAGCAATTAAGAGAATTCCATCGGGCACAACTTTATTAGGGATCGTTCCCTAACTGGCGAAAAGCTTACAATTCAACAAATTATGTATTATTTAAACTTTCGCTTAAATACCCGTATTTTTAGTAATTGATTTGACGAAAATAGCGCCAATTTGTGTCAGCGCAGCTAGTTAAAATAGCATCTGTCATTTTATTAAAAATGAAAATGGGTTTTATAAAATATATTCAATTACCGCGAATGATTCCCAGCGTCACAAAATTTCTGTCCCCCTCTTTACCCTATGTGGGTATGCAGACCATGATGTTGCTATCAGTCGTTTCAGGCATTAAGGAGTTATGGGTGGAAAGAAGCGTTTTTTATATCTCGGATGGCACGGCCATTACCGCCGAAGTATTGGGGCATGCGGTGCTGTCACAGTTTCCCGTCAAGGCCACCACTTTCACTCTGCCCTTTGTGGAAACCGAAGCGCGTGCGCGGGGCGTATGCCAGCAGATCAATGATATTTACCAACAGACCGGTGTGCGCCCACTGGTGTTCTATTCGATTATCTCGCCGGAAGTGCGCCAAGTGATCACCCAAAGTGAAGGATTCTGCCAGGATATCGTACAAGCCCTGGTCGGCCCGCTACAGGGGGAATTAGCGGTGGATCCAACACCAGTACCTAATCGCACCCACGGGCTGACCGAAAACAACCTGGGCAAGTATGACGCCCGGATCGCGGCCATTGAATACACCCTGGCCCATGATGATGGGATATCGCTGCGCAATCTCGATCAGGCGCAGGTGATCCTGCTCGGCGTATCCCGCTGTGGTAAAACCCCCACCAGCCTGTATCTGGCGATGCAATTTGGTATCCGCGCGGCCAACTATCCGTTTACCGCCGATGATATGGATAATTTGCAGCTACCCGCCGCGTTAAAACCGTTTCAACATAAGTTATTTGGGTTGACCATTAACCCTGAGCGGTTAACAGCGATCCGCGAAGAACGCCGCGAAAACAGCCGTTACTCTTCCCCGCGCCAATGCAGGATGGAAGTTGCCGAAGTGGAAGCGCTGTTTCGCAAAAACCAGATCCGCTATCTCAATACCACCAACTATTCGGTGGAGGAGATCTCCACCAAGATCCTCGATATCCTCGGGATGAGCCGGCGGATGTTCTGATAGTAGGGGCTGGCGGAGAGTCCTCTATGCCCCCTTTTTTGTGCTTTTTTATCGGTTTTAATCAGCCGATCACAATCTCTACGGTTGAATTCAGCGGTTTTTGCGTTATTGTGATCGCCATCACTTCCCGGTATTCCTGCCGTCGCGAAGAACAGTTTTAGAGACAATCATGCACAAAACAGATGAACTGCGGACCGCGCGCATCGACAGCTTGGTCACGCCTCAGGCGCTGGCAGAGAAGTTGCCGATCTCAGCATCGGTAGCCGATAACGTGACGGCGTCACGTAAACGTATCGAAAAAATCCTAACCGGCGAAGATAAGCGCCTGTTGGTAGTGATTGGCCCCTGCTCCATTCACGATCTGGATGCGGCTATGGACTATGCCACCCGCCTTAACGTACTGCGCGAGCGCTATCAGGACCGTCTGGAAATCGTGATGCGCACCTATTTTGAAAAACCGCGCACCGTGGTGGGCTGGAAAGGCTTGATTTCCGATCCCGACCTGGACGGCAGCTATCAGGTCAACCGTGGCATTGAGATGGCGCGCAAGCTGCTATTGTCAGTGAACCAGCTTGGCCTGCCAACGGCGACCGAGTTCCTGGATATGGTGATCGGCCAGTATATTGCCGACTTGATCAGCTGGGGCGCGATTGGCGCTCGCACCACCGAAAGCCAGATCCACCGTGAAATGGCCTCGGCGCTCTCTTGCCCGGTTGGTTTCAAAAATGGAACCGACGGCAATACCCGCATCGCCATTGATGCCATCCGTGCTGCACGCGCCGGTCATATGTTCCTGTCGCCAGACAAAACCGGCCAGATGACCATTTACCAGACCAGCGGCAACCCTTATGGCCATATCATCATGCGCGGCGGCAAGACGCCAAACTATCACGCGACCGATGTGGTAGCCGCCTGTGATAGCTTGCGCGAGTTTGATTTACCTGAACAGCTGGTGATCGACTTCAGCCACGGTAATTGTCAGAAATTGCATCGCCGCCAGTTGGAAGTGGCGGAAAACGTCTGCCAACAGATCCGTGCAGGCTCCGTGGCCGTCGCTGGCGTGATGGCCGAAAGCTTCCTGGTGGAAGGCACGCAGAAGATCGTGGCTGGCCAATCACTAACCTACGGCCAATCCATTACCGACCCTTGCCTGAGCTGGTCGGACAGCGAGCAGTTGCTGGCTATGCTGGCCGACGCGGTAGATACCCGTTTCTGATCTTGCTACTTAGCGGGTGCCGCACACTGCGCCCGCTTAACTATACTGCATACTATCACTCCCCATTCAGCGTCATTGCCACAGCGAGCAGGAGCCTTTGCGCATGAACCATTCACTGCTGTCCATTCCCTGTATCACCCTGCAAGGGGAACATAAAACGCTGGCCGACTTTCCGGCGCGGGCCTACCTGGTGGTCAATACCGCCAGCAAGTGTGGCTTTACTCCTCAGTATGCAGGCTTGGAAAAGCTATGGCAGTATTATCGCTCACGCGGGTTAATGGTGCTGGGCTTTCCCTGCAATCAGTTTGGCGGGCAAGAGCCGGGCGATCCGCTGGAGATTGCCAACTTCTGCACCCTCAACTATGGCGTCAGCTTTCCGCTGTTCAGCAAGATCGACGTCAACGGCGCGCAGGCGCATCCCCTGTTCAGCGAGTTAAAACGCCGTGCTCCCGGTCTGTTAGGCAGCCAACGTATCAAGTGGAACTTCACCAAATTCCTGCTCACCGCCGATGGCGAGCGCATCACACGCTTTGCCCCCATCACCAAACCTGAGCGCCTGTTCGGCCGTATCGAAACCCTGTTGAAATAGCCGTTTTATCAGCAAATTGATCGCAATCAATCTAGCTCCGGTAAGCATGACGACAAAAAGGTTCCATCGGTAAGAAAATTTCCCTTGATGTAACCTTTCGTTCACATGATAATGATTATCAATTTGATATTAATTACCATTTACCGGTTGAATTTATGGACAATCTCAATAATTGCCAACAGTCCAACAACGCTTTGGTTACTCCTGACGGCAGTGCTCCTGCCGCTTTACCGCCCTGCTTCGACAGTGCCGAACTACTGGGCACGGATGGCCTGGCGGTGATCATCCATCAAGGGCAACGCTATCAACTTCGCCAAACCAAAGCGGGAAAATTGATCTTAACCAAATAACGTCTTAGTTCCTTTTAACGCCAGCCACCCCGATCTTGCGATCCAGGCAGCCAGCAAATCTATTGATATGTTGAGTCATACGGAGAGTTGCACATGCCTGCCATTTTTACCTCCCGGCTGCGTTTATCCGCATTAAGCCTGGCCATTGCCTGCGCTTTGCCTACGGTGGTTTTTGCTCAGACCGACACCAGTGTTTCCGCTGCCACCAAGGCACAAGAAAAAAACAGAGATGAGGCCATGACCGTGGTCGCCACCGGTAATCAGCGCAGCAGTTTTGAAGCGCCGATGATGGTGACGGTGATCGACGGCAACAGCCCTCAGAGCCAAACCGCCACCACCGCCGGCGATATGTTGCGTCATGTACCTGGGGTTACCGTAACCGGTACTGGCCGGAGCAATGGGCAAGACATCATGATGCGGGGTTACGAGCGCCGTGGCGTGCTGATCCTGGTTGATGGTATTCGTCAGGGAACCGATACCGGCCATATCAATGGCACCTTCCTGGATCCTGGATTGGTAAAACGTATTGAAGTCGTGCGTGGCCCATCGGCACTGTTGTACGGCAGTGGCGCATTAGGTGGGGTTATCTCCTATGAAACGGTGGATGCCGCCGATCTGCTGTTGCCCGGCCATAACTCCGGCTACCGCGTCTTCGGCACTGCTGCTACCGGCGATCATAGCCTTGGCATGGGCGCCAGCGCTTACGGTAAAACTGACGATCTCGATGGTCTGATCTCTTTCGGTACCCGGGATATTGGCAATATTCGCCAGGGCGATGGCTTTAATGCGCCGAATGATGAAACCATCAGCAACATTTTGGCCAAAGGCACCTGGGCCATTGATGACAACCAGTCCCTGAGCGGTAATCTGCGCTATTACAACAACCGGGCACAAGAACCTAAGAACCCGCAAACGCCTGATGTTTCGAGCAGCAATGTGTTAACTGACCGTTCTACGATTCAGCGCGACGCACAACTCGGTTATAAGCTCAAACCTACAGGCCAAGATTGGCTGGATGCCGATGCCAAGATTTATTACTCCGAAGTAGAGATCAATGCGCATACGGACGGCAGCACGGATGAAGCTCGCAAACAAACCACCAAAGGTGGCAAGCTGGAAAACCGTACCCGCCTGTTCGCCGACAGCTTCGCTTCGCACCTGTTTACCTATGGTAGCGAAGCCTATCGGCAGGAACAGACGCCGGGGGGCGCAACAGAGAGCTTCCCGCAGGCCAAGATCAACTTCGCTTCCGGCTGGCTGCAAGATGAGATCACACTACGTGACCTGCCCGTCTCTTTCCTTGCCGGGACGCGTTATGACAATTTCAAAGGCTCTAGCGACGGTTATGACGACGTCAACGCTAACAAGTGGTCATCCCGTGGTGCGATGAGCGTTACCCCTACTGATTGGTTGATGATGTTCGCCTCTTATGCTCAGGCATTCCGCGCACCGACCATGGGTGAGATGTACAACGACTCCAAGCACTTCTCGATCCCGATGGGGCCAACCACGATCACCAACTATTGGGTACCTAACCCGAATCTGAAGCCAGAAACCAACGCCACGCAGGAATACGGCTTCGGCTTACGCTTTGACGATCTGTTAATGGCCGATGACACCCTGCAATTCAAGGCCAGCTACTTCGATACCAAAGCCAGAGATTATATTACTACCGGTGTCACCATGGAGTTAGGCCGTGGCCCACGCGGTATGTACTGCATCAGCTGTACCACCTTCTCAACCAATATCGATCGCGCCAAGATTTGGGGATGGGATACCTCGCTGAACTATAAAACCCGGTGGTTCGGTTTGGATCTGGCCTACAACCGCACACGTGGTAAAGATGAAACTACGGGTGACTGGCTCCCCAGTGTCAACCCGGATACGGTCACCAGCGTGTTGGATATTCCTATTGCCGAGACCGGTTTATCCACCGGCTGGGTCGGAACCTTTGCCCAGAGTGCGCATAACGTGGCTACCGGCTACACCAAACAGGCCGGGTATGGCGTGAACGATTTCTACCTAAGCTATAAAGGCCGCGAAGACCTGCAGGGCGTCACCACTACCGTGGTCCTGGGGAACGCCTTCGATAAAGAATATTACTCACCACAGGGCATTCCGCAGGATGGTCGTAACGCCAAACTGCTGGTCAGCTATCAGTGGTAACCCATTGAACCACAGCGGGCAGGCCGTTTTTGCCCGCTCCTCACCCACAAAAACAGGAAACAAATTAATGAGCGAGACCCTATACCAACGTTATGAGCAGGCGAAAATTGATCACCCAGGTAAATATGCCCGCGATCTGGCCGAGCTGTTGGGTATCAGCGAAGCCGAACTGACCCACGCCCGCGTAGGCCACGATGCTCGTCGCCTGCAGGCCGATGCCCGTACGCTGCTGACCGAACTGGAACAGGTCGGCGTCACCAAGTCCATCACGCGTAACAGCTATGCGGTACACGAACAGGTTGGGCGTTATCAGAATCAGCACCTCAATGGCCATGCCGGGCTGATCCTCAACCCGCGCGAGCTGGATCTGCGCCTGTTCCTCAACCAATGGGCCAGCGTTTTTGCCCTGAGTGAAACCAACAAGCGTGGCGTGCGCCACAGCATCCAGTTCTTTGATCATCAAGGTGACGCGCTGCATAAGGTCTACACCACCGACGAAACCGACCTCACCGCCTGGTTCGCCCTGGTCGAACGCCATCAGATTGCGGAAAACCCGGCACTGGAGCTGCAACCGGCCGAGATTAAAGAGAGTAACAGCGCGCCAGATACCGCCAAAATCGATGCCGACTGGCGGGCCATGACCGACGTCCACCAGTTCTTCCAACTACTGAGCCGCAATAATCTGACCCGCCAACAGGCCTTCCGTGCCGTGGGAAACGATCTGGCCTATCGCGTGGACAACAGCGCGCTGGCGGAGATCCTGGAAGCCGCCAAGTCTGCGCAAAACGAAATCATGATCTTCGTCGGCAACCGGGGCTGCGTGCAGATCTTTACCGGCCAGATCGAACGTCTGATGCCGCAGGACGGCTGGGTCAACATCTTCAACCGCCACTTTACGCTGCACCTGATTGAAGGGGCGATCGCCGAAAGCTGGATCACACGCAAACCAACCAAAGATGGCATGGTCACCAGCCTGGAGCTATTTGCCGCCGATGGCACCCAGATCGCCCAACTCTACGGGCAACGTACCGAAGGCCAACCGGAGCAGTTGCAGTGGCGTGAACAGGTTGCTGCACTTGAACCGAAGGAAGTCGCCGCATGAAAGCTTCATTGGCCCGTCGCCTGGCGCTGTGTGTTGCGCTGGCGTTTCCATTGGTTGCCGTTGCGGCCGAAAGGATTGTCTCTATAGGCGGTGACGTGACCGAAATTGCCTTCGCACTAGGCGCGGGCGATGAGGTTGTGGCACGAGACAGTACCAGTTTGCACCCTGCTGCGGTGCAGAAATTGCCCGACGTAGGCTATATGCGCCAGCTGAATGCCGAAGGTATTCTGGCGCTGAAACCCACGTTGATCCTGACTACCGAGTTGGCAGAGCCAGCGTTGGTGCTCAAGCAATTGGAGGACAGTGGCGTGAAGGTGGTGCGTATCCCTGGGGATACCACCGTGCAGGCGGTGCCTGAAAAAATCAGCGTGATAGCCGATGCCATCAATCGCAGTAGCCAAGGCAAGCAGTTGGCTGAACGTTATCAGCAACAGTTGGCAGCGGTAGCCAATACGCCGCTGCCGGTGAAAGTACTGTTCGTGATGAGTCACGGGGGTATTACCCCCATGGCCGCGGGCCAGCAAACCGCGGCAGATGCCATTATCAGAGCGGCTGGGTTGAAAAACGCGATGCAAGGTTTCAGCCGTTACCGCCCGCTCTCGCAAGAGGGCGTGATTGCCAGCGCACCAGACTTGCTGTTGGTGACTACCGATGGCGTTCGCTCCATCGGTGGCCAGGAAAACCTGTGGCTGTTGCCCGGCATGGCTCTGACACCGGCGGGGAAAAACCGCCGCGTGCTGATCGTTGATGATATGGCGCTGCTCGGTTTTGGTCTCGAAACGCCGCAGGCGCTGGGCCTGTTGCGTAAAGCGGCGGAGCAAAAGTAATGCGTTGCCGAACCTCACCCCGCCTGGCGATCGGCAGCCTGCTGATCCTGCTGACGATCCTGGTGCTTGGGGCCGCTAACCTGGGGGCGTTGACACTATCATTTCGCACCTTGTGGCAGGCTCCTCTCAGCGATGCCTCCTGGCATATCTGGCTGAATATACGCCTGCCTCGCGTGCTATTGGCCGTAGTGATCGGTTGCGCGTTGGCGGTTTCCGGCGCGGTGATGCAGGGGCTGTTCCGCAACCCCTTGGCCGATCCCAGCCTGTTGGGGATCAGCAGCGGCGGCGCACTGTTCGTCGCCCTGGTGATCGTCATGCCGCTGGCCCTGCCCCCGCTCATCGCGCTATACAGCCATATGCTGGCGGCGTTTCTTGGCAGCCTGCTGGTTTCGATACTGATCTACGGCATCAGCCGCAGCGGGCACGGCAGCCTGTCGCGGCTGTTGTTGGCGGGTATCGCCATCAATGCGCTGTGCATGGCGGCGATTGGCGTGCTGTCGTACCTCAGTAGCGACCAGCAATTACGTCAGTTTTCACTCTGGATGATGGGTAGCCTTAGCCAGTCACAGTGGCCTACCCTGGTGGTGTCCGCTTCGCTGATCCTGCCAGCCGCATTGCTGACGCTGTTACAGGCTCGTCGTTTGAATCTGCTACAGCTAGGTGATGAAGAAGCACATTACCTTGGAGTTAATGTGCAACGCGCCAAGCTGCAGTTGCTACTGTTGAGCGCTCTGCTGATTGGGGCTGCCGTAGCGATGAGTGGCGTGATCGGCTTTATTGGCCTGGTGGTACCCCACCTGGTGCGTATGCGGCTTGGGGGCGATCACCGCTGGTTGTTGCCAGCCTCTGCCCTCGGCGGTGCCTGCCTGCTGTTGGTGAGCGATACGCTGGCACGTACGCTGGTCGCTCCGGCAGAAATGCCGGTAGGCCTGATGACCAGCCTGATCGGTGGTCCCTATTTTCTGTGGCTGGTGATGCGCCAGCGGGAGCGCACCGGTGGATGATTCATCAAAGCTGACAGCACGGCAATTGCGTTACAACCTGGGGGATCGCAGGCTGATCACCGATGTCTCCCTCAGCATTGCCAGCGGTGAAATGGTGGCGATTATCGGCCCCAACGGCGCGGGGAAGTCGACCTTGCTTCGCTTACTTACCGGTTATCTGGCAGCAGACTGTGGCGAGTGCCGCCTGCAAGGTAAACCGCTTGAGCAATGGCAACCGCAGCAGTTGGCCAAGGTCCGGGCGGTAATGCGTCAACACAGCGAGCTGGCCTTTCCGTTTACCGTGGAGGAAGTGATCGCTATGGGGCGTTCTCCGCATAGCGGGCGCGATGCCAAACGGGCGATCCAACAGGTGATGGAGCAGACCGATTGCGCCAGCCTGGCCCAACGTGATTACCGCCAGCTTTCCGGCGGGGAACAGCAGCGGGTGCAACTGGCCAGAGTATTGGTGCAGTTGTGGCAACCGCAACACGCACCATCCTGGTTATTCCTTGATGAACCCACCTCGGCGCTCGATCTGTATCATCAACAGCATACCTTACGCCTGCTGCGCTCCCTGACGCGTCAGCAGCCGTTGGCGGTCTGTTGCGTATTGCACGATCTTAATCTGGCCGCGCTGTATGCCGATCGTATTCTGTTGTTGCATCAGGGCCGCCTGGTCGCTTCCGGTACCCCGCAGCAGGTATTGCAGACAGATATCCTGACACGTTGGTATCAGGCAGATCTCGGTGTCGCCACCCACCCGGAGACCGCACTGCCGCAGGTATTTTTACGTCAGTAACGGTAAGCCATGGAGGGCTTGCTGCCGTTAGCTCGAACAGGAAATTTCCAGATGCTTGCCCCAATCCGGTGGCAAGGCCGCCAGATCGTCATACTGAGCATCGTCGGCGAAAGGTTGCAGCAACGCCTGGTGCAAACGTGCCAGCTTGCTGACATCGTCCTGCTCTGCCGCTTCGATGGCCTGCTGCGCCAGATAATTACGCAAAATCAGTTTAGGATTTGCCCGCTTCATCGCTTGCTGGCGCTCGGCATCACTCACCTGCTCAAGCTGTAAGCGCTGGCGATATTTTTGATACCAGCCGTCAAACGCATCGCGATCGATAAATTCATCACGCAATGGCGTTTGCGACTGCTGCTGCTCAACGTCGCTCAATAAACGGAAGGTGCGAGTGTAGTCGCGTCCCTCTTGCGCCATCAGGCTCAATAAGCCGGTCAGCAGATCGTTATCCTGTTTTGACTGGGTAAACAAGCCCAGTTTGGCACGCATTTGATCGCCATAAGCTTGCATCAGCGCCGGTTCATAGGCGGCCAGTGCCTGCTGTAACTGCTCGGCACTCAGCAAACCGGATAGCGTTTGCGCCAATCGATGCAGGTTCCATAACCCCACGGCAGGTTGGTTATCGAACGCATAACGGCCCTGATGATCGGAATGATTGCAGATATAATCGGGCCGGTAGTCATCAAGGAAGCCATAAGGGCCATAATCCATCGTCAGGCCGAGGATCGACATATTGTCGGTATTCATCACGCCGTGGGCAAACCCCACGCACTGCCAGTGGGCAATCATACGTGCGGTACGTTCCACCACATCGGTAAACCACAGCAGATAGCGATCTTGTTCATCAACCCATTGCGACCAATGGCGCGCAATAACGAAGTCCGCCAGTTGCCTGACCTGCTCCGACTGTTTGCGATAATAGAAATGTTCGAAATGGCCAAAGCGAACATGGCTTTCCGCCACCCGCAGCAGCATTGCCCCGCGCTCCGGTTGTTCACGAAACACCGGATGTTCGCTGGTGACAATTGTCAGGGCCCGCGTCGTCGGGATCCCCAAATGGTATAGCGCCTCGGAGGCCAGGAATTCACGGATCACCGAGCGCAGCACTGCCCGCCCATCGCCCATGCGGGAATACGGCGTTAACCCAGCGCCTTTCAGATGCCAGTCCATACTGCGGCCGTCCGCGAGCCGCTGTTCGCCCAGCAGGATCCCCCGGCCATCTCCCAACTGCCCTGCCCAGGAACCAAACTGATGGCCGCTGTAAACCTGCGCCAAAGGCTGCATACCGGGTAACAGGGTTTCACCTGCCCAGATTGGCGTTTTCTCTGGGGTAAACCAGCTTGCGTCCAACCCCAGTTCCTGAGCCAGCGGCTGGCTGTAATACAGCAAACGGGCCGCTTTAAGCGGCGTCGGCTGCAGTGCGGTATAAAAACCGGGCAGCTGTTGGTAATAAGCATTTTCAAATTGCGGCATAGGCCCTCCGTAACGCTTAGTGTAGAGCCTGGAGGTGCAGATTAACACGGAGGATTTACAAGGGATTCGCCCCTTGCCGATAACCTGAAGGGGCGTGGTAGACTAAAAAGCGGCGGTGAGCCCTATTAGCTTGGTTATTTAACGCCGACGGCGTGAGTCTTTTAATGACCTACTACGCGCATGGCTAAAGTGCTTTATCAATGATAAAGCGACAATAATTATCAGTACTGGGATCACGGTAAAAATCATCCAGTCCACTATTTACCCCGGTGTGTAAGTAAAAATCAGCTATTATTATCGAACTCTTCAGCAATCCTGCGTAGAGACCGCAGATTATCCACACTGATGGCAGGCCATAAAAACCCCTGTAGCCCTAAAACACCGGTGTTGGTCAGTTTATTGAAATACTCATGTTTCTCAATGCCGCAAACAATAACTCCCTTACAAAGTTGATTGATATTCTTAAGCAGTGAATCGATAACCAGGTCATATCCCTGTTGGGTAACCAATTGCCAATAAAAGCGTTTGTCGATCTTCACAAAATCAAATAAACCATCGAACAACGCGGTCAACGTCGCTTTGCCAGAACCGAAACCATCGAGCCACAGCGAAAAGTAGTCACTTAACAAGCGTATTTTCCCATTGTCTTTCCCTGCGGAAAGGTTGGGGAAACTCTCATTGATTTCAAAAGCAATAAACGGCAACTGATGCACTCGTTGACGACGTGTTTCGCTGCCAAGCAGCCAATCGACAACCGTTTCTTCGATATTAATGGTCAATGTCACCCCGTTGGCAACAAACCATGACGCGTGCTTTTCAGCCAGCGTGAGTTGATCGTTGAATAACTCAATCCTTTGTTCTGGGGTTAATAACCGCAGGCCGATCTCCGTAGGCATCGCCAGGTTGTCGCCCGAGCCAGTAAAACGGGTGAGAAGTTCCACCGCCAGCAATCTTCCCGTCATGGCGTAAATCGGCAGGAAGACGTACTGACTAATAAAATCAACGTCAGATTGAATATTCATTTTAAGGCCAGAGGCTTAATGGCGTGCAAACCATCGTATAACAATAAGTTATACCGATCAATCCCTCAGGGATAGTTCATAAATAGTAATGTGATTAGCTAGGCGTTGCCAAGTAATTGATAGCTTTAACGATGTTTTTTTGCTCAGGCAGTCAGGTGCGATAATTATATTTGCGGCATCTATCGTTACAAATTAAAAGCTTTACGCAATGTGTGAATTATTTTTATGTTCAACGATCAGGTGATGCGGCGACCACCTGATTTCATTAATAAAATTCCTAACTTATTTACCACACAGCACTACTTAATGGTTTCCAACAACCAACGCTGCAACTCACTAAGCTCGTTCTCCTGCTGTGGATATTGCGCTACCAGCTGTGCACAACAGTCTGCCAACGCCTCGCTGCGATAGGCACATCCCACCAGCTTTTCGGCCAAAGTCTGTAATGGCGCAGGGTTGAGGCTGTCGGTGAATATCTGCGCGCGTACAATCGCGCCCTTCTCGACGTCAAAAAAGATATCTACCCCACCCCAGGTAAATCGTTCATTCAGCAAGTGGCTAAACGCTGGTGCTTTGCCAAAATTCCATTCCCAACTGCTCTGCTTGGCAAATTGCTGGGCAAAATCAGGCAGGTCCGGGAAGACATCCGGGGAGATCACTTCCGGCTGTGCCGTTTCACCATAATGGGCGAAGAAAGCCTGAATAACGGCGTCACAAACCTGCTGATGGACGATTTCGGGCACAAACTCGGCCAGGTTAGCGACCCTGGAACGTACAGAAGTGATGCCTTTCGCCTGCAGTTTTTTCGGATCGGGATTGAGATAATCCGCCAGGCGATTGAGATCGGCATTCAACAGCAGCGTACCGTGATGAAAGCCACGATCCTGGGTTTCGCGGTAGGCTGAACCGGAGATTTTGCGCACTCCGTTGGACGTTTCAACCACCAGATCGTTACGCCCGGAAGCCGAAGCATCAACACCTAGCTGTTTTAGCGCCGCCAGAATAATGCCGGTAGAAACGGTTTTATCGTAGCCGGGCTTACCGGCCATAAAGGTAAAGCAGGTATTGCCCAGATCGTGAAACACTGCCCCGCCGCCGCTGCTGCGCCGTGCCAGACGAATGCCATCCTGCTCCATCCGCCGGGTATTGCACTCTTTCCACGGGTTCTGCGACTGGCCAATCACCACGGTTTCGGCATTACGCCACAGGAAGAGGATTTTTTGCGTGGTCATTTCGCGGAAGATGCACTCTTCTACCGCCAGATTAAACCAGGGATCGTAGGAATCGGAAATCAATAAACGTAAGGAATTCATGGCAGTCACCTCATCATGCAGTGCTGCCATAATACACCAGATAGGGGGTTTGGGGCGTTAAATCCGGCGCGCCTGCCAGTACACCTTGCGCCAGTAAACGTTGTTGAGTGAGGAACGCGTCACGCCTTTGCTGGTAGAAGCATGAATAAACTCGTCGTTGGTATCGTAGATCCCCACATGCAGGCCATTCTCTCCGCTGCCGGTTTTAAAGAACACCAGATCGCCTGGCATCAGCTCGTCGCGCGAGACTTTGGTCCCCAGCCCGGTTTGCTGCGCCGTGGAGCGCGGTAATTGCATATCAAAACGATCGCTAAAGGTGCGATAGACAAAGCCGGAACAGTCGACACCGCCGCGATCTAGCCCGCCATAGCGATACGGGGTGCCATACCATTGACGCAGTTGCTCGTTCAATTGCGCTACCACCACGATGGAATCGGACAAACGGCCACTCGGCGGCGGCGCATGGCTGCTGCAACCGGCGAGAATTAAACTGGCTAATAGAAACCACACACGCATCGCATTTTACCTTTCACTTGAACACCGAAGCGGATCAACCGCCTGCGATATTTCACCACGCCACCCCAGGTAAGGAGAATGCTGTTTGGCATTAATTTATCGCTCAAGATAATAAAAAGGCAAGTTTTGTCCATGAGATATTCGAATCGACAGCGTTTTTTCCGCTATTAGCGGTTTTTTACCCCCCGATGGCTATTAATCAACCAGACGCCAAACAGAATAAACAGCGTCCCCAACGTTTTGAGCAAGGTGGCAGACTCATTAAACCAGGGCAGGATCACCGCCGCTAGGTAAACCAGCGCATAACTGACGCTCAACAACGGATAAGCCCGGTTCAGTGGCAGATAATTCAGCGCGAAGAACCAGCACAGCATTGATAATGCATAGCCGAAGATGCCAACGACCACCGCTATCAAGGCCATTCCATACTGGTTGAGTAACGGCCAGGTAACATCGGCAAAGGACAACAGCGGGATTTGTCCCATGCCCCATTTCATCAGCAACTGGGCCAACGTCACTAACAGAACGCTACCCGCGCCCCAAAGATAACCTTTCATGATTGCAGACTCATCAGCAGGATCCCCAGCATGATCGACGCCACGCCGCACCAGTGACGCACCGTGGTCGGCTCGTTAAACAACCAGCGCGCCGCCAACGTCACCAGGACAAAATTGAGGCTCAGCATCGGATAGGCCAGGCTGAGCGGCAAGCGCTGCAACACATTTAGCCACACCAGCATGCCCAGCCCCAATAGCAGCACCGCCAGCGCCAACCAGCGCAGCGTTAAAAACCGCCGCCGATCACTAACCTGTTGCCAGGTAAGGGCAGCCTGTTTCTGACACAGCTGCCCCGCACAGGTGAACAGGCTAACCAGGATCACCAATAAATACGCCATCATGGTTGCTGCTTATACCATACCAATGCCATACGATGCATCTCGACCACGCTGTCTGGCGGTGGCAAATCTGTCGGCACGTGCTCACCACGGGAGAGTTGCATTACCAGTGACACATCCCCCTGTTTACGAGCCTGAGCCAACCAACCAGCAAAATCTTCTTCGCCGATATAGTGGCCACGTGCATCGGGATACGCCAAGCCATAAGTGAGCTCGCCTTTTTCACCGTACATCAGCACATCGCTGCGTTTCAGTTCCCAGGCCAGGCCAGCGGCGATACCCACGCGATCGGCTAACACAAACTGGCTCTGGCTGAGCGTGGCGATATTGTCACGAATGAAGTTTTGCGGCTGCTTGGAGTCAATTACCTGCTGTGGAATAGCGTAGCCGATCAACAGACAAAGCAGCAGCGGGCAGGCGGCCGCCCAGGTCCAGCGTTTCGCGTTATCACGAGCGGAAATCACGGCAAACAGTAACCAACCACCAAAGGCAATCAGACCGAGTACGATTTTCGGCCACTCATCGGCGGTAAACAGATGCACTTTAGGTAACACACCGGAGCCGATGAGCAACAACGCGATAATGCCAATCAGACCAAACAGGCCATTTAGCACGGCATTCATCTTGAATACCCGAGTACGTAACTGCCCCGCGCAATCCTCGGCGTAAGCCGCCATCAGCAGTGCCAACGGCGCCATGCAAGGCAGAATATAGGTAGGCAGCTTGCCTTTGGCGATGCTGAAGAAGATCAGCGGCATCACCACCCAGCTCAACAGGAAAAACAGCTCCGGGCGCTGCACTCGCTCACGCCATCCCTTGAGCAGGGAACCTGGCAATAGCCCCAACCACGGCAGTACCGCAGCGATCAGGATCGGCAGGTAAAACCAGAAGGGGGCCTTATGCTGGGCATTGTCTTCGGCAAAGCGCTGAATATGCTCCACCCAGAAGAAGTAGTTCCAATAGTCCGGCTCGCGTTGGGCCACCGCCAGAGCCCACGGCAGGCTAAGCAGTACCGCAACCACGATCGCCACTGGCCCATAGCAGAACAGATCTTTGACCTTACGCTGCTGAATAACAATGGGAATAACGGCAATCACCGGCACCGCCAGCGCCAGAAATCCTTTGGTCATAAAGCCCATGCCACAGGCCAGCCCGAGCAACACATAGCCTCCCAGCTTACCTTTGGCGGTGGTGGCTTTCAGCGTCAGGTAATAGCTGACCATGGCTGCCGTCAGCCACAACGAGATCATCGGATCGAGCACGCTGTAAGTGCCAATACTGAATACCAGAACCATCGACAGGAAAATCAGCACTGCCAGGCTGGCACGACGCGCATTTTTCCACATCAGCCAGGCCAGAGCAAAGACCAGCAAGGCGGTCAGGCCAGTGCTGAATATCGAGCCAAAGCGCACGGCAAAGTTGCTATCGCCGAACAACCACTGGCTAATGTTGTTAAACCAGTAACCGGCAACCGGCTTTTCAAAATAGCGCAGGCCGAGCAGGTTAGGCACGACCCAATCTCCGCGTGCCAGCATTTCACGGCTAATTTCGGCGTAGCGGGTTTCATCCGGCTGCCACAGTAACCGCCCATTCACCGGCAACAGATACACCAGGGCAAAAAAAATGGCCAATACGATGGCCCAGGATCCTTTCAACGCTTTCATGAAACCTTTTCTCCCCCAACTTCGGTTTGATAACCCAACCAGCCTTCTCGGCCAGGAAATGGCGCGCGTGTAATGCGGCCTAGCGGCAATGATGACACGTCTTGGGGCAGCAATGCGCTCAACGGGCAGAACTCGATGCCTTGCTGTTTTGCACGCTGTAACAACTGTTCGAACATGGCCGACTGCGACATACCTTCCACCTCGGTATGTATGGTGTACACCGGCACCCCACGATCGTTTTCTATCGCTCGCAAAATATAATCATTGAAATCCGCCATGCTGGTTTCGCGGCCAATCACCTCGTCAAAAGTAGGGAGCGTAACGGGGATTTGCACCGTGCCCGGCTGGCCGTTCTCTAATAGCGGACGAAACGGATGGGTACCCCGGCAATCGCTGTTGTACTCGAAACCAAAATCTTGCTTAACCTCCACGACGCGCTGATCGGCACGCCACCCCGCCACCGCCGAAAATCGGACCGGTTGACCGATCGCGTTTTCCAGCGCATCAACACCCAACTGAACCTGGCGCATCAACTCGGGTTTGGACCACTTCCCCACCTTGGCCTGCCACCCTTGATGATCCCAGGCGTGCAAACCCACTTCGTGGCCCATCTCCAGCGTGCGCTTCATCAACGGCCCCAAAGATCGGGAAATATTCCTCCCAGGCCACGCGGTCCCCGCCAGCAGGATATCCCAGCCATACAAGGAGGCGGCCTTGGAACGCAGCATTTTCAGCAGGAATTGGGGTCGAAGCAGGCGCCACAAGTGGCGCCCCATGTTGTCCGGCCCGACGCTGAAGAAGAAGCTGGCCTGAATATCGTACTTGGCAAACAGCTCCAGCAGGCGCGGCACCCCTTCACGGGTACCGCTAAAGGTGTCTACATCAACTCGCAGGCCGACCTTCCTCATGCACCATCACCTTCCTTTACCGTGGTACGCAGGAAGTAGTCCAGCGTCTCGGCAACGGTTTGCTGCATGGCGATCGTCGGCTGCCAGCCCAGCAGGCGGCGCGCGTTCTTGATACTTGGCGTACGGTGCTCAACGTCCTGATACCCTTTACCATAGTAGCTGCTGCTTTCCACGTCCTTGAAACCGGCAAACGGCGGGAAATTGCCGCGCAGCGGATGCTCATTGAAGCTGGCCAGCAACATTTCCGCCAACTCACGAATACTGGCTTCGTTGGTCGGGTTGCCGATGTTGACGATCTGACCATCGCATTGGCCATCGCGGTTTTCAATAATGCGATACAGCGCTTCAATACCGTCGTTGATATCGGTAAAGCAACGCTTCTGCGCCCCACCGTCCACCAGCTTGATCGGTGAGCCTTCAACCAGGTTCAGGATCAACTGGGTGATCGCGCGCGATGAGCCGATACGCGCCGCATCCAGGTTGTCCAGGCGTGGCCCCATCCAGTTAAACGGACGGAACAGCGTGAACTTCAGGCCTTCTTTGGCCCCATACGCCCAGATAACGCGGTCCAACAGCTGTTTGGAAACCGAGTAGATCCAGCGCTGTTTATTGATTGGCCCGACAATCAGGCGCGAGGTGTCCTCATCAAACTCTTTATCGTCACACATGCCATAAACTTCTGAAGTGGACGGGAAGATGATGCGTTTGTTGTATTTCACACAGTCGCGAACGATTTTCAGGTTTTCTTCGAAATCCAGCTCGAACACGCGCAGTGGATTACGGGTGTATTCGATCGGTGTGGCGATCGCCACCAGCGGCAATACCACGTCGCACTTCTTGATGTGATATTCGATCCACTCGGAATGAATGCTGATATCCCCTTCCACAAAGTGGAAGCGCGGGTTATCCAGGAAACGGCTGATTGCATCAGAGCCGATATCCAGGCCATAGATATCGTAACGATCTTCGCGCAGCAGGCGTTCGGTGAGATGGTTGCCGATAAAGCCGTTAACTCCCAGGATCAGCACGCGGGTCCGGCGCTTCATCACCGAGCTTGGCTTGGCAGCCAGACGTACATCGCTCACCATGCCCATTTCCGCTGCCAGGCGGTTGCCTTGCACATACAAACCAGACTCGCTCTGGCCAGCCACGATTTCCAGCGCCCCTTCACCACAGGCAATCACCAGTGGGGTGGTGCTCAGCACCGTACCAGGCTGCTTATCATGCGCGGTATCCAGCACACGTGCGCGCCAAACAATCACCTTGCGCTGGCCCAGATAGCTGAAGGCGCCCGGATAAGGTTCGGTGACAGCACGCACCAGGTTGTTGATTTCACGGGCAGATTTGTGCCACTGGATCTCACCGTCGGCAGCGGTACGGCGGCCAAAATAGCTGGCATCCGCTTCGTTTTGTACCGTCAGGCTGGCCGTACCGTTTTTCAGTTTCGGCAGTTGTTCTTTCAAGACGATCTGCGCCGCTTCCAACACTTTTTTGTGCAGCGTCAGCGCAGTGTCCTGCTCGGAAATCGCCACTTTATGCTGACCAACGATATCGCCGGCATCCGGACGTTTGACCATCTTGTGCAGCGTGGCACCGGTTTCGGTTTCGCCGTTCACCAGCGCCCAGTTGATCGGCGCGCGGCCACGGTAGCGTGGCAACAGTGAACCATGCAGGTTAAAACCACCTTTTGGAGCCAGAGAAAGGATCTCATCGCTCAACATATTGCGGTAGTAGAAAGAGAAAATGATATCCGGCTGCAGCTCACGGATACGCTCCACCCACAGCGGATGATTGACATCTTCCGGCGCATACACCGGCAGCTCCAGTTCGGCACCCTGGCGAGCAACGGAAGAGAAGAAGTTGTTTTCACCTGGATCATCGGTATGGGTAAATACGGCCTGTACGTCATAGCCCGCTTCTGTCAGCGCTTTCAAGCCTGCGCAGCCGATGTCATGGTAAGCAAATACAATAGCTTTCATCATTCTTCTTCCTGATTATTTTGGGTTGGTTTTGCACCGACCACTTTCTGGACAAAATAGCGGGGACGAGCACGGACGTCGTTATAAATCCGGCCGATGTACTCCCCTAACAATCCCATACCGACAAACTGTGCACCGATAAAGGTGAATAACACCGCAAACAGCGTGAACACTCCGCCTGCCGCCCATTCCGGCCCCAGGACCAAGCGCAGCACGATCAACAACACCGCCAGCACGAAGCCTGACAGCGCAATCACGCTGCCTACCACGCTGAGCAGACGCAGCGGCGTAGTGGTCAGGCAGGTGATCAGGTCATACATCAGGTTGATCAGCTTCATCAGGCTATATTTGGAGTCACCGAACTCGCGTTCAGCGTGACGCACCTCGATCTCCGTGGTACGGCGAGCAAAGGTGTTGGCCAGGATCGGAATAAAGGTACTGCGCTCATGGCAGTGCAGCATCGCTTCGATGATATGGCGGCGATAGGCACGCAGCATGCATCCATAGTCACCCATGGATTTACCGGTCGCGCGCTGGATCATCATATTGATCATGCGGGAGGCCGTCTTGCGGAACCAGGAGTCCTGACGGTTGGCACGCACGGTACCCACCACGTCATAACCCTCTTCCGCGACGCTGACTAGGCGGGGGATTTCCTCCGGTGGGTTTTGCAGATCGGCATCCAGGGTGATCACCAGATCGCCGCTGACCTGATTGAAACCCGCCATGATGGCGGAATGCTGGCCGTAGTTACGGTTCAGCAGCACGGCAATAATGCAACTGCCTGGTTGTTCCGCCGCGGCGGTTAGCATGGCGGCAGAGTTGTCGCTGCTGCCATCGTCAATCAGAATAATTTCATAAGGTTGCAATAGTTGTTTACAGGCGGCAGTGGTGCGCTCCAACAAGGCAGGTAAACTTTCCTGCTCGTTGTACACCGGGATCACCACCGAAACTTTGCTAATAGGTTCAACGCGAGACACGGGAAGACTCCAATACGGAAGACAAGGCATTGATCACGCGATCGACATCAGCTTCGGTCATATCTGGGAACAGCGGTAAAGTGCACAGGCGTGCCGAGTTCCATTCGGTATTGGGCAGTGACAGCTGTGGGTAACGTTCACGGTAGAATTTTTGCGTATGGGCGGCGCGGAAATGCAGACCGGTACCGACCCCAACTTCTTTCAGCCGTTCCATCAGTTGATCTCGCCCAATGCCGCAACGTTGTTCATCAACGCGCACCATAAACAGGTGCCAGGCGTGATCGTGCGGATAATCTGGTAACCCCAACGGCTGGAAAGGTGAATCTTGCAGCGCGGCCAGGTAACGTTCCGCCAGCACCTTGCGCCGGGCGTTCAGTTCTGGCAAACGCGCCAACTGCACCACAGCGATCGCCGCATGAATATCTGACAGGTTGTATTTGTAGCCAGGTTCAACCACTTCTGCCTGCGGCTTACGCCCCTGGAGTTGGCGGTCAAAAGCGTCGACGCCCAAGCCGTGGAACTTCAGGCAGCGGACGCGATCGGCCAGTTGATCGTCATCGGTCGCGATCAGGCCACCTTCCGCACAGGTCAGGTTTTTGATGGCGTGGAAAGAGAAAATGGCAGTGCCCCGTGCGCCCACCCATTCACCATTGAAACGGGTGCCCACGGCGTGAGCTGCATCTTCAATCAGGGGAAGATTGTGGCGTTGAGCCACTGCACGCAGTTCATCCATCGGTAATGGTGCGCCCGCATAGTGAACGGGAATAATCGCTTTGGTACGTGGGGTGATGGCCGCCTCAACATCGGCTGCGCTGACCATTAGCGTGTCACGGTCAACATCGATCATCACCGGCGTAGCGCCAAGCAATTCGATCATATTAAGGGTGGAAACCCAGGTTTGAGAGGGGGTAATGACTTCATCCCCTGGCCCGATATCCAGAGCCATAAGGGTAATGTGCATCCCCGCCGTTGCAGAGCAGACGGCAACCGCATGCTTGCAGCCGAAGGTTCGGCAAAACTCACTTTCCAACTGCTGATTTTGCGGTCCGGTGGTGATCCAGCCGGAACGCAATACCTTTTCTACCGCCGCAATCTCTTCATCCCCAATTGCCGGGCGTGAAAAAGGCAGGAATTGATCCATAATTAAACCCCAAACGTCTCGATTTTCTTTAAGCCACTGTAAGACTTTTACATTTAACGAATAGTAAACGTCGCAAAGAATGATCACTGGTGGAATAACTGCCAATCTACGTGGGCAAGCTTAACTAAACCTTAAGGAAGAAATTATTATCAGGACACACTCTGTAAAACCTCCTCATCAAGGAAAAAATAATTAGAAGCATAATCATAAAGTTATGCAGTTATAATTTTTTACTTAATTTCTTTCAACCCGATTAGCCTAGCAGGTAATCGGGTGTTTACCATGTTATTTTGTGAGATTAGCCGCAGGATTTGTACCCTTATTGGGTAATTATATTGAGCGCGTTTACTTTCCGTTTAACTACATTTTGCCGGTTAAAAAACGTCGAAACCGCGCTAGGCCGTTTTAGTCATAATCCAGCGCTGTTCTCCCACCGCCTGCAGATGAAAATCCACGTCATAAACCTTGGATAATAACCCTGGCTCCATTACCTCGTGGGTGCCCCCCTCGGCGACCAACCGTCCGGATTGCAGCAACCAGACCCGATCGGCCTGTTGCAAGGTATGATTGAGATCGTGAGCACAGACCAGTGCGCTGCGGCCACTTTGGCAAAATTCACGCAACAGGCGATCCAGCGCCACCTTTTGCGCCACATCCAGGCTGTTGGTCGGTTCATCAAGCAGCAGTAATTGGCTTATTGGGTTAACCGTTGGCCAAACCTGTAACAACACTGCGGCCAGTCGCACCCGTTGCCATTCGCCCCCGGAGAGTTGAGTCAACATGCGGGATAATTTATCCGTCAGCTTTAGGCTACGTGCCAAATACAGGATGGTTTTTTCCAGCTCGCTTTCGTCCGCCCCCGCGGGCTGATGTAAGGCGAGATATTGAAATACCGGCATCAGCGCAACCGGAGGCTGCTGCTGGCACAGATAAGCCCGATGCCTTGCCAGTTCATTCCCCGTATACGCTTCCAGCAAACGCCCAGACAGCCGAACTTCGCCAAGCCCTGGCAGCATACCCGCCAATCTGGCCAACAACGTACTCTTACCCGCGCCGTTTGGGCCGATCAGGTGCACCTGCAACCCAGCGGCGATCTGCCCAGAAAACGGCACTAGTCGCCCTTCTACCCCCACCTCACTGAGTTGCAGCATGGTTTTGTTCGCTCCTTTACTTGGCCAAAGCCTGTTTGATGGCCTCGGACACCTGTGGATCTTCTGGCGTCATATCAGGCGAGAAGCGTTGGATCACCGTACCATCACGCCCAATCAAGAATTTCTCAAAGTTCCACAGGATATCGCCGGTGTGCTTCGGCGCACGGCCTTTGCTGCTCATCCGCTCCAGGAAACCACTGCCTTCTGGTGCGACGGCCTGTGGCTGTGCGGCAATCAGTTCCCGATACAGCGGATGACGGCCCTCACCATTGACTTCAATTTTGGCAAACATCGGGAATTGAACGCCAAAGGTGCCACGGCAAAACGCCAGGATCTCTTCATTACTGCCCGGCTCCTGACCAAGAAACTCATTGGAGGGGAAACCCAACACCGCAAAACCCTGCTCACGCCAGGTTTCATAAAGCTTTTCCAGACCTTCGTATTGCTTGGTCAGGCCGCATTCCGACGCTACGTTGACCACCAGCAGCACCTTGCCGGCATAGGCGTTCAGCGTGGTAGATTGGTTCTCAATGGTTTGCACGGGAATGGCATAAATGGGGTTGCTCATCAGATGTTTTCCTTTGGTTTTATTTGCAGGTGAGACAGAAGAACGCCGCCGGGCATTACCGGCAGCCGGTTTACCTTACGCTTTTTGTCCGCGCCAGTAACCAGATAAAAAGAGGGGCCCCCAGCGTAGCAGTGACCACGCCGATGGGTAACTCCGCCGAAAACAACGCAATCCGCGCCACCACATCCGCCACTAACAATACGCCCGCGCCTGCCAAGGCGCAGCCAGGCAGCAGGTAACGTTGGTTGGTCAAACCGCTGAGGCGCAAAATATGCGGGATCACCAGGCCGATAAAGCCTATCACGCCCGCCAGGGCCACGCTGGTGCCCACCAGCCAGCCGATGGCCAGCACCAGCAGATTACGCCATACGTGCAGGGAAAGACCCAACTGCCGGGCCTGCATTTCGCCAAGGGCCATCAAGTTCAGCACCTTGCCTTGCGCGCATAGCCACAGCAGCGCTGGCAACAGGGCTAACAGCAGCCATTTCTGCCGCCAATCCACCCCGCCGAAACCGCCCATCATCCAGTACATTAGCTGCCGCAGGTCGAGGCTCGAACTGAAATACACGGCCCAAGTCATAATCGCGCTGCACACAATCCCCAGCGCTACCCCCACCAGCAGCAAACGTGCGTTGCTCAACCGGCGACGGCGGGCAAAAATCAGCAACAGGAAGGTCATCACCAAGGCGCCAGCGATGGCGTTCATGCTCATCAGCGCCACCGGCAGCAGGCCGTTGCCAAACAGCACCGTCAGCACCAGCGCCACTCCGGCACCGTTGGATACGCCAAGTAGACCAGGCTCCGCCAACGGGTTCTCAAACAGAGCCTGCATCGCCGCCCCTGCCACCGCCAGGCTTGCCCCCACCAGCATCACCGCCAGCGCTCGTGGCAGGCGCAATTGCCAGACAAACAGCTGTGCAGGCTCACTCAACCACTGCGCAGGCCAGATCCACAGATCCCCGGCGCTTAGGCTGAAGGCAAACGCCAGTACGACGCCCAGCGTCAGCCAGGTCAAATAGCGTTTATCACGGCGGTGTTGATGCTGTTGTAACAAAGTGAAGGTCTGACTGCTCGGCATAACTACACAACTTCCCTACTGGCCAGGATAGCGGCCTGAAAATAACGTCTTGCAGCAAATAGTAGGAGGTTCGGGCGTTTAGGGGAAGGACTGAGTGAACGAATGGTGGTGAAAGCAGCGGCTGGCACCGCCGGTCATCGAGGCGATGATGGTTATAGACGGGAGCAGCATGCAGCGCCGACCCAGTGAGGTGGGTAAACCGCCAAAGAAAAAGGCCGCTTGCGCGGCCTTTTTGGCGTTGTGTAACCTACTCTTTCGGGCTGGCGTTCTCCACCCGGCTTTTCAGTTTCTGTCCCGGACGGAAAGTGACCACGCGGCGCGCCGTAATCGGAATGTCCTCACCGGTTTTCGGGTTGCGTCCCGGACGTTGGTTCTTGTCTCGCAAATCAAAATTGCCAAAACCAGACAGCTTGACCTGTTCTCCGTTCTCCAGAGCTCGACGGACCTCTTCAAAGAACAGTTCTACCAGGTCTTTGGCATCCCGTTTGCTAAGCCCTAGCTTCTCAAACAGGTGTTCTGACATTTCAGCTTTAGTAAGCGCCATAGGTTCAATCCCTCAAGGATGCTTGGAATCGCTGTTTTAGAGCCTCTACACATTTTGCAACGGTAGCGGCAATCTCCTCTTCTTCCAGTGTACGGGCGGTATCCTGCAACACCAGACTGATAGCCAGGCTCTTATAACCCTCAGCTACGCCCTTGCCACGGTACACATCAAACAAGTTTACGCCAACTACCTGATTTGCGCCAACTTTCTTACACTCTGCCAAAATATCTTCTGCGGCGACGTTTTCAGCCACTACAACGGCGATATCGCGGCGGTTTGCAGGGAAGCGAGAAACCTCACGGGCCTGAGGCACGGCGCGGCTTGCGAGCTTGTTCCACTCCAATTCGAATACCACAGTACGGCCGTTAAGATCCAGTTTACGTTCAAGTTCTGGGTGAACCACACCGATGAAACCGACACGTTCGCCGTGTAAATAAATGGCCGCACTTTGCCCAGGATGCAGGGCGGGGTTGGACTCTGCCTTGAACTGAATTTCGGATAATTTACCGGTCAGCTCCAATACCGATTCCAGATCCCCTTTCAAATCATAGAAGTCCACCGGCTTTCTTGCCAGATCCCAATGCTCATCATGGGTATGCCCGGCAATCACACCAGCCAGCATGACATCCTGACGGATACCCAGATTTGCCGCAGTATCAGGGACAAAGCGCAGGCCGCTTTCAAACAGGCGCACCCGAGTTTGCTGGCGATTCTGGTTATAAACCACCGCCGAAAGCAGGCCTGTCCACAGTGACAGACGCATCGCGGACATCTCTACCGAGATAGGGCTTGGCAGGATCAGGGCTTCTTCACCTGGGTGCAGCAACGCCTGCACTTTCGGGTCGACAAAACTGTAAGTAATTGCTTCCTGGTAGCCATGATCGACCAACATGGTCTTCACGCGCTTCAGGGTCAGATCGGATTCACGGTGTTTGGTCATCACCAGATCGGCGCGCACTGGCACGTCCGGGATGTTGTTGTAGCCATAGACACGGGCCACTTCTTCCACCAAATCTTCTTCGATCTCCATATCGAAACGCCAGCTTGGCGCCACCGCCAGCCAGTTGTCGCCCAGCTCGGTAACCTGGCAACCCAGGCGGCGCAGAATATCGCTCACCTGCTCGCTTGGCACCACATGGCCAATCAGACGGTCCAGTTTTTCACGGCGCAGCGCAATGGTGGCTCGCTTCGGTAAGGTGCTCTCATCGCTAACGTCAATGATTGGGCCAGCCTGACCACCGCAGATGTCAATCAGCAGGCGTGTGGCACGCTCCATCGCTTTATGTTGCAGTGCCGGGTCTACGCCACGCTCGTAACGATGTGAAGCATCGGTATGCAGGCCATGACGGCGAGCACGGCCAGTAATCGACAGCGGGCTGAAGAAAGCACACTCCAGCAGCACATCCTGGGTTTCGTCATTCACGCCAGAGTGCTCACCGCCAAAGATGCCACCCATGGCCAGCGCTTTTTGCTGATCGGCAATCACCAGGGTATCTGCCTGCAGTTTGGCTTCGTTGCCATCCAGCAGACGCAAGGTTTCACCTTCGTGAGCCATACGCACCACGATACCGCCCTCAATACGATTGAGGTCAAAAGCGTGCATCGGTTGGCCCAGCTCCATCAGCACGTAGTTGGTGACGTCGACCACGGCATCAATCGAGCGAATACCGGCACGGCGCAGCTTCTCACGCATCCACAGTGGTGAAGGTGCCTTCACGTTGATGCCTTTCACTACGCGGCCAAGGTAACGTGGGCACGCCTGAGGGGCTTCTACACGGATTGGCAGGATGTCGGTGATGGTGGCAGCAACCGGGCTCATATCCGGCTCGGTCAACGACAGTTGGTTCAGCACGGCAACGTCGCGCGCGACGCCAATGATGCCCAGGCAATCGGCACGGTTCGGCGTGACGCTGATTTCAATCGCGCTATCGTTCAGTTGCAGATAGTCACGGATATCGGTGCCGATCGGTGCATCTTGTGGCAGCTCAATGATGCCGTCATGATCGTCTGAAATCGCCAGTTCGGAGAACGAACACAGCATGCCTTCAGAAGGCTCGCCGCGCAGCTTGGCGGCTTTGATTTTAAAGTCGCCTGGCAGTACGGCACCGACGGTAGCAACGGCGACTTTCAGGCCAGCACGGCAGTTAGGCGCACCACAAACGATGTCTAACAGACGCTCACCGCCCACATCGACTTTGGTTACGCGCAGTTTGTCGGCGTTCGGGTGTTGACCGCACTCCACCACGTGGCCCACGACCACACCGTTGAATACGCCAGCCACCGGTTCAACACCGTCTACTTCCAGGCCAGCCATGGTGATTTGATCGGATAATGCTTCGCTGCTGATGGCCGGGTTTACCCACTCGCGCAACCAGAGTTCACTGAATTTCATGTGATATTCCCGCCTTACTTAAACTGTTTGAGGAAACGCAGATCGTTTTCGAAGAACGCACGCAGATCGGTGACGCCGTAACGCAGCATCGTCAGGCGCTCCATACCCATACCGAAGGCAAAACCGGAATAGATTTCCGGATCGATACCCACGTTGCGCAGTACGTTCGGGTGCACCATGCCGCAACCCAACACTTCCAGCCACTTACCGTTTTTGCCCATTACATCCACTTCGGCAGAAGGTTCGGTGAACGGGAAATAGGAAGGACGGAAACGAACCTGCAGGTCTTCTTCAAAGAAGTTGTTCAGGAAATCGTGCAGCGTCCCTTTCAGGTTGGTGAAGCTGATGTCCTTGTCGACGATCAGCCCTTCCATCTGGTGGAACATCGGGGTATGTGTCTGATCGTAGTCGTTACGATACACACGGCCCGGAGCGATAATGCGGATCGGTGGCTGCTGGTTCTTCATGGTGCGGATCTGCACGCCAGAGGTTTGGGTACGCAGCAGGCGCGTCGCGTCAAACCAGAAGGTATCGTGATCGGCACGGGCCGGGTGATGCCCTGGGATATTCAGCGCGTCGAAGTTATGGTAATCGTCTTCGATTTCCGGGCCGGTCTCTACCGAGAAGCCCAGTTCGCCAAAGAAGGTTTCGATACGATCGATGGTGCGAGTGACCGGGTGCAGGCCACCGTTCTCCAGGCGACGCCCCGGCAGCGAGACGTCGATGGTCTCCGCCGCCAGGCGGGCGTTCAGCACCGCTGACTCCAACGCGTTCTTACGCGCGTTCAGCGCATCCTGAACTTCCTGTTTTGCCTGGTTGATCACCGCCCCGGCTGCCGGGCGATCTTCCGCTGGCACTTCACGCAGGGACTGCATCTGTAAGGTAAAATGACCTTTCTTGCCAAAATATTCGACGCGTACCAAATCCAACGCGGCAACATCTTGGGCATCTTCTACGGCTGCCTTGGCGTTGGCAACCAGCTCTGCGAGATGTGACATTGCTTTCCTCTTCCTCTGGCCTTGTGGCCCTAAGTAATTGTTATCTATTATTCCAACACGCCTTTGGTTGATCTTCAAAGAATTTCAAGCCGTAGCCAAGCTAGTGCCGCAGGCCTGAAAGGCGCAGAAGGTGGCCAAAAACAAAAAAGCCTCCACTTGGGAGGCTTGGGCGCTACTTTCCGTTTCTTTTCTTACGCGCAAAGCCTCCTGAAGTCAGGCGCTAAAGTAAAAAAAGAAGCGGAAAATAACAGCGTGCATGTTGGTAGTACCTTGTCGATGGATGGGCAACCAGTGTGATAGCGCCAGCCGATAAAAGTCAATATCTGTATTGAGAACAAACAGTAAAAGAGGGAGCAAGCTCCCTCTTTTCAACCAGCTTACGCCAGTGCTGCTTTCGCTTTTTCAACCAGTGCGCCAAAGGCCACTTTGTCGAATACTGCGATGTCAGCCAGGATCTTACGGTCAATTTCAATAGAAGCTTTTTTCAAGCCGTTAATGAATTTGCTGTAAGACAAGCCGTTCTGACGAGCAGCTGCGTTGATACGTGCAATCCACAGCTGACGGAACTGACGCTTACGTTGACGACGGTCACGGTAAGCATACTGACCTGCTTTGATTACTGCCTGGAAGGCAACACGATAAACGCGCGAACGGGCACCGTAGTAACCTTTCGCTTGTTTCAGTATTTTCTTGTGACGTGCGCGTGCAATTACACCACGTTTTACGCGAGCCATATGCTCTCTCCTAAAGTCTTATTCTAGATTCAAAAAATGTGGCTTATGCGTACGGCAGGCACGCGATAACCAGGACCAGATCGTTTTTAGACACCATGCCTTTCGGACGCAGATGACGTTTACGCTTGGTTGCTTTTTTGGTCAGAATATGACGCAGGTTAGCATGTTTGCGCTTAAAACCACCGCTGCCGGTCTTTTTGAAGCGCTTGGCTGCACCACGTACAGTTTTAATCTTTGGCATGTTAATTAAATCCACTTCGCATTGTTAAACAACGAATCAGTGAGGCGAATAAAACCCACGCACGCTTGCACGGCGTGGGTTCGATTACTTGGAAGCCTTACTGTTTCTTCTTGGGTGCGAGCACCATAATCATCTGACGGCCTTCGATCCTTGTTGGGAAGGACTCGACCACTGCCAGATCAATATCTTCACACAGGTCTTTACGGACGCGGTTAAGCACTTCCATACCGATCTGCTGGTGCGCCATTTCACGCCCACGGAAACGCAGGGTGATCTTGGCTTTATCGCCGTCTTCCAGAAAGCGAATCAGGTTGCGTAGTTTGACCTGATAGTCGCCATCATCGGTGCCAGGACGGAATTTGATTTCCTTAACCTGGATAACTTTTTGCTTCTTCTTCTGTTCTTTGGTCGACTTGCTCTTCTCGTAGAGGAATTTGCCGTAATCCATGATCCGGCAAACTGGCGGTTCGGCATTTGGGCTGATCTCTACTAAATCAACACCCGCTTCCTCAGCTTTTTCAAGAGCTTCATTCAGACTGACAATACCAATCTGCTCGCCATCGACGCCGGTTAGGCGAACTTCTTGCGCGCGAATTTCTTTGTTAATGCGATTTGGACGCGCCGGTTGAACTCGTTTTCCGCCTTTAATACTTTATTCCTCCAGTTGATGAAGACTTCGGCTGCGTATCTCATGTAGCAGCTTGTCTACGACTTCTTGTACGTCCAGGCTCCCCAGGTCTTTGCCACGGCGGGTACGAACGGCAACTTTGCCTGATTCGACCTCTTTATCACCGCACACCAACATGTATGGAACCCGTCGTAAAGTATGTTCGCGAATTTTAAAGCCAATCTTCTCGTTTCTCAAGTCCGCTTTTGCCCGAATGCCTGCATCTTGCAGTTTTTTGGTCAATTGCTGGACGTAATCAGACTGGCTGTCGGTGATATTCATCACCACTACCTGCACTGGAGCAATCCAGGTTGGGTAGAAACCGGCATATTCTTCGGTAAGGATACCGATGAAGCGCTCCATGGAGCCAAGAATAGCACGGTGTATCATTACCGGGACCACGCGTTCGTTGTTTTCGCCAACATACGACGCGCCTAAACGGCCCGGTAAGAAGAAATCGAGTTGCACGGTACCACATTGCCATGCGCGATCCAAACAATCATGCAAGGTAAATTCAATTTTTGGTCCGTAGAAAGCGCCCTCACCCGGCTGATATTCAAACGGAATCCCGTTTTCAGTCAGCGCAGCGGCCAGATCGTTTTCGGCTCGAGTCCACATTTCGTCAGTCCCGATGCGCTTTTCTGGACGGGTGGACAGTTTCACCACAATCTTTTCAAAGCCAAAGACACCGTACATATCGTAGACCATTTTGATGCAGTCGTTCACTTCGGAACGCACCTGATCTTCGGTACAGAAGATATGGGCATCGTCCTGGGTGAAACCACGCACACGCATCAGGCCATGTAGCGAACCGGATGGCTCGTTACGGTGGCAGCTACCAAACTCGCCCATACGCAGCGGCAGGTCACGGTAAGACTTCAGGCCCTGGTTGAAGATCTGCACGTGGCCCGGGCAGTTCATCGGCTTGATGCAATATTCACGATTCTCTGAAGACGTGGTGAACATGGCGTCTTTGTAGTTTTCCCAGTGGCCGGTTTTTTCCCACAGCACACGGTCCATCATGAACGGCCCTTTCACCTCCTGATACTGGTGCTCTTTGAGCTTCATGCGCACAAAAGCTTCCAGTTCGCGGAAGATGGTCCAGCCGTCGTTATGCCAGAACACCATGCCAGGGGCTTCTTCCTGCATATGATACAGGTCGAGCTGCTTGCCGATCTTGCGGTGGTCACGCTTGGCCGCCTCTTCCAGGCGTTGCAGATAGGCGTTCAACTGCTTCTTGTCTGCCCAGGCGGTACCGTAGATACGTTGCAGCATTTTGTTTTTGCTGTCGCCACGCCAGTAGGCACCGGAGGTTTTCTGCAGTTTGAAATGGTGGCAGAAACGCATATTCGGCACGTGCGGGCCACGGCACATATCCACGTATTCTTCGTGATGATACAGGCCAGGGCGATCGTCATGGCTGATATTTTCATCCAGAATCGCCACCTTGTAGCTTTCGCCACGGGCTGCGAAGGTGTCGCGGGCTTCCTGCCAGCTCACGGTTTTCTTGATGACGTCATAATCTTTGTCGGCCAATTCATGCATCCGCTTCTCCAGCAGATCCAGATCTTCCTGCGTCAGGGTATGGTCGAGGTCAACATCATAGTAAAAACCGTTGTCGATCACCGGACCAATGGCCATTTTGGTATCTGGCCACAGCTGTTTGATCGCATGACCCAGCAGGTGCGCACAGGAGTGGCGCATGATTTCCAGGCCTTCGGCATCTTTGATGGTAATGATGGCCAATTGCGCATCGGCTTCGATGGCATCGTTGGCATCGACCAGTTCACCGTTAACGCGGCCGGCGATACAGGCTTTGGCAAGGCCAGGGCCAATATCACGGGCAACATCCATCGGGGAAACGGCATGGTCGTATTGACGCTGACTTCCGTCAGGAAGAGTAATAACAGGCATTCATAATTCCTTATCTACAGTGGTGACCCACACGACAGATCACATGCAGTACAGATATTTTGGTTAGTGTTGAGTCAGTTATGCTTCATATCTCGCCCACAATTGCCAGATTGACGCACAACTTGGTCCGTTGATAACACGCGAACCTCCAGTGGCTGTTCACAGCCTTGCGAATAGTAACATTAAAACTGTGGAGGATAAATAAAGCGCAGTTTACCCTGCTGCATAATTGATCGCGCTTGACTTACCACGATAACTCAGCCAAATTACCCGGGTAAAACAATTTAACCCGGGTATAAATAATATGAAAACCATCAATACGCCGAGCTGCACCGCCTTCTTGCAGCATCAACGAGTGGCTGCCGGGTCTTATGCCGATGTCGCTCAGGCGCTTGCTGCGATGGATCTTACTGCCGGTGGGCTGTTAGTGTTTGATGATGCCACCGGCTCCCAGGTGGATTACCCTTGGCCAGCAGGCTACGTTTGGCCTCAGCCTGGTGGCGATGCCGCTGAGCTTGACAGCGAACCGGCAGCTCAGCCCTCGGTCGGTCGGCCCAAGCTCGGCGTGGTAGCCCGCGAAGTGACCCTCCTGCCCCGTCATTGGGAATGGCTTGCACAACAACGTGGTGGAGCCTCTGCGGCACTACGTCGCCTGGTTGATGAAGCCCGGCGTACTACGATCGAGCAAGACAATGAGCGCCGCATCAAAGAGAACAGCTACCGCTTTATGAGCGCCATCGCCGGTGCTTTGCCAGGCTATGAAGAGGCCACGCGCGCGCTGTTTGGCCACGATGGTAAACTGTTTGCCGAGCGAATTGCGCACTGGCCTGCCGATATTCAGGTGCATCTGGCCTGGATGACTCGAGATGCCTTCCCCCAGTGATTGCGGTGCCCTACATATGAGTCTCAGTATCGCTGGAGCTCTTTACACGCCTTTAAAGCGCAGGAAAAACGATTAAATGCAAACTCGTCCGCAGCACAAGCAGCAGCCGCTTTGGCGCATCTATCTGATCTTTTTGGTGCCCATGGTGCTGTCCAATTTCCTGCAAGGATTTTCAGGCACGCTGAACGGTATCTATATCGGCCAGATGCTTGGCACCCATGCGCTGGCCGCCATCTCTGGTATGTTCCCGGTGGTGTTCTTCTTTATCTCACTGGTGATTGGCGTTGGTGCCGGTGCCTCGGTGCTGATTGGGCAGGCATGGGGCGCGAATGAACCAGAAAAAGTCAAAACCATCGCCGGTACAGCCTTGATGTTGGGCGTGACACTTGGCTTATTGGCGGCGGTATTTGGCAGCCTGTTTGCCCGCCAGGCGCTACAAGCGCTAGGCACGCCAGCGGACGTGCTGGAAGAGGCGGTCTCTTACGCCCGCATTATGATGCTGATTATGCCGTTGCTGCTGGTATTCGTGTTGTTCACCCAGTTGCTGCGCGGCGTCAGTGATACGGTCTCTCCACTCTTGGCCCTGCTGCTGTCAACCATCGTCGGCTTGCTGCTCACCCCGGCCCTGATCCGTGGCTGGCTGGGCTTTGCCCCCATGGGCATACAGAGCGCAGCTCTGGCGGGTATGGTCGGTAACGCACTGGCGATGATTTATCTGACATTACGCCTGCGCCGCAAAAAACACGTGCTGGCCCCCGATCGCGCCATGCTGGCCGCGCTCAAGCTGGATACGGTAGTGCTACGCAAAGTTTTGCGTATTGGCCTGCCCACCGGTTTGCAAATGGTGGTAATTTCAATCTCTGAATTGATCATCCTGACGCTGGTCAACCGCCACGGTTCGGATGCCACGGCAGCCTACGGCGCAGTGACACAGATCGTTAACTATGTGCAATTCCCTGCCCTGTCGATTGCCATCACTGCCTCTATTTTGGGCGCTCAAGCCATCGGTGCTGGCAAAACCGAACGCATTGCTCCCATCTTGCGTACCGGGTTGTATATCAACCTCTGGCTGACCGGTTCGTTAATTATTCTGGTCTACCTGCTGTCACATTGGCTGCTGGGTTTGTTCCTGACCAGCCCGGTAGTCTTGGCAGAAGCGGAGCATTTATTGCATATCATGCTGTGGAGCATGCTGGTATTTGGTTTCCAGGCGATTGTCGGCGGCATCATGCGCGCCAGCGGCGTGGTGTTGGTACCGGTGACGATCTCCATTCTCTGCATCGTGGCCGTCCAGTTGCCAGCAGCCTATCTGCTCAGCAATCACTTCGGATTAGAGGGGGTATGGATGGCATTCCCTATCGCCTATTTGACAATGCTGGCATTGCAGACAACGTTTTATAGGTTGGTATGGCGACACAGAAAAATTGAGCGTCTGGTCTGACGCTGATAGTCACAATATTTTTTGGGCGTAGTGACTGCGCCCCCATTTCATTCTCTTGCTGGGGTTTGTTTTATGTCGAGTATTCTGCAGTTGTTTCAGGCCATAGGGCTGGGGCTAGCCCTACTGTTACCACTGGCCAACCCGCTCACTACCGTGGCGTTGCTGCTTGGTCTGTCGGGAAATATGACCAACGAAGAGCGCAACCATCAGTCCCTGATGGCTTCGGTCTACGTGTTCTGCATCATGACGGTGGCGTTCTATGCCGGTCAGCTAGTGATGAGCACCTTTGGGATCTCCATCCCCGGGCTGCGGATCGCCGGGGGTTTGATTGTCGCCTTTATCGGTTTTCGCATGTTGTTCCCACAGCAAAGTGCCGATGAAGCACCAGAGGTAGAATCCAAAAGCAGAGAACTGCACAAGAAAACCTCGGCCAATATCGCCTTTGTCCCACTGGCCATGCCGAGTACCGCCGGGCCAGGGACTATCGCCATGATCATCAGCACCGCATCCAGCGTCCACGAAAATACGCTGGGCTTTGCCCACTGGGTGCTGCTGGCCGCACCAGTGGCCATTTTCCTGTCGATAGCGATCATTCTGTGGGTCTGTTTACGCAGTTCCACTGCGATCATGAAACTGGTTGGCGAAAGCGGTATCGAGGCCATTTCCCGCCTGATGGGCTTCCTGCTGGTGTGTATGGGCGTACAGTTTATTATCAACGGCGTGTTGGAGCTGGTCTCTACCTACGTACCAGTGACCTGACCCAACCGGCCCCGCAGTCGCGGGGCCAATTTGCTCTCTATGCCAAACCGTATACCAAAGCGGAAAGCGCAATTAGCCCCATCACCAGCACAAAACCATTACTCAAAGCACGATAACGGCGCATAGCCGGAACCGCTCGCACCGCATACATCGGCAGAATAAACAGGATCACCGCAATTAGCGGACCACTGATGGTTTCAATGATATGCAAGGCGCTCGGATTCCAGACGGTGGCCGCCCAGGTGAGCAAGAACAGCACCACGCCGGAGATACGATGGGTCGTGACGGCAGTCAGCGGCTTGCCAACGGCGCGGGTTAGCCCATCGATCAGGCTGGTTGCCCCTTCGGTTACCCCTAATGAAGTGCCAAGATAGGACTTCGCCATCGCCAACATCGCCATCACCGGCCCAAGATAGGCTATCAGCGGATTGGAAAACTTGTTGGCCAGAGTGGTCAACACCGTGATGTTCTGCGCTTTCGCCTGCTCCATCTCCTGGTGCGAAAGGCTCAGCACGCAGCTGAACACGAAGAACAACACGGTGACGCAAATCAGCAGGTAGCTGTAACGCATAATTCGCGCACAACGGCGCTCGGCCTTGTCACCGTATAAGCTTTTCTGGGTGGAAGCGAACGACGAAATGATCGGCGCGTGGCTAAAGGAAAATACCATGACCGGGACCGCCAACCACAGCGAATGCCACAGGTCGGGGCTGTCAAATTGGGTGTTGGCCAAACCACTGACAAAGTTCTCGGTCTGCCAGGTGGGTACCAGATACAGCGAAATCCCCATCAGAAACACCAGCAATGGGAAAACCAGAACACCCATTGCGGCCACGATCGTATCCTTTCCACGCAACAGCACCAGATTGAGCACCACCACCACCGCCAAACTCAACCAGATGCGGGGGACCGGGGCGAAGTGAAATTGGTGCGTCAGGAAGCTGTCCAACGCGTTGGTGATGGAAATACTGTAGACCAGCACGATGGGGAAAAACGCCATCAGGTACAGCACCATAATGATCTTGCCGGCTAACACGCCGAAATGCTCGACCACCACGTCCTGAATGTTGCCATCACGGCTGGAGCCGGAAAGGACAAAGCGGGTTAGCGCCAGATGGGGTAAATAGGTCAGAGGGAAAGCGAACAGTGCCATCAATAGCAGCACCAGCGGGCCATTCAGACCGGCATTGATCGGCAGAAACAGGGTGCCGGCACCCACGGCCGTGGCGTAAAGCCCGAACATCCAGACGGTGTCGGTCTTGTTCCATTTGGCAGCTTGGGCAATGGCCACCCTGCCATGTTCTGGAGAAATCGTACTCATGAGACAGCTTACCTTAATCTACAGCGCCAACGATTGCGCCCGACGGAAACTCCCTTCTCCGTAGAATGTTTATATAAAACAGGATATTAATGGCGAGAGAAATTCACCTACCTGATAAAAGGACGGCAAAGGATAAAGAAAATCTCAGGAATGGTCTATATTTCGGCGGTTAACTGCGCGCTTCGTGAGCAGCCGATGCCGCTCACAAACGCTATGGAATGAAACAATGCCTAGGCGCTGGCGGCGGCGACAAACCGGCGTATTTCGTCAATATGCTGCGGGCCGTAGGCACATTGCCCTACTTCTATTTTTGGCTTGTTACGCCCATGGAAGTCGCTGCCGCAGGTAACAAACGCCGAGCGACCCACGGTAAACTCATACAGTTTGCTGGCCAATTCGGGTGAATGATAGCTTGAGAACACCTCGACCCCCATCACACCAATCTTCAGCATTTCATCGATGACTTGGGTATGGTCCTGTTTAACGTTGGCACCGATATGCGCCAGGATCGGTATTCCCCCATTATGGCGGATCACTTCCACCATGCGGCTCATGGCGGGATAGGTGACCGGCATATAGCACACCTTCCCTGGGCCAAAGAAGTCCCAATAGAAGTTGATTAACGGCATATCGGCCCTTTCCCCTCCTGGGCGATAAGGCATCAGCAACGGATGCCCATCATTACGTGGATCTTCGAGTATCACCTCGCCCATCTGCTCTTCCTGCGGGATAGCGCCACCGCATACCTGCTCCAGGCGTTGCTCATCCAGATGGAATTTCAACCCGCGCAGCTTGGCAAACTTTTGCGGCGTCAGTTCCCGTTGAATGGCACTGAAATTGTTATAGATTTCGACAAAGTCATTGCTGGGGGTAAACCCATAGCCCAACAGGTGGAAGTTGCGCCCAGCGAAGGTGCAGTCGATCTCGATACCGGACAGGACATTGAGGCTGGACGATGCCAGCGCCTTGGCCTCCGGCACCGAATTGGCATTATTATGGTCGGTCACCGCCAACGTACTGATGCCGTTGGCCAGGCAGCGTGCAATCACCGTCTCAACCGGGAAATCTGCATCATCGCTG
This sequence comes from Serratia sp. 14-2641, assembly GCF_001692375.1. Lineage (NCBI taxonomy): Bacteria > Pseudomonadati > Pseudomonadota > Gammaproteobacteria > Enterobacterales > Yersiniaceae > Serratia > Serratia sp. 14-2641. The sequence continues at coordinate 214,594 of NZ_LXKR01000066.1, read as the reverse complement.
TAGTTGGAATGCATATGCAGGTCGATTTTTTCCATGGCAATGTCCTTTGGCGAATGCTCAAACCAAAACCATACTAAAGCCACCCCTGAATGCATACAGCGGATTTGACACTTTTTATCGTTAGGATCACAAAAGCGTGGGTCTGCTCACGGGTTTTAGATCGACATTTTGACGAGATCGATAACAGTGCAGACTGTTAACAGGCATTGACGGTGCCAAATAGCTGCGGCTACATGGTCATCCATCTAAAATGCCCCGCTTCTCCGGGGCATTTCACCTCATAAAATCTGCTTTTTTTGCCAAAGATGGCAAACCGCAACGCATCATGTTCGAAAAAGCAGCGTATCGATTAACCTCGCACACTTCCTTTTGAACTTGATGCGCTTTCTGTAGGTATATTTTCGACCAAGACTAATACAGATTCGCTTACGTCTTTCAACCTCAAAAGCGATGGAAACGTACACCACCATCAATAAAACTATTACCATCACGTCCATAGCCTCCCTTTGGTTTCAACGCTCCCTTGCGAGTAACATTAATAACATTAATGAAATTTTTATTCACCAATAAATGAAATCACAACAATTCAATTAATAACAGTGGTATAGCACAAATATGAAGTGCAATATCTCGTAGAGGGATAACAACCTCAGACCAAATAGTTTAAAACCCCAGGAATATGCCGCTAAAGGTGATTAAAAATCTCACACCGTGAAATGATTAACAACGCTAACTTATTTAAGGATAATTAAGATAATTAAAGGGCCTCGAACGAGGCCCCGGAATATGCAGTTATCATTATGAAATAAAAGGATTTATTTCATAGCGTGTCCACGCATTGACCACACTTCGAAAAAAGCCCCGGATTTCCGGGGCGATTCGCTTACATCAACATACTTTGCTGACCGTAGTGGTTAGGGTGTGGCAGCACCGGGTTCACCCTGCCGGGCGACATGATTGACCGCTCAACAGTCTCCATGGTGACAAACGTATGTCCGCAATTGACGTTCTGACACTGATGATAACGCTCCTTAGTATTCTCGCTCAGGTAACGACTAGAACGAGCATGTGCAGCAGTACCGCATAAGTTGCAATGGAACATATTTATCACCTTTGCCGGTCAGTTTCGATAAAGACATTTTAGTATATTTTCTTTATAAAACAACACATTAATAATTAATCATCACTTTGTTTTTCCTCTTCGTACTCAACATCAGAAAGCCTCACCTCAAGCTCTAACGCCGTCGTGTAGCCGCCATCACCCAGTGAGTGGGTTACCTTAGTGATAATCCACGCCTGCTCGTCTATGACGCGCTTAAAGCCTTTTACCGCCACCGGCGTTTCTGGATATAAATTCGCACGTCCCATGGCGAGATTGAGCGAGAACTCAGCCACGCCACGTTGCAGTTTGTCCCATTTGGCTTTTGCCGCCCGCATGGCCTGGGTCTTAGTCGCGTAAATGGTGGTCAATGCAAACACGTTGTCAGCTTCACCGGCCATATACTCGCCTTCGCGCTCCTCCTTTGGTTTTGTCGGTGCCATCTTGCTCGCCGTTGGCTTGGTGGCTTTAGGGTGTTGCAATGCGCGCAAGTGCTTCACCTTGGGCTTGCGCTTGAGTTTGACTTTCTTCTTTTGCGGTGCTTTCGGGTCTTTGGTGTGTAGCCATTTGGCCGTGACGCCGGTATAGGCTCCCCGGTCAGCAATAGCAAACTGATGTTGGTCACCGTCGCGGCGCTCAATGGTCACCTGCGGGATGGGTTTGCCGCTGGCAGTCACCCCGCTGCCGCCGTTGAGAAACAGCAATTTACCCGCCTTGACCGACACCTCCGCCCCGTTGCGCGTGGCAAGACGGGTCAGGAATTTGGCGTCAGACTCCTGAGACTGGTCAATGTGCGGGATGGCAATACCGGCCAGCCCCTCGGCAACACTGGCCGTCAGCTTATTGCGGGCGGCAATCTTCTCCAGCACAGCACCGAGGGTGGTGTCGTGATAAGACTCCTCCCGGCGGGAATTGAGCGTGCCACGAAAGTCCGCGCTACGGGCGCGCATGGTCAGCGTGTCGGGCGCGCCTCGGTGTTCCACCTCGTCCACGGTGAAAGTGCCCTTGTTGACCAACGGCTGCCCCTGCCAGCCCAACAACAGCGAGAGCACCGCACCACGCACCGGCATCATGACCTGTCCGTCAGCATCATCCAGTTCGATATCCAACTGGTCAGCCTCAAAGCCGCGGTTATCAACCAGCGAAAGTAACAGCAGGCGCGGGCTGATGTTCTGCGTGATGTCTTTGCCCTGCATCGTGAGCATAAAAGCCGGGGCGACTTTTGCCCCCGCATCCAGTGTTAAACCGGGCATCATGACAACAGCCCTCCCATTGCTGCACCCGCCTTATCTGCCAGCCCCTGAGCTTGGCCGAGCAAACCCTCAGCCTGTGCCCGCAAATCCCCATAAAGCGCCAACAGAGACTCATCCACGCGGGTCAGCGTGAGCGAAAACTCAATGCGCCGGGCGCTGCCGTCGGAAAAGAACTCGGTGCGGGTCTCGCTGACACTGTTGACCACAAACATTCCGTAGATCGTGCCGGTGCCCTCCAGCATCGGCCACGCTCGCCCCTCGGCGGCCATCGCATCAAGGAGCTGTAGCGAGACTTTGCCGCCGGTGATCTCCGGCATCAGTACCCCGGATAACGTGATTTTCTCCTCACCGACGCCGAGAAACTGCAACGCCGGACGCAAACCAATCCGGCTATTGGATGGCCAGCGATAATCGACATTGCGTTGCATGGTCTGATAGGGCAGCGTTTGAAGCCGAAACACAAACAACCCCAGGATTAACATCATGGTGACTTCCCCTCTTTAGTCGCTGGCCAATGTTGAACGCTGCGCCGCGCGGGCCTTGCGCTCGCGCTCCTCGACCACTTGCAACAACATCCGCTTGGTTTGCGCTTCGGTCATGCCGCCTGGGTGGCCACTTGCCACGTGGAAGTTATTGACGCTGTTGTCCGTGTAGGATTTCCCACCCCCGGCGCTGACCGGCACATACGTCCCCGGCATCGCGCCGCCCACAGGGTAGTAACCACCTCTACCGGCCCCGGCGGCGTAGTCGTTGGCTTTCTGCGCTTTCTTGTCAATATCGCTGGACTCGCTATTAATAACGCCGAGCTTCTCCAGCACCCACTTAATCCCCTCTCTAAGCTTGTTGAACGCCTTAAGCGGCAGCATCAGCGCATCGGCCAACTTACGACCAAACTCAACACCGGCATTCTTGCAGCTATCAAGGCTCTCCTGGCTGGACTTCACCGGCTTGAGCAAGTCAGTGAACCATTGCCACGCCTGCTTGAGCCAGCCGCCGAGAGCATCAAACATCGGCTTAAGCGGAGTAAACAGCGCAGCAATCGGGGCGAACGCCTCAGAAATGCCGATAATCACCCCACTGAAAAAGGCGCTGATGGGTTCCCAGTATTTACGGATAAGCAGCGCACCGGCGACAAACGCAGCCCCTATGGCCACAATCGGCCACGTCAGCGCCCCCAACACAGCCATGATGGCCCCACCGGCGGCGCTGAGGATTGTGCCCATCAGCCCCGCCGCTGCAACGATACCGTTAATCCCGGCAATCACTGGCCACGCGACCAACCCAATCCCACCCAGCACACCAATGACACCCAGGATGGCCGTGGTGACCATAAAGATTTTTTTTGTCAGCTCCGGGTTTGCCTTTGTCCATTTGCCAACAGTGGTTAGCCACTCAGTCGCCGAGCGTGTCAGTTGCCTCAGTGCCGAGTCCTGCTTTTCAAACACCTCAATCTGTACATCTTCCCAGGCCGACTGAAGGTTTTTTAAATCCCCGTCAAGGTTGTCGGTCTGGACTTTCGCCACCCTGTCCGTCGTCCCTTTCGACTCCTGGATTGCTGCGCGCTTCTCCGCTAACTTCCCGTTACCGGCGGCAGCCACGAGCTTAACGGCACCTTTCATGGCCTCCTCACCAAAGATAACTTTCAGGTATTCCGCTTGCTGCGCTGTACCAAGTTTGTTTTTCTTGAATGAGGCGTGAATGGATTTAAGGATTTTTTCAACGGGCAGCATGTTGCCTTTGCCGTCCCGCGTTTTGACACCCAACTCACCCAGGGCCGTCGGGGATTGCCCACGTGGAGCCTGTAAGCGACTAAAGATGGCGCTAGTGCCCGTCCCCGCCATGGAGGCTTTGATGCCGTTGTCCGCCAAAATACCCAGCATGGCGGTGGTATCTTCAATGCTAGCCCCGGCGGCCTCGGCAATTGGCGCGGCGTACTTCATTGCCTCACCCAGCTCGACGAGGTTGGTGTTTGACGACGTGAACCCCTTGGTCATCACATCAGCAACGCGTTCAATATCCGACATCGGCAGGTTAAAGGCCGATTGCATGTTGGTGATGATGTCAGCCGCCTGCGCGATATCCACATCGGCGGCCAGACTGAGATTTACCGTTGAACCGGTAGCCGCCAGCACCGCGTCGGCGTTATACCCCGACTTGGCCAGCGTCGTCTGTGTGCGCGCAACATCCATCGGCGAGAATGCTGTCGACCCACCAATGTCACGCGCCTGCTGCCGGATTTTGACGAGCTTCTCGTCACTTTTATCCACGCCAAGAATGGATTGCGTGGCCGACATCTGCTTATCAAAACCCACGCCGGGCGCAATAAATCGGCCTGCCGCATACAGGCCCGTCGTCGCAATCCCTACCCCGGCAGCACCCATCCCGGCCACATTGCCCGCCAGTTGCTTACCGGCCTGATAACGCCGCTGGACATTGCTTAATCGCGCCTGTTGCTGACTGACGCGGACAAGTGCCTCACGCTGCCGATTGAGCTGGTTGGTGGTGTCGCTGATGGAAGCCCTAAGCCTGCGCTCGTCATTGGCCAGCGTGCGAGTATTAATCCCTGCTTGCGTCAACTCCTGGCGCTGGCGATGCACTGACTGGCGCAGTCCGTTATGCTTGAGCTGCAACTCGGAGGCCGATCGCTTGGCTGCCTCCAACGCTTTTACTTGTGCATTGGTGGGGCTGACCGTACTTCTCATTGCAACCGCCAGCGCCTCGGCATTCTGCTTGGCTTTTTGCAGTGCTCGGCCCGTGACCGCAAGCTGCGCACTCGACTCGCGAAAAACCTCAACGCGCCGCGCTTGGGCATTCAGTTTTTTGAGGTCTTGCTGCGTCGTGCGGATGTTCGCAGACAGCGACCTGCTCGCTGTCTGGATATGCCTGAATGGGCGGCTGGCTTGGTCAACGGCTTTGAGTAGCACCTGCAATCTCACGTTGTTACTCATTCGCGTGTCCGCTTCGTTGGAGCGTTTTATCGCGCCAGTTGATAACCTCCATCAGGCTCATCGGGTAAAGCTCTGACGGCGGCCAGTGGAAAATCACCGCGATATCCGCTATCAGGTCATCAACCGACATCCCGGTGGGAAACGTTAGCGTTCCGCATTCGGCGACAAAAAACCAACGACCTGACCCGCCAGCGCCACAAGGTCAGCCCACTCCAACAAAGCGACCTCGCTTTCGGTCAGTGACGGGTAAGTCATGCGCGGCAAGACTTTGATAAGCGCATCGACATCCGACCCCGCCACCGCCGCCAGACTCACACCACGCAGGGTGCCCGCGTTAGGCTTAATCAGTGTTACCGACTCAATCAGGGTATCGCCACGCTTGACTGGCGTATCCAGGGTGACCACGTTCGGGTTTTGTGTTGCTTTATCTGCTTTGCTCATGGGGTTCTCTCACTTATTTAACAGGGGGAAAAGGTGCGGCCAGCCACGCTGACCGTCGGTGCATTACGACAGGCCGATATTGCGGCGATGGCGTTCCAACATATCGACACCGTTCACGCGCTCAATCATGTTGATGGTGTCGATTTCGATGCGCTCTTTGCCGTCAATCGTCAGCTTGTAATAGGTGCATTGGGTGGTGATTTTGGTCTCGGTATCCTCACCCTGTTTCTGCTCGCCAAAATCCATTTCTTTATGGCGACCACGCAGCACAATCTCGACGGCCACCACGTCGCCGGTGTCGTCACGCTGGTAAGAGCCGCAAAAGCGCAGCGGCACGGTGGCCGCACTGGCGGCAGCGTACTGCCCCCACAGGGCGTCATCAGGCAAACCGCCGATGGCCCATTCCACATTTAGCGCCTCATCGTCCAGGCCAAAATCCACCGGGGCGCTGCCGTTCATGCCGCCGCCGCGATAGTTCTCCAGCTTGCGGGTCAGTTTCGGCAAGGTCACCGAGCTGACAATACCCATGTAGCTCAGGCCGTCGTTAAACAGGTTGAGGTATTTCAGTTTGCGCGGGAGTGCCATTATTAAACGTCCTCTTAGCTGTTGACGGCGGCGGCCAGATTGGCCAGATACTTATCGGTGATACGCTGGCGCAGGGTTAAATCTTCCAGCGGCGGCACTGGCGTATAGTCATAATCAATAAACAGTTTCCCGCCTTTCAGCGACTCCTTATCGTTGGCGCTTTCGTCATACCAGCAATCCGCATCAATGATGTAACCATTGCTTTTCAGCTCGCGGAATTTGGCCTTGATGCCGTCAATGATGTCGCGAATAAGCGTGGCCGTGACCGGTTTATCCACCGCCCACATATGCGCTTCGGCCATGGTGTCAGCCAACACTTGCGCGGTGCGGGTGTAGTTTTCAAACAGGAAAAGCGGATCATCAGAACAAGTGCGGTTACCCCAGAAACGGAAACCATCTTTACGGATAAGGGTGGTGACCCCTGCCTTGTTGAGCAAGTCGGCATCGGTGCCGGGTGCCTGCAAATCCCAGAACACCGAGGCGCTGATACCGGTCACACCATTAACGCCGACGTTGGACAGGGTTTTGTGCCAGCCTTGCTCCTGGTCGATTTTGGCGCGCAAGCCAAGGGCGCGCGCGGTGGCGTAGGCTGTATTGCTGGCGTTCGCCGTGGTATCCCAGGCAAGGAAATCAGGCCAAATCAGCATCAGTTCGCGCTGGCCAAAGTTGTCGCGGTATTTGAGGGCATCAGAGATAGTTTTGCAGCCCCAGGCACTGATGTAGCCAAAGGCGCGCAAGGACTGGCAGACCGTGGCCAGTGCGGCGGCCACCTCTTTTGTATCCAACCCCGGCACGCCAAGGATGCGCGGCTTAACGCCGGTGACCGCCTGCGCCGTCAATAGCGCCTTGATGCCGGTATATTGGCCGGTAGCATTTGCGCCGCCGACAATATTGGTCGTGGTCTCGGCAGCGTCTTTACCTTCGGCCACACGCACCACCACCGTGACCGGCTTGCACTGGTCAGCGATGGCCTGCAACGCAGCAGCCAGCGTGCCTTTTTTACCGGCCTTGCCTACCGCCGCCTGCACATCGGTAATCAATACCGGGACATTGAGCGGGAACATGGCCGCATCAGCATCGCTAGCAGTACAGACCATGCCAACAATGGCGGTTGAAACAGTTGAAATCACGCGGGTGCCGTCGTTGACTTCAATGACTCGCACGCCGTGATGGTAGTCACTCATTGAGTTTACTCCGTGGTTGTTTGGTGTGGACAGCTTGCCGCCACGCGGGGTCGCGCGCACGTCAACAGCGTTGGAAGGCCCACCAAACAACGGCGCGCAGGGATTGGGAGGGGGATTACTTCATGACGATCGTTTTCGCCGATCAATATGACTGCATTGATCTATCTAATCGATTAGACAGGTTTTGGGCTAACGGGTTAGGGTTGACCTCGACGCGGCAACATCAGGGAAATACCGCGCTACAGAGAACAGCCCGCAAAATTTGCGGGCTGTTTTTCTATCAGGCATCCGGGATGGTTGGCCAGTCAATATCTGACGCGCTTTCAGTATCCACTCTGTTAATCAGCACCCGGTAACGCTTCCAGGCCAGTAAAAGCGCTTTTTCCTCTGCCGTCGCTACCCCTAAATCATCCGCATCCTGAAGAGGGGCGATCGCCTTACCCGCCATCTCCAACCGCGCGGCCTTTTCCCAGGACGCAATCTCTACTTGCTGCAAGGGTGTTAACTGGGGGGCATCAATCCAACAAGGTCGCCCCTGCGCATCCGCCCCACGGACTTTCCCCCTTTGCCCCTGTACGCGGTAGGTGTTCCATTCTTCATCGGTGATCGGCGTGACATCATCTGGCCACGTTCCGTTTGCCTGAAAATCATCCTTTTCCTCAATCACATAAAACGTATTCGTCGTTGCGCTGTATCCGTAACTCATCCTTACACCCCCACCGACTGCCAGAACACCACCTGCTCTTGACCATCCATCATTGCGTTAAACCCGTTGTTGTCCATATCGCGCGCCTGAATATTGACCCGACTATCACCGAACCAAGTTCCGGTGGAGCTGATAAGCGTCAGTTGCACACAGAAGCACTGCCGCGCATAGCCACGGGGGAACCCAACCCAGTTAGCATAATCAACACGATTAACCACACCGCCCTGGATAATGAACCCCGTCAATTCGTCCTTGTACCACCACGCATTGCGATCACCGGCCACATGGGTGCGATTGTTAAATGAGTTCCAGTCAACTCGACTATTGACCTGCTCAATCACCGCATCCCATAACCATTTATTACCCCAGCGGCTACCCAAAATATTGCCGTCAGCAGAGTGTGTTGCTTGTCCAACCTTAAGGTTGCCGCTAACACTGGCGTTATGGCCTAAAACCACATCACCATTTTTTACGTTGACTGCCAACGGGCGCAGTCCGTTGTATGCCCCGTACTGGTTTTTGGCATTAGTCATCAGCAAATACAGACTGTTGCCATCATTACGCCAGTACGTCCCATAATCGCCACCAATTAATCGGTAGTTATCTGAGGACGTGGATTGGATTTCCGCGCTGGTTTTCACTACCCCCGTTAACTGGCCGCCACTCTTCATCAAATAGCGGGAGTCCGACTCGGTCTTATTCCAGGCGTTAATGTCCGCCGCCACTAAATTCACATCAGCCGATAAGGGCTTGCCGTTCACCTTGATGGAGCGCAGTGCATATTTTTGTAACGCCTGGGCATCAGTCAACGCCCCTACATCTGCGGCAGTGGGTTTATTTTTAGTGTGATAAATTGTGGCATTGGCAGCCTGATTTGCTTCAGTGCCCCAACACAGATTATTTTTGTCATTAATGCCAAGTCGATACAGCGGCGCACCGCCACCGAGCTGAAAGCCAATGGATAAATTGGCGGTGGCAGTGCTACGCTTCAACACAAAGGGCGTATGCTCTACACCATCAATCAGCATCGCGATGTTTTCCGTGCCGGTGGAGCCGGTTTTGACTGTCAGCTTTTTTACCGTCCCTCCCGATAGCATCAGGTAACGGCCATCCGCCTCGCTTTTGTTCCAGGCATTGACATCCCCAGCCAGCAGATTGACATCGGCACTCAACGGCTTGCCATTCACCTTGATGGAACGCAGCGCATACTTGCCATCACTTTGCGCCGCTGTATAACCATTTCCAGTATGCAGTAACTCACTCCAGCCTAGAAAATCCCTATTGGATTCTTTGGTGCGAAAGGCCATGCGACCATCGCGCCACCCCACTTGCAATGTATAAGGATCTCCCGTAGTGGACGCACGCCAAGCATGATTGATGATGCCAGCAGTGCCGGTGAAGGGTGGTGCGTCTGGATCATCACTGTTTGTCCAGGTAAAACCGGTGAAAGCATTCGCCCCGGCCAAGTCGGTAAGCCGGTGTCTTAGGTTGGACTGCCCCAGGCCCAAGCCAAACGCCTTGTTGGCGGTTAACACCTGCCCGGCCGCCTCGCCAGTCTCACAAAGAGCGGCAGACTTTAGCCCCAGGCTGGCGCGTGCTTTGGCTTTATCCGGCAAATCAGCCAGATTTTGCGTCAGCTTCACCGCCGCATCACTCACCGCTTTGACCGCTTTGGGCGTGGCCGCCAGAGCTTCGCTGGCGCTGTTGGTGACGCTGCTCAGTTGCACAAACCCCTTGGCCGCCGTGGTAGCGTCGGGATGGTTGCGGGACCTGGCATGATCATCAATCGCCGCCGCCACAAAGTCGCGTGTGGCCGTCACCATATCGCCGCTGACAATCAGCGTGATGGCCTCGGTGTGGCTGACAATCAGCACCATTCGCAGGGTCTGCGTGCGCCCGCTGCCCTCCTCCAGCTTTGGCTTGTAGGACTCAGCCATATTACTGACCGCAATCAACACGCCATCCGCGTCATACAGGCCCATTTCTCGCAGCCAGAAGCCGCCCACGCTGGCCGGAATAATTAACTCGGCAATAAGCCGGTCTGGCGCGGCCTTATCAACGGTCAGCGAGTTAAGTGCTGCGCGGTAGCGCTCATTAATCAGCTTGGCTTGTGCCGGGCTAGGCGTGGGTAACTTGCCGTTACCGTCCCCGACAGCCAACCGGTCAATCTTCAACGGCTTGCCGCCTGCGCTGGCGGCTGCAATCTTTGCCGCCCCGGCGGTGGTCAGAATAGCTTTGTATTTGCTCATGATTTCTCGCTTGTTATCCGGGGTAAACGGTAATCGTGTCGCCATCGTAAATGCCGACGCCGGTGTAAATAGGACCGTTAACGTCCTGCACGATATTGAGGCCAATAAGGTGGCGACTGACCGGCTTGGCATCAGCAATCATCCGCTCCATCTCCAGATACATTTCCTCGGTGATACCGGTTTCCAGCACGCCGATATCCAGCCGAAAGGTGCCGGGCGGGTCATTGGTTTGCCACCACTCGTAGACTTTGATGAGATAGCCGAGCGGCTCCACGACCCGGCGAACGGCACCCATGGTGCCCTTGTGGCGGTGCAGGTAAAACGCCGAGGTCACCACGTTACGCTTGGCGGTCTCCGACCAACTCTCATCCCATCGGTCAACCGAGAACGCCCAGGCCAGATAAGGCAGCAGATTGAGCGGACAGGTTGCCGGGTTCCACAGGTCACGCAACGGCACCGGCACGCGCGCCAGTTCGGCGCAGGCCCTTTCGGCGGCCACCTCCAGCGGCGAGGAGCCAACCGGTAACAGGCGGTTACTCATCAGAACCCCCGACAGTGATGCGGTGCTGCTCGCAAAACGACGCCTGGGTATTATTCAGCACGATATCGGCCAGCGGCTTTTTCAACTCCACCCGCTGCACCCCCTCCGCGTGCAGTGCGGCATAGATGGCTGACAGGCGAATGTCACGCCCTAGCCGGTGCTGTGCGGTGATGTAGCGTTTGAGCTTGGCCTCGGCTGCGGCCTGTATGGGGGCCGCCTCCGGGCCTGGGTAGAGATAAAGCACCGCCTCAATGGCATACTTGACGATGGTCGCGGATTGCACGGTCACGCGGTCACCCACCGGGCGCACGTTCTCGTCATTCAAGGCGTGAGTGACCACGGCCAGCAAGTCAGCACTGGCCGTGCCGTTACCCTCCCGCGACAACACCGAAATAGTCACGCAGGCCGGACTCGGGCTGATTGCTTTCACGTCAGCTACCCGACCATCGGCAGCGCGGCCATGGTACTCATAGGCACCGGATGGCCCGGCAACGCTAATGCCTTCAAATGCCTGCGGGATGCGCACCCGATACTCGCTATCGGATTCCATGACCGCCGGTGTCGGGGGTAGCGTGGTGTCATCAGCAGGCGTAATTACCAATCGAGGGGTATCAACATTCGCGCCGAGTTGGTCGAGGTCGCTGCCGGTAGCAAAGGCCACCATCACCGCACGTGCCGCCTCATTCACCCGCTGGCGCAGCATCAGCTCGCGATAGGCGTTTTCCTGCAACAGCTTGACAATAGGGTCGGACTCCAACGCCAGGGTGCGCGCGATAGCCTCCTGCTGGTCTACCGGATACAAAGAAATCAGCGTTGCTTTGCGCTCGGCTAGCAGGCTTTCATAATCCAACGCCTCCACCACATCCGGGGCGGGGAGCTGGCTTAAATCGATGGTTGGCATAGTTATCAGCTCAAGGGGACGGTTAAGGAAAATGTGCCGCTGGCGTCGCGGCGCTCGCCGGTGATATCAACGACCATTTGGCCATTGAAATAGCTCTCGAACGTGATGGCCGTCAGGCTGATGCGCGGCTCCCATTTCAGGATTGCCACGTAGCAGGCGGCCATCACTTGCAGCTTGACCGCTGCGTTTTGCGGCTGGTCAATCAGGGCTGATAGCAAAGAGCCGTACTCACGGCGCATCACGCGCGATCCAATCGGTGTGATGAGAATGTCACGCACGCTTTGGCGAATGTGGTCAAGGTCGGTTAACTCGATGCCGGTGTCGCGGCTCATGCCGCTGTAGCGCGCCGTCATTTTGTGCCCTCCGTCCAGCCACCGCCGCTCTGCACGCCACCGTGGCCGTGGTTATCTATCTGCACGTTATTAGATTTGAAGGTGCCGCCGGAATGGCTGATATTCCCTTTCATCTCGCCGCCTTTCTGCACTTCCAGCGTGCCGGTGGTCAGCTTGTGGGTGCAGACCACCTCCGGCGTGGCCAGGGTGATTTTCTCGCTGGCGTTGATCGTCACCACCGGCACCGTAACGGTGACCGACTCGGAGGCGGTCACGTTCGCCGTTTTGATGCCGGTGACAGTGAGCGCGCCGGTTTCCGGCTCGTACTCAATCACAGCGCCATCAGGAAAACTGACGTGGAACGCATCGGCAGAGACCGACGGCGGCGGATTGTCATCGGAATAAATACCCGGCAGCACAAAAGCGGTATCCAGCTCACCACCGAGAGCCAACACAAGCACCTGCTCGCCAATGGACGGTGCCCACCATGTGCGCGAGCGCCCGGCGCGGCAGGTAAGCCAGTTCAACCAGTCGGTAGTATTGCCACCGGTTTGGATGCGGCAACGTGCCTCATCGATATCGACATCAACAACGACGCCGATGCGGATGAGGTTGCGCACTGCGCGAGCCAGTTCTGAGAGGGTTTCGAGTGTTTTCATAGGGAAAGGATGCCGCCAGAAAGATCCAGCGGCAATTAATATGGCAGGTATGGAAGCTCAGACAACAAGACTAACTATTTTCAGTACTCTCGTGACTTTGAGAGTTCAAAGGGCTGAAAGTATCCATTAATGGAGTAATAATGGAGTCTTCAAAAGATGTTACCAGTTCTGAGATATGTTCAGCGAGTTCTTCAGTCTTACATAATTCAATGTTTTTCGTGACCCACTTGCTACTTTCTGCCACTAGACTTTCCGCATCCCAATCTGACGACTTATAGTGCGCAACCGTCGAGAAAATAACCACCTTTGTTCTGGATAGCAATGGTAATATATACATCACCATACTATTCAGGTTTGGGTATTTAGACTTTGCAAACACCTCCATCACATTATAATCAACGTCAGTTGTAGCTTCTATACTAACGGGGACGCTAACCGTTTCATTTACAAGTCTATAATTATCCTCATCAGAATAGCCCATGGCCTGTATAGTGAGTGCTGAAAAAGAGTTGACTTTCCTTACTTTTCTAGTCACATTCTCCCTTCCCAAAATGACCTTAACAAACAATTCATCATTGTTTTTATTCACCCACCCAGCGATCATTTTTGGATTAGGCATCATATTATAATTAGAGTGTTTCATTACCTGCAAATCGAATAAGTCTTTTAACTCCCCACTCAAGGTGAATTTACTTAAAATCAAATTAGATATTTCATTATATACAACCATGGCTCTTTCCTTCGTGAAATACCTCCTAGCGTCTTGCTCAATAAGTTCCTTTAGTGATAACTTCTTGGACCCGAAGGCCATCTCAACCTCAGGTGAATAATTTAATAAAAGCTGTTCTATTTCCTTTTTAAAATCAGGCCTTATATTTAAAAAAACCTCAGTAAAGGGTGCTTGATTTATAAAAATAGGGGTTTGCCCATCATTACCATCAAACTTATCAGAAACGTAATCTATAATATCTTTATATCTAATTTTATCACTACTTACATTCAGTACAGCCTCACCAATCGCCCTAGTAAAATAACTGAGATTGTTGTCAGCGTAAGATGATTGCGTTCCTCCAGAGGAATGCATGAAGTAACATCTATCGAACCCCTGCTTAGAACTATCTATGTACTTTTCCAATGCTAGTGGATCTTTAATATAGGGCACACCAGAATTACAAGCATCTACTATCTTTATGGTAAGCGATGGTGACAATGATTTAATCATCACGTCAAGCTCTGAATTTTCAAGTGACGTCGCTTTCATTCTCTTTGCTTCAAAGTCTGACATTACATAATGAAACTCAGAGCCATTAAAATATCCATGCCCACTAAAATAAAAGAACAACTCATCAATTTCATTACCTATATTATCTTTAATGAATTCAGTCAACTTTCTTTTAACTTCTTGTGTATTTGTCTGGTCATCGATAAATAAAATTGAGTCATATAATCCGCCAGCCGTTAAAATCGCCCTCATCAGGAATACATCTTTTTTACTTGCTATAAGGTTATCCTGAGTTTTATAATCGCTTACACCTATCAATATCGCAATTTTCATAAGAGTTCCCACTCTATTATTAGACTCATACATAGTGTAGTAGGCCCAGAAAAACTTCAACACAAGCTTGCAATGTTATCCGCAATTATTTCTAAGATTTGATCTCGAGCATCAATTTGGAAGCCAAGCAGTTCACGTTTTTCATACCTCATTTTTTTACTATATTTAGTTGGTTTATCTATCAATCCCTCCTGATGCACCCGCGCAATGCGTTGCACCCGACCAACAAACTCAACTAACGCCTCGTTACTGCTGCTAGAGACTTTCATGTAGCGATTGGTACGCAGCTTGGCGAACATAGCCCGCTTAACCCGGCCCTTTTTACCACGCACCGGCTGGCGGCGACTGGCATACGGGGTGCCGTTGGGTGCCTGCTGGCGCTTGATGCGCTGCTGCTGACTGGCGCGGAGCTGCTTGGCAATCTCGGCTGCCATCTTGCGGCGGCTGGCCGGTGACAGACTGGCAATCAGTGCCGCCAGCTTGTCATCAAAGGGTTTAAGCTCACTCATCCCATTCGCTCACTAGCTCGCCGTGGATGTAGAGTTGCATAGGGCGCACCACCGGCACCGGCGGTGGTGGCTCTGGGGCGTGCGACACATGCAACGCCCGGTCAACCTCTTTGACAATCGTGCGCTCAGTCAGGCGCAGGCTGATACTCACGTCAACACTGTCGTTATTGTTGATGTCGGCGATGTAGGTAAAGCCCTGTTTTTTGCCCTCGTCAGTGGTCATGATGTCGGGTTGGTTTTCCCGTAACCATGCCCCCACTGGCACCAACAGCAAATCAAGGTCACGGGTGAAATCCGTTACCACCACGTTGAGCGTGTAGCGGTTTTCGAACGACAACGAGGCCGCCAATGTGGCCCCAATCGACCCGCTGTCGATAAAGATGCGCAGCATTTCGGGGTTGGCTTTCAGCACCGGCACTGCGTCATTCAGCGCTTTGCGCAGGCTTTTCGGCTTGAGCATCTAATTCCTCCTGGCAGTGTTTCACGGTCTCGACCTGCTGCGCGCAGCTCACCAAGGCGCGCTCAAGCTGGCGGACATCCTCACTTAACGCCCCGTTGGTGGTCGGTTGGCTTTCCGGTATCGGGCAACTGCTGACCCTCGGACATCCAGCGTAGATAATCGTCGGGGGTGGCAAATCTGGGGCGGCGGTGCAGCCTGATAACATCATCAGGCAGAGGAGAAACATACCAGCGGCGCAGAGCTTCATTCTCATTGAGGAGCCTCGTGATGGTTTGATTGCGGCGGTTAGCCAATGCCTCGGCGGTGTCACGCTGCTCACGCAACAGCACCTGCGCCCGCTCGTTGCTGCGAGTGCGGGCCTCCAGTTCTGTCAGCGCTTTCTGCGAGACTTGCAGCGCTTTTTTTTGCTTTCCGATGGTTTGGGTTGCGTCGGACAGTGAGCGGGTCAGTTCGCGGTTTTCCCGCCCTATCCACCACACCGCCACGACGGCCAGCACCAGCAACGTAATCAACGTTTTCATTGCGCCCCCGTCATGCACAGCGTGCGCTCACTGGCGCGCCGGTTGGCCAGCCCGGCAGACTTCACGCCATTGACATACACCCAACGCGGGAGCTGATTGCACGCCTGCGGCCATTGCTGCTGATTGATGAAATGCGCCAGCGTGGACTTGCACGCCGCCCCGGTGCCGACGTTAAAAGCAAAGCTGACCACCGCGTCGTAAACCGGCTGCGGCATGACCACCTGCATACATTGCGCAAGCCTGCGCTCAACCTGCATAACATCCGCCACCAGATTGACAGCAGCGTCGCGCTCGCTGATGACTTGCCCCGGCTTAACCCCGGCGGTGTGGCCAATGCCGCTAGTCCATACCCCGGCACTGCACTGGTATGGACTCAGGCGGCACCCTTCCAGGTTGGCAATCAGCTCCAGCCCACCTAGCGAGGTGCGCAGTTGCGAAAAGTCAGGCAACAGTACAGCCAACAGCAGCACCGCCGCCACGCTGCAACGCTTAACGATTGAGGACATCGATAACCTCCTTTTGAACACCGGCCCGCTTGAGCAACAGATAGCTTTTCCGGCGGTAATACCAGTTGATGGCAAAGGTGCCCACCCCCACCGTAGCACCGACAATCAGCGCAATATCCTGCGCAGAATACTTGCCCACCCAGGCCAACATCACGGCCACCGCATAGGCAAAGAACGAGGTAATTTTCTCCATGCTTAATCCCATAGCTGAACGGTTTCGGTTGCCGGGGCAGTCTCCATCACTGGCAGCGTGACGGCGGTTGTAGCGCGGCGTTTTTTTTTGCACTAATAGCTGCTAAATTTTGCACTATAGAATCACGGTTTTCTGGTAGTGCAAAATAAATCGCCTAAGCGTAAATTTAAATTACAGTCACCTTTAAATTTGTCGACGAATCATACAATAGCTTATACGAAACTCCCCCTTTGACTTCAAACTGAGTAACTCCATTAACTGTCCCCTGTCCTTGTAGAATCTTCACATAGGCCACTCCGGTTGTGATTGCTAGAGTGAAAGAAACCTGAGTATTTTTCTCTGTTGGCGCGGGGAAGAGCATGTCGGCAGGTGCTGTAAAACCAATTTCAATATGATCGTAAGTGTTTGGCATCCTCCAACCGCCAGCACCCTTGTTCATAACGTACATCTTCCGTCCTACGATGCGTCCATAAACGCTACTTAGACGTAAGTTCCCGTCGTTTTCTGGGAAGTTACCGGGATGACCGTCAAGAACATCAAATGTTGAAGAATTTTCGTCGGTAGTAATTCCTCTTGCGGAGCAAACCCCTCTAAAGTTGAACGCTTTTTGGTTGTACAATGCCGGATCATCATTATAAATTCTGATGTTTGAATATGACGACGCACCACCATTTATGCCGTATTTTTGTGATGTTGCTCCTTTACCATTGTTGTAGATAACCATGTTGCTTAGCGTCTGCAATCCATTCTCTTGCAATGTAATACCGTGCCCGCCATTTAGTCCAATTGTGCCCGATATATTCAGCCCTTTACTACCAGACAAATCTGTAAACCCATCATCACCATTATGTTCATACGTGTCACTAAACCAAGCATCGTGTTGCTTTTCTGGGAAACCAGCAGCAGTCAGTGAGCCGTTATTAAACGTAACCCCGCGACTTCCATTATTTGAGTATTTATTTCCATTCGAACGAAGGCTATGTGTCGCCCCTTCATACCTAGCACCATCTAAAACGTTATACTGGAAGTTGTTATCGTACACTCTTAAATTGTCAATAGCTGTATGCGCCATCAGGCCATGCATACGCGCATTGAATGAGTTACCATTGTAAATAGACACATTTCTTAAGAGGTTATTTAACCCGCCAGCCCCTGCAACACCTTCACAATGTATATTATGCCCAACTGTTGCCACTCGCCCGTTAGCATTTTGTGTAGAGCCAGAATACTGAACATCAAAGTCACGGACGCGAATAGTGTTACCTGTAATTAGAACAATACCAGACTGCCAGCAGTGGCGAATATCATTCGCAATAATAGTAATGTCATATGGAATTCCTTCATCTAGTGAAGAAATACCATCTTGCAAATAATGCCTCACGACAATGCCATGTCCAGGATAGTGATATATACCAGAGCCAACAATAGTCAAATGCTTGCATCCTGCTCCAACTCTGATTGCCCCATCATCAATATAATTAAAAGGCATAGTTGTGCCTTGCATATTACCAAATATTTTTGGAAGCACGATTGTTCCGCTGGAATTGGTAATGATAACGGCAGTTATTCGAGCAACTCCCTCAGGAAGGGATATGGTTGATTTGCTAAAATCTGAGTAACCGTGGTAGCCATCTAGCCGCAATGTATAATTATAGGTCATCCAGCTATCAAATCCGGCGGATGGCCGGTTGAAATTTTTAAGTGCGAAATCGCCTGTAACGGGCGCGATGTTTTCCTTCGAATCAAACATTAATTGAAGTGCGCGAGTATCGGCATCTTCATCACCACCGATAGCCCCAAAATCTCCTGGTAGATAGTCTGATTTTAACGCCTTCCAGCGAGCTCCTCCGCTAGTGACAATAATACTACCTCCATTATCCTCACTTTCCGTATCCATTGCGTCATAAGAATAATAGCCACCACCATGAAACCATCCCGACATATACTCTGCTACATCAATTAATTGCATTTCCTGGGTTGGTTCAGTCTGTCTCAATGTTGCAATGTCAGGGCAACGGCCTATATTTTTCAAACCATCGATTGCTGCTACCTGGGTACGCAACGTCAGATTGGCGATATCTTTCCACGCATGGTCACCGATGCCACCCGTAGTTTCCGGTGTGGAACCAGGTGGGACGACTTTATCAAACTGACCGTTCCACACATAAAACGTACTATCAGAATTGCGTAATGCCTGGTTTGCATTCGTTAATGTAAAACCCTCAGCAAACGAGCCAACAAATTGAACATCCTCACCAGATAAGGTCGTAACAAAATTCAGTCCGCCTTTTAATGCATCTGTACGCTGTGCCAATTGTATTGGTGCGGCGTTAATGACACCATTAGGCCCACCTTGTACTCTGTCAGTCGTTTTAATTTGATAGATTGAATCAACCCAACCAGGAGGATTTTTATTGCTCATCTTTTTACTCGCTTACACTGTTGGTAAATCAGGCCATACAACATCGTTACCTTTTGATAAGTCGATGGCATTAATAGCGTCAATATAATCAATCCATACGGAAAGTATTGACTTCTCATCTTCCTTGATGGTTCCGAGGAGCAACTTGGTTTGCCAATAACTAATTTTTAATGATGCATCAGAGAGTAAATTAGACCTTGTTTCCTCCGATTTTTTGATGTTAAATTCAATCTCTTTTTTCTCATTCTTAACCCACCCATTACCATTCCACTCGTCAAAAATACTATCAGGCTTGATGAGTGTAGTATTCTCAGGGAGGGGGCCGAGCTCAGAAATAGTAAATGAAAGACTATCAAGTATGCTGTAAACACTTTGGCCCCTATAGTCTTGTACAACCCCCCAGCTTGTCCCATTAAAGACAATGGCATAGCCTAATTTTGCAACTGGTGGAAGTAACCTTGTGCAATAAGCAGGTAATCCCGTCCCTGCTGGGATAAAAGCATCACTCTCACTAACGAACTCACCTGTATCAGCTCTGTAGTTATATACACGAACGGTTTGACTTTCATCATTAAATGTATTCATTATGCTAATCTCACAATATAGTTAAAAGCAATGTTTTTAACAGTGGTTTCAGTATTACCGACAGCTGCGACGGTGATATTGTGACCGTGCGACCCCAAATCAACAGAGTGGCTATGCGCACCAATTGGCACAAGGTGACTATGAGTTCCAGCAGCATCTGTGGAACCTTCATCATTGGGATGAAATTTAACAGTATTATTCCCTCCCAACTGGTAATTCCAAGTTTTTGCAGGAACACCACCATGAACGTGACTGCCATCCGCTGTCGTAGATTTCGTCCCATAATCAAACGTGCTGGTGTATTTAGTCCCCAAATTAACCGTGTCTGAACTGGCCGTGTGCGTATGTAATTTATTGCCATCTAGCTCCTGGGATAAAAGATTCCGACCACTTGACGGCTTTCCCTTTATCACCCAGCCACGCATATCTGGGATAATCCCTGTAGGGTACGCAAGGGCCAGTAACGGAAATTGATTTTTATCAAATGTTTGCCCAACCATTAATACAAAACCAGTAGGGATAGTGTCACTGGGCCACGGTATTGGCATCCCTGTAGGCGCAACAGACAATCCACCCGTCGCGATCAGTAGAGTTAATGCGGCTAGGAGTTGATCGTTTTTATTACTATCAGCCTGCAACCCTGCTTTATTTAATACAGAAATAATTTCATTTTGGGTGCTGATTGTTGCTCCTTGAACGTTATTCAAGAACTCGGCAGTGACGATAGTACCCAGTGCGCCTGTCATCGGGTTACCATCGTGAAACAGGCCATCTACAGAATCAATTGGGGGGATAGTATTCTTCATAAAGTATCCATTGATTTTAAAAGTCATGACTGCCGTCAAACGAGATAACGCCGTCGTAAAACAACAACCCTATTTCTGAATCAGAGTAAGTAAAGTAAACGAATGTATGCGCTGGCTTCAGGTCATTGAACATATTTTCAATAACTGGATCACCAAACATGGTCAAGCGTTCACCTGCAACAGATAATCCCGCCATGAATCTAAATGCCGGAATGACAAAGTTACGTAAGTTAACTCGCCATACCCATATAATATCCGCTGAGTAAATCGTATCACCGACTCTGTTAACACCAGCCCGAAATGGTTCAAACTCATCAATAGTAATGGTATAGCCCATATTCGCGGCAAGTTGCGTAAAATATGGAATGCTGAGCCCACCGACTTCTGACAGTTTGGCAAGTACATGCGCCAGACGAGATTGATACGACTCGTCAATTGCTGGAGTAAGGCCAACAACCCGTTCCCAATCGGCGAGCAAGTCACCAGCAAAAAAAGGCGTGACGCCATTTAATGCTTGTTTGGCATAAAACACCGTTTTATCCAGCGCATTACCTTCGGCATGTAATTCAGCCGCTAAATGAGGTTGCTCAACGCTGTAACTCTCCTGAGGCAGTAACAGAGATAACAACGTGCCGTAACTCATAGTAGGCTCACTGTGATTTCATCCAGTTTTAACCATTCCACTTTAAATGCATCAATAACGGGTACGACATTGGTGTGCGGAAAGGTAATCTCGCAATCAACAATACCGGCTATAAGTGAAATTTGTGTTCCTGCCTGGCTGCGAACAAAAGTTGCACCAGGTTCTAAACGGTTAACGAAATTTTCCAGCGTTTTTTTAATCTGTTCGGTGGCGTCTTCGACCGTTAATCCATTTAACGATACTTTAATGTCGATATTGAATATCTTAATTGATGGCGAAAGAACAATAAAATCTTTTGCGGTGACGGGACGTAATTCCTCGATGTATGCCCATGTTCGTTCTATGACCTCAGCAGACGGCAAGCCATCGGCTGAGGTGATCAGAACGTCCACAGTACCCAAGCCACGGCGTAAAGGATAAACATAAGCAGACGACACGCCTGCAACCTCCAGAGCCCAACGCTTGTAATCGTACTTGTTACCGCCTGCAGGGGGGCGGCGGATCACTTCCAGCAGGCGGGCCAGCAGTTCGCTGTCAGATTCTTGATCCGTACCCCCGCCCATAACACCAATTATCACCGTGCTATCGAAGCCATTCGGTGTTGTGGTCAACATCCCCGACATTACTGCAGCAGTATTCCCGCTTGCGCCGGGAACGCTGGCACGTGCTATGGCCGTACCGTTCCCGCTAGCGTCCAGGGTAACCGCTTCAATGGTTGACCAGGACGCGCTATCACGGGTAATCGTCAACCCGGCTGCTGCAGTAGCTCGTGGTTCGCCGGTTAATGAAATTGGCCCTGATGCCGTGTTAGCGGCTTTACGCGTGATATTACGTGTCCTGCAATGCAACTCCAGGTATTCGGTATCGGCCGTATCCGGGAAGATTTGCCGGACAATCCAACCCTGATCCTGATAGATCCCCTCGGCCACACTGGCCACCGAGGCAGCTCGAATAAAATAGTCGCTGTCCTCGCCGACGTTGGCATCGGGTAACTGGTTACGGATATCACGCAACAGCGCATCGCGGATGGCAGCAATATCGGGGGTAAAATGCGGCATTAGATGACCCTCACTGGATGCTTAAATGTTTCCTGGCCGCTGGCACTCTCTACGACGATCAACAAGACCATCCAACCTGGTTTAGGTCGTGATGCCGTTATCGTTATTTTCGTGGCCCGGCCATCATCAATAATGGGTTGCAGTGCCTGCTCGGAATATTGCACGGCCAACTTGTTCACACGTGAGACATCCTTCTCACGCTTGAGGGTATGTAGAAGCGATCCCAAAGAGGGAATAGCCCAATAGGAACCGAGCGGCGTCTTTAGGCGTAAATAAACAGCGTTTGCCAGCGTAGTAAGCTGGCCTGAGTAATCGCCTGAGAGTGGATCAATGTGCATTTCCATGCCGCCATAGTGGCGGCTGGAGGGGGAATAAATCAGGTGAAGGGGTTCAGTGCATTATTGAATTGGCTTGCCGGTTGGATTTCCGCCTTCGCCGTTAGGATGCTCATGGCCAACGAGGGAGACTGAACCTGCTTTCACATCGCCATCGGTATTAAAGCTGCCACTTTGCTGCTTGATATTACCCTCAAAGGTTGCACCATTACCACCCTTAATTGCCATACCCCCATTGCCGGTTATTTTTTCTTGCGCGGTCACTTCCTGGCTGGCATTGACCATCGGGGTATTAAAGTCTGCGTTATTCTCCGCGTTAACCTCATAGGTCTTACAATTAACGCGGTATATATCGCAATCCACTTCAATAATACGGCCTCGTTTAAGAACAACCTTTGCACCTTCATCGGTATATAATGCCACCTCACCTGGCCGCAATTCCTTGAGGCGATAAATACCATGCTCGGTAGCAATAACAATCGCGTGGGAGGTTAGGCCGCCCAGGGGGAGCACAATAGCAGTTGTCCCTGGCAAAGGATGAGAGGTGAACCCGTAATGCTGGAACAGTTCGTTGTCCTGCAGCTGTTCGCCAGCAAGTCCTTCCCCCTGCAGAGTCTGTACCTGGCCGCTGCTATTGACACGGGTTAACACCCCACGGAAGGCTTTTCGAATACCGTTTAAAGCACGGTTAATACGCTGTTCAACATTATTCCACATCGACAATCGCCAACTCTTTATTCATTTTGGATTTCCGTTTCTTGGTCTTGCGCTTTTTCGGATAGGCATCCGGTATCCAGATCCCATCTTCTTTGAGGCGCAAGGTGGTCACGGTGTTATCGGGGCGGCCGCCAGTGAACTCGCGGCCCATCAGGAAATAAACGCTATCAATGCCGTGTGGCTCGCTTTTGATGCGGATACGTTGGCCAGGCTTCCAGAGTTGGCCAGCCTCAGTGCGATGCCCTTTGACGATGGCCACCAGGTCATAGCCACTCAAGCGGGCATCCGCCATCGCTTTCCGGGCGCGGTAGCGTACCTGATCCAGGTTATCAGCATCACCGACCACCATCACTTGCGGCCGGTAATACGGCACAGTCGGATCACGCACAACGGCTTTCAGGCCATGGAAACCCGTTTCCGGGGAACCAATAGATGAGGCTGTATCTGGTTCATCCTCATCGCCTGCCTCATCTGTAGCCGCCATGGCAGAGAAGGTATCCACCTCAACGATGCCGAGCTCCGCTGAAGACTTGGAGCCCTGAGCATGGCCCTGGGCCAGGATAGTCAGCTCTGAGTACGTGCCATCGATAGAGGATGTATCGCTGAGGTCGAGGATGTTATTGCCCCGGCCGTCCAGGTTCATCACCAGTGTGGCCACCGGCTCTGTGGTGTAGTCTGGCCCACCGATCACCAGCGTGCCATCCGGTTCAAACCACGGCCACAGGCCACGACCAGCGGCAGCACGTACCAGCGTATCCCAGGCCCGTTCGCCAGGCTCAACGGCCACCTTATCGCTACGGATCGAACTCTCAGCATCGATGCGAATGTGGGTGATCCCCAGCGGCCGGACAACATTGGCGATCACTTCCTCCAGGCTCAACTGCCGGGAGGTGAATATGGGGGAGGCACAATCCACCAGGACTTTAGCGCCATCGCAGCCGGTAAGGCTGAGGCTCATCTGCTGGCGCGATACTCGGCGTTGTACCTTGGCTACACGGCCGACCATGACGGTATCAGTACCGATTTTTACCGTCACCGGCGCGCCCCGTTCGACGTAAGTCGGGAATGTGCCACCTGGTAGGCCGAGGGTTACACTCCAGGCATCGGAAGGGATCAGGAAATCGCTGTCTATCTGATAGCGGCTCCAGGCACTGTGCAAACGGCCTGCAATTACGATACTGACAGTATTATCTGGCGTAGGCATAGAGCATATCTCCAGGCTGTAGCGCGTTAGGATTGCGGATCTGTGGGTTAAGGCGTACCAGCTCCACGGCGCGGGCATAGTCCCCATACCACAAGTGTGCCAACAGATGCAGATTGCTTACACTCTCAACCTTGCGCTGTATCAGTGGAGGGCGAGTGGTGATGATAGCGGCCGCCAGTTGCTGGACGGATAGCGCGATCTCCTTTAGCTCATTGACTACCGGTTGCCAGGTGATCCCGACGTCGGTTGTGCTGGCACTGACCGCTTGTGTTGTCGCCTCATACAATTCGCGATGCTTGTCGATGGCGTTCTGCAGTGCCTGGCGGGTGTCATTGGCAACCAGCTCGATGTCAGCCGGTGATAAGGCGGCATTAACCGACTCGTCACCAAGCAGATCGGCAGCATCAAGCGCCAACTGCAGGGACATCTGCAAATAGGTCAACACCACCAGTTCGGCGATATCCCCCTCAGTGATGATGATAGGCATGGGTAACGGGGCGGTGCGTTCCCCCGAGGCCAGCGCGGCGGGCAGTTCGGCCACGGTGGCTAATTGGTTACGTCCTTCATTCCAATCCGCAACAATGATGTTGGCCACTTGCGGGCTGGCGTAGGTGCCGACATTGTTGCGAACGCTGGAGGCTGAGTTGCTAGACGTCAGACTGAGCGCACTCTGCAGGTCAGCCATATACGCCCCAGGGTAGTTGATAAAGTCCGTGGTGCTGCTGACAAAGCCGGTTATGTCACTGCGGAAGATGGTGATCATGTTGAGTGAGGTCGCCGCCAGTGCCTTCGCCTTGGCCATTAATCGTTGCGAGGTTCGCAACGGGGCCAGTGCGTTATCGAGCAATGTCTGCTCTTTATCCAGCGCTGACTGTACCTTGTTAAAGATGGCGTCTGCCTGGGCCGTAGGGTATTCCTGGCCAAAGAACGGCACGTTGGTCGCTGCCTCAATGAAGACCAGTTCAACCACGCAGTAATCGACGTTCTCTGCTTCGTGAGATACCTGGCACTCAATCAGCTGCATTTTCGGCATGGAGCCAAATACCGGATGGATCAGCTCACCGCTGCCTTTCTTGTCCAGTTCGACCAGGAACGCCTGCAGGCGACTCTCGTAATCATCCCCCCAGAACAGCGCGGTCATACGCAGGTTACGTGGCTTGCGGCCCAGGTCTTCAACGTCACCGCCATCAACAAACGGGTATTCATACTGCGCAACGTCCCTGGCGAACGTATCGCGGGTATTGATGACATCAAAGGTTATGCCCCGAAATGAGGCATCCAACATGCTTTCATTCCAGCTCATGGGTTCATTCCTGTTGGCCCGCGCCCAGCCTGATTGTTGTTGTATTCATTGACGGTTTCGGCCAGCACGCGTTCATCTAGCACCACTTTTGTCGTAACCTGAATAGGCTGCGGCTTCTGATTAACAGCCGGTGTCAAATAAGATGGGCTACCGAATGCGGCGACACCACCAGGCCCAGTGCCAATAGTGGTTGGTGGACTGAACCAGGAGGCCGGATCAATATCAAATAACGGTTTTTTTTCCTTTTGCATTTCTTGAATAAAGAGATCGCCAATTGATACTCCCTTGGATTCCGCTTCCTTTTTCTTGCTGTCTAACTCATCAGTAAGCGCTAATACAAATGATGCGCTGCCAGCAGCGGCCCCCACTGGCCCAGGTAAATTAGAGGCAGACTCAAGTAAGCCATTCTTCTCTTTACCACCATCTTGCCAGTTAGTGACATAAACAGGGATTGCGCCCCCTGTAGGAACTCCGCCACCTAATCCCCCTGGCATCCCTGGTATGCCAAGCCCACCACCGGATTTCCCACCACTGCCGGAAAAAAACTTGATACCTGCAAATACAACAGCAGCGTCCGTCATCGCTTTTATTGCTATTTCAGCCCCAGAGAGTGCGGTAGTTAATCCCGGATAACTTTTTGCGTAATCCGCCAATACAGATGACAGGCTACCCAAAGTATCAGAGAGCGGTTTAATTGCATCTATCTGACCAAAGTCACGCGCATTATCTAATTGCTCAACTTTAAACGCATTGGTGCCAGAAATTAGTTCATAGTTAAGGTCGCCCGCTGTTTGTCCTGCTGGCAACGTTCGTTGTTTATTTGCATCACCAATAACATCTTTTGCATACTTCTTATTACTGCGATAACCGATTAATGCCATAAGGGCTTGGCGGTCTGAAATCATTTCACCCACCGCTGAGCCCTCTAGAATTTTGGCCATTGACTCGATTGTTTCTTGACGTTCACCACCCTGTGCTGTGCTGAGTTTACCCTCGAGTTTTTTGTAGGCAGGATTACTACCAACAACTTTATCAATTATACCGACAAACGCATCGAGCGTATTAATCCCTTTACCGCGAGCAGCTGAAAGACTTCCTGGGAGGTCAATACCCTTACCATTTACTTTAATTTTTGCAGCCGCTTTTGCCGCATCTGAGCTCGATATTTTAGCCAACAGGTTTACGACGTTATTACCCGCTTCATCACTTGTCCCTGCAGTAATTGCTGCAGCCTGATTAGCACCAAGAAGAACAGAAAAATCGTCTAGCCCTTTCATGCCGATATTACTGGCGGCGGCAAGTTGTTGCGGTAACCACTTGGCCATGTCTGCTAATTCAAATGAGCCAGATTGGCCTGCGGAAATGGCCATATTAAAAGCCTTTCCCATATCACTGTCCTGGATACCGAAAGTTTGTTTCGCCCGGATAGCAATTTGCGCCAAGTCCGTGGGGGCTGCTCCTGTGGCAGTAGAGTAACGCTGAATAAGGGGCAATAACGTTTTCGCTGAATCCATGCTGACTGCACCGGAAGCAAGCAATGAGTCAAGCGTATCAGCAGCACCTTCCTTTGTACCCCCTCCATTCGTTACCGCTTGTCGAATTAACTGATCCATGCTTTGCATACCAGCCCTACGGCCAGTCACACCTTGTTCGGCGTAGGCTGTATTGGCCATGTTCGCCAGGCGCTGTTCATAGCTCATCTGGTTTTTGACTGGCTGAGCAACAACGGCACCCGCTGCAGCGACTCCACCCGCGATGGCCATGACGTTAGAGCCCCAGCCGCGAGCACGCTCCATGCGGCTCAATTCGTTGCCTGTCCCTTTGAGCTCATCACGCAGACGCCCGACGCGTTGCGTCATGGTAGAAAAGGCTCGGCTCTGCTCGTTGGCGGACATGACACCGCTCCGGGTCAAGCGCTGGTACGCCGCCTGAGTCTGTTGGATCTCACGCTGGATCTCCCGCTCGGAGCGGATGCCCAGCGTAGAGCGGGCGCTGGATGAGCGGCGATATTCATCTGCAAGGGTACGTGATGCCCGGACGCCGGTAGCCGCATTCTGTTGTTGCGACTTGGCCAGGTTATCACCGGCTTTCTCTGCGGCTTTGGTCTGCTTGATGCCATCCTGCATTGCCTGGCGCAGGACTTTAGAGGCGGCATCCTTGGCGGATAGAGTTAACGCCAGGGCAAGATTACGCATGGCTATCTCCTTTTCTGGCGCTTGGACTTAACGCGGCGGGTTTGGGTGGTTTTACCAGCTGCAGCGGGCTTCTTGCCATGCAGCCGGTAGAGGGCGTTGATGTAGCCGTCAAGCTCCGTGCGGGTCATCGCCCCTATGCGGTCTTCGGTGAGTCCGTATTTTCCGAGGGCGAGGACGGTGGCTCGGTAGCCGTGAAGGCTGGATTCAAGTTCATCCGCTTTTTTTTAATGGCGGATATCTGGGCATCGATGAGATCAAAGTCATCATCGGATAGTCCATCACACAGTAGCGTAGGTGTGATCTGCTCAACCGGGATATCTCCCAGTGAATCCAACGCTGAGGCCATGACCGCTGCGCGATAGAACATCCCCGCAACCGGGCCTTCCGTGGTGCCACATTCCGCCATCGTAGCTTCCAGGGCTTTCATGGTATCGCGCACCACCGGCAGGCGAACAGTGAAAGTGAAATGGTACTGTTCGCCAACCTGCACGCCGTACAGCAAAGAGCCTGATTCTTTCATTTATTCCTCCACTCGGCGCAGGGCGCTTACGGTGATGTCACGTTTTGCTTCGTTGTCCACGGTGTAGCTCGCGCCCACCTGGGTAGAGAAGCAGTCCAGGAAAGAAACACGCTTGCCACCACTGCCGCTAAGCGGGTACTGCGTGATTTTCGCGCCTTCCATGCCTTCCCAGTTCAGATCCCCGGTTAGTGGAACCACAACTGAAATGGTCAACTGGTACTCCGCAATCCCACGGCTGAACCCCTTGGCCCGGCCGGTCTTGTTCATGGTCTTCACCAGCTTACGGCCCGTAGTGGTATCTTCTTTGAGGTCGGTTACCTCAATTTCCTGGCCATCCATTTCCAGGACGATAGAGCCAACATACTCATCCATCGCTTATTACTCCTTACAACAGCAGGTCAATGCGAGCGGCGAAAATATGCAGGCCGTTCACAACGTCGGTGGGGATGGCCGCATTCAACCGGTTCACATCCTGCTCGTCACGCTCAACCAACAGGGCAGACTGGTTTTCAATGACGTTTTCCACAATCTCCAGTTCCTCCAGCTTGAGCAGAACATCCAGCAGTTCACTGCGCACCTTCGGGCCAGTGCGCCCACTCAGTTTGTCGCGAGGGAAACGCAACGCGATACGCTCACGGCAGGCTTTGCGCACGTAATCCAGGGTGCGGATGGTGGTGATATCCAGCAGTGCCACATCATCGACGCCTTGAGCATCCTGGGTGTAGGTACTGATAGCCCGCACAATCTGTACCCGGTCACCAGGGCCAACGACCAAAGGCGTCAACCCGTTGTGCAAGGCGTTCTCTTGCTCGTTACGACCAGGACGGCTGGCCAATGCGGTCACGTCCAGCGCGGTCAGTTGCAGGGTATTAAGCGGCCTGGCCGGGTCTTCCTCACTGGCGATCACCGCAGCGTAGGAGGCTGCTATCTCGGCGGGTAGCTTGACCGAACCGTTATGCCAGGCCATCGTGATACGCCCCGCATTGATATGGCCAGCCAGGGTTGTACCGGTTGACAGTGACTGACGCCAGCCAGCAACCCCGAGAGCACCGCGCATCTCAAGCGGGCCACCGGTATCATCCAGGTGGTTACGTAGCGCGGTGAGCGCTGTCTGCGTAGAGAACGGTGCCGCAATGATGTTGTGACCAGCGGCAAAGACCGCAGCCAACGCCGGGGCGATATCCGGATCGGTTTCACCGCCTGCCATGGCGGTGACGGTGGCCGTCGCACCCGCTGCAGTGGATTGCGCCTGGAGGATGATGTCATTACCTACCTGGCCCTTGTTACGTGCGGTCAACGTCACCACTGCTTCGGCAGCTTGGGCAGTTACGGGCAGTTGGGTCTGTTGGGTAATGGCTGTGGCCAGTGCTGACGCAATCAGTGTTGGCGTATCACCGGCATTCACAGCCACATCAACACGCGCTGCACCCACCCACACTGATAAAGTACCGCTGCCCGTTGCTGCACCTCCCACGGTGACCGTGCCGGTTGCTGCCTTGCCCGCCGTTGCATCCGGGATGCCAATCATCTGCAATTGCAAATAGCGATTGCTGCTGATAGCTGCCGTAGCCATCAGGTGAGCGACAGAGCCACGCCCAAAGGAGACCGCTGCCTGCTCATCGGAAAAGATATCGATGGCCACCAAAGGGGTAGCAGTACCGGTTTCCAGCATCTGGCCGATCAGCAGTACCTTTTGTGGGTTACCTGGTAAGGTGCGCACTGCCAACCGAGTATTAAACTCGATGTACTGGCCAGGCTTGCGAATGCTACCGGGGATCTCGTAAAACGAAATGTTAGGACTCGCCACGCTTCACCTCCGCTTTGGCTGTTTTACCCTGGGTAATGGTGGCAGCTTCCGTATCCTCATCACCAACAATCACCAGGTCACCGGCGACGATCTGCCGCTGGTAATAGGCTGAGTTCGGCACGGTTACCGCTTCTAGCTCGGTGATGTAGCGGCGGGCGTTGTCTTCCCTGGGAACACGAACCCCGGCCACTGCCTTAATCTTGATCTTATTCATGATCGATAATGTCCACGGCATCCGGCGACTGTGCCGATTGCGGTATGTCATAGTTCAAATGGGTGCGTAGCCACTGCGGATCATCAGCACTGGCAATACCGCCGAACCCGTTAAACAGGCTGTCAGGGTGATCAGCGGGTGCATCAACCAACGGAAAGCGGTTTTCCTCCAAGGCCATCTCTATCCAGGCTGTATCGAATTCGCAGGCGAAAACAGACAGTGCGGCTGCTTCTACCTGGGTATTGAACAGGGTACGTACTCGCCCTGGTATCAAGTGCTTGA
Source organism: Serratia sp. 14-2641 (assembly GCF_001692375.1). NCBI lineage: Bacteria > Pseudomonadati > Pseudomonadota > Gammaproteobacteria > Enterobacterales > Yersiniaceae > Serratia > Serratia sp. 14-2641. Next base: position 183,861 of record NZ_LXKR01000066.1, on the reverse strand, counting down.
TGGGGAGCGCCATATCCTGCCCGGACAGCAGGCGACGAACGGCCGCGACCAGACGATAGGTGCCGACCTCGCCAATCCCTGGCCCACCGAGGCGGGCGGCGTTCTCACTGCGCAGGTTACGGTCACCGACAATCACCACAAAACGGCCATGCGTGGTGTATTTGCGCTTGGTGAGATTGGTATTGTCGGTCTTTAGAACACCACCAAACGTCACCCAGGCAGCAGGTAACTGGCGAACGATCTCAGCCGGTTCGCCATCCATCTCGCCCCCGTAAGACGCTACACCATGCACCATCTTGCCGAGCCCCTGACGCAGACGTTCTACAATGGCTTGTTCTGTCCTGGTGATAATCAAAACGCACCTCCATTCGTAGAGCCACGGTCAAACGCCCGGCCAGCGGATGAGAATGCAACTCGGGTTCCAGACTGGACGACCTCGCCGTTCGGCATCCGGCCCAGGGTGATCGTCCCGGCTGCAACGCGCTCGAAGTAGCGAGTCGCATCTTCGTAGCGCTCGCGGATTTCCTCGGTGCATTGCGTTCCCGCGCCGCACAGCAGATAACGCGCGATATCGCAGCAACGCCCCACCAACACGCCTGGCGTATCTGGCCAGGGCGTAGGGTAACGCCCAGACAGGTAGCTATCGATTTCGGCGCTGGCCTGGAGCAACTTGGCATTCAGCACCTCATCATCAATCTGGCCAGTGAATTCGCGGTCAGTCAGCGAGATACACTCCCGCTCACCGAACGCCAACACCATATCCTTCCGAGTTGCATACATAGCGCCGCCTTATTTCTTGGTTTTGGCCTGGCTGTTGGTGGCCTTATCATCACCTGCTGGATCACCAGTCTGTTTATCAGCCTGGTCATCAGGTGCAGGCACTGGTGGCACCTTCAGCGCCTCCAGTTCCTGCTGCAGCGATGTACCAAAGTCGAGCTCAATGGCCAACCGATCTGACAGTGCATCGATAACGGCGGTTTTATGACGCAGTTCGCCCAGTAGATTCAGGTGTTCGCCTTGCAATTTCAGGTGCTCTGCTACGACGTCCTCAAACTTTAGCCCGCTAGAGATAACAGCAGGCTGGCTGTCATCGATTCGGACGACGATCAACTGCGACTCTTTCTCCAACTCCTTCAGCTGTTTTTCAGTAAAAAAATCATCCGGGTAAGTCTTGGTTTTTTCGCTATGAGCGATACCACAACGGCGGAACCCCTCACGACGGGCAGTGATTTGAATCGGCATTATGCAGCCTCCCCGGTTGAGCCATACGCCATCTGCCAGAAGCCGTAACCGCCATTAGCGCGGGCTTCGGCACCGAAGCGGAACTTCTTACGCATAAAGACGTTGTCGTTGTTGTAGTCAGTCTGCTCAACAAACTCCGGCTTTTCACGCTCCTGATAAATCAGCGGCTTCATAGGATTGGTGGTATCAAACAGGAACCACGCGGTATCCGAGGTCAACTCAGCCACAACCAACACCTCAGCGGTGCCTTTATAGGTATTAGGCGTGCCGTCTGGGAATTTATCGGCTGTCATCAGGAAATTGGCGTCATCTTCCAGCGCAGGTGGAACAACCAGCAGAGTCGGGCGAATGCGGAGGCTTGCTCCCTCGTCATCTTTGAAGCTCCGCATGGCAGTACGTGCAGCCCCATAACTGGCCTGAGCAGCAGCGCGTGATGTAACGGACAGCTTTTTCGTTCCCTTGTTCGATACCGATGCCCCTGCAACAGGATGGTCGGTATCAAAGAACGGCTGCCCGTCAAAACAAAGGTTCACAAACCCTTTGTTAATCAACTCATAGACGATATCTGACGGCAACTCTGCAGCAGACTGACCGGCAGATTGAGCCTGAATGGCATACCCCAGCAGTTGATCATCACGAATATCATTGCGATCAACCTCAACGGTGGCCTCCCAATCCTTGTTGCGAATGGTGTAATTAAAGGCTTCCAATGCCCTGACTGTTTTATCCCCGATCCACTCTCGCATTTTCGGGAAACGTGACAGCCAGGAGTAGTCATTCTCCTTGCCTGTCGATGGCACCAGCATGGCGACTTTATTCCATTCCGTCGGCGTCTGATTAAACGCGTTTTGAAACGTCGCCTTCAGGTTGATAAACACATTTTTAACGTTCTTGACATTCACTAACACGGCGTTTCTCCTACTTGATTAAAACCCAGACGCCATCAACATCCACGCCCAACACAGTCCCCAGGGCTGTACCTGCCGCTGTTTTTTGCACCGTAGTGCTATCAGCGATGTAACAGGACTGACCGACCATCACCTGCGTGACGGGGTCGCTCGTACTATTGGCAAAATTGAACGAGCGGCCACGGGATACCAGCACCACTTCATCACCGGCGTTACCGGCGCTGTTGTCGGTATAGCCATCTGACACGCCGAGCGGCGTCAGCCCGTTAGCGCCTGGCACGGCATATCCAGCCGCATTGACGCAAACAATATGCCCGCCAAAAATCTCGGTATTCGCGGCCATTGGCACCGGGAATAACAGCCCGTCACGCCGCAGCGTATTGCGATCACTCATTTGATGTCCCCTTATGGAATTCAGCGACCATCTTCGGATCTGTACCCATCAGGGCGCATACAGCCAGATCCAGTTCCTCATCATCTTCGACAGATGAAAGCGGCTTGGCACCGCTGGGCGGTTTACCCCCGGTCTGGCTCATCGACAGGGCTGCAATGGGGGGCTGCTTCTCCAGAAAACCTTTCAGGCTATCCGGGTTCGACTTGGCCAGCCCTTTGGCCCAGGCTTCCTGCGCTGGCAACAGACGGCCGTCAGAAAGGGCTGCAGTGATCAAGCCGTCACATTCTTTTGCGGCCAGGTCGGCAACAGAGGTTGCCCCTACCTGGGCGACGGCCTGATTAATGGACTCTTGCATCACAGCAACAGATACCCATTTGGCCGGGTCTGGAGTTTCCACCTGGGCGCTCAATGCAGCCAACTGGCTCGCATCGGTAGTCAGGCGTTCAATCAGGTTGAAAGGTGTGGTTGACAGCGTTTGGAACGAGGCCGCTGCCGTACCCGCCTCACTGCCAGAAAGCTGATCAATCAACTTGTTCAGTTCGGCAATGATGTCGGCTTGCGTCGCGGTGATTGGCAGGTTCATCATCCAGCGAAGTCGCTCGAGGAGTTCATCCATTGTGGTAGTACCTTCTGTGGTTGAGGCAGTGGCCAGGAGCGAGGCGGCAGCAAGCACTACCTCCTCCATATCATCCAGGGCCGGGGTGTTGGTCAGCGCGGCATGAAGTATCTTCCGAACCTGACCGGATTTGTCATAGGCGAAAACAGGGGAGATGTACCGGTATTCGAGGTTGCCAATCATGGCTGCGGCGGCATCAGTCCAAACCACATCAACAGCAAACAGGCCAACGCCATCACGCCATTCCAGCTTTTTAAACCAGCCTGCAGCCGGTGCTGGTTGGCCATTGGTGACTGCACGTAAGGTCTGGTGCTCGTAATCGAGGACATAAGGCGTGGTGCGGGCATCCGCCGCCGCAATCAGCACTTGCGCCAGTTCGGCGGTCATTAACCAGTTGGCGCACTCGGTTGGACGACCATCTTGGGCCCGAAACTCCCCGGCCGGGAAAAGTTGGATTTCCCCAGAAGCGGTTTTATTGAGTTCGGTGGCCAGTGCGGCGACTAAAAGTTTTTGTTTCATGCCACCGAGAATACGGGGGTGGCAAGTCAAGGTTCAGCTGATGGGGTTCAGTGGTATATAAAGGAGGGATAACGCAGAAATCATCTTGCCACCATTGCGAGGGGGGAGCAATGCGGCTAATCGTTTTCAAACCGTTTTTAAAAACGTCTAACAGGGGCTAAGTCAGGCGTGAGTACCATAGCAGAAAATAAACGCGCTGTGGACGTTACAGCGCGTCTCTGGTCAATTGTCGATTATGCGCTTGAAATAGCTTTCAGCGGTGTTTTCCATGCCGTTAATGTCCTGCTCGGTGATATGCAGAAAAGGACGGGCGGGCATCTTGATGCTGTAGGCTCCGACCGCAACGGTCTGAACAAAGTTAGACTTTGATTTTTTCACAAACCGATTGCCGATTTCGCCGCTCTTGTCTTGCCGGAAGTGCAGATCCTGTTTACGCGCCTTGCGCTTGATGGTTCCCCCTTCCTGGTGAATGCGAGCATAGACAACGTTAGTCCCGACCGTAGCACCGTCATTATCACTGCTCTGCGCTACGCTGCTGGCCAGACGACCAGAGCGCTGCAGGATTTTACCACCTGCCCGTTTCTTGGCATAAGCGGGGCTCCAGCCCATCCAGGCGGGTCGACCCTCATTCTTAAAGTTCTCCTCCACCGCATCGCCCATCGCAGCGGCCATCTCACGCATCAGGGGTTCACGATGTTCCAGACGGTGGATCAACTCGCCCAGGCCACGTTCAAACTCGGTGATGTTGTATGTGATCTCAATATTACGGGACATTGATCCCCCCAGAAAGCACAGGCAACTTGTTGAGCGCCTGCAGGTTGTCAGCAGTTAATGCCGCGCCACGGTGCATCACATCAACCATCAACCCGTTAGGCGCAGGGGTAGCGGTGACACCATAGAGCTGCTCGCCCTGGCGGATGGCGTATACCAGGTTATCGCCATCGAGCAACGTCGCCTCGGCAGAGCGCAGCAATGCCGGTAACTCTCCCCAGAGCGGGCCTGGTGCCGCAAGTACAGACGTATCGACAGCGGAGAGAACAACCGATGCTGGTGCCTGGCCACGCTGTTCCAGGGCGCTCAACACCTGTGGCTCAATAGCTCCCACATGACGCACCGCGCCAGAGGGTTTAGCCTGGACAGCTACCTGGTTAACCCACTTTTTAACGTCATTTGAAACGGCCTTTAACAGGGTTTCATTACCGAGGGTTTCATTAACGGCCAGTGAGGCCAGCCGAGGGGTGGCAACGGCAGACTTATCCATCAACCGCTGCCCCAGTGCGGCAAGATTTCCCTGGGCGGGATTGTGACCAAAACCGGCATCTGGTGTATAGAGTTCGCCGTTGATGCGCAGAGCCTGGACTTGCCGCGTCTCGTTTGGCCCCCAGGCTTGCTGCACGGTTTCGATACGGCCTTCACTCGATTCGACTTTCAATCCCAGGCGTTCCACGTCTGCCTCTGTCCGGGCGCGAACACGACAGCGGCAGCGATAACCGTCTGGCGGGTACATGAATTGCCAGACTGGATCATCATAGCGGGCAGTGAAACCATTAAGGGCAGCATGACGGGGGCGAGTACGCGTATCCATGATGGCGATACGCTCCCAAATGGGGCGAAATTCGGCGTTCGCCATTTGTTCTTCATACCGGCCCGCGTTGTACGCTACCTGCATATTGGTTTCAAAGATGGTTTTCAACCGGCGCGGTGTCAGTTGTTTACCCTGCAGCACACCATCTTCATCGGCCACCAACCCGTTACCCATCCAGCCCTTTTGTTCAAGCACTGGCGTGAGCTGGCGCTTGAATTGATCAAAGGTTTTACCTTCCCGTAGGCTATCGCTGAGCGCCCCATGAATATCCTGCAGCACATCCTGCTTTAATACCCCGGCGACGGTGAACGCCGTGGCATGAGCGCGGGCCTCAACATCATGCCAGTTGAATCCTATCGTGTAGCCTTTCGACTCAAAGTAGCGAATGGCCTCCTCTGGCTGTAGGCCGATGGCATAGGCCAGATCGACATTAGCTGTCGGCATTCAAACGCCCCCAGATATCGGCCACAAATAATGCCTGGGCAAGCAGCTGCTGCAGCTGAGTGTCATCCAGCGTCGGATAACTGGCCGCGACAATATCCAGGGCATCATCGGGGCTGGTGCCATCACGCAGGGCGGTTACCAGGGGAGCAATCAGTTTTTGCATGGCAGCGTTGATGGCGTCTGGCACGGATTGCGCATTGTCCAGAGCAACCTGAGCAGGGTCGTCTATCTCGTCGGTTATGGTGCTGAGAGCCGCAAACGAACGATAGGGTGACAGCTGAGATAACCCCACCTGTGGCAAGGCTTGCTGGCGCTTCAAGACCGGCTCGCCGTTCTTCGGTTCGGGGATACCGGCCTTTTTATGCACCCAGGATACCGGGATCGTTTCGACGCCAGCCCGCTCGACCAGGGTCGCTACACCCTCGCTGAAATCCTTGAGGTTTTCCAACGCACGGGTATCAAATACCAGGCGTGGCTGACGGCGGGAACTGACGTTATAGCCGTTGATGCCGAGCAGCATACGGATAAAGCCTCGGTAGAATCCCTCTAGCTGGCGGGCATCCGCGACCAGGATATCGTGACGCACTTCGTTATGCACATTGCCCAGGGCATTGGTCGAGGTTTTGCCGTCCGCCTGGCTCGTTAACGTACCGCCCAGGATAACCTTGGATTGGGTGCGTTCCGCCCAGTCGATCATCGTTACAAACGGATCAGACTGCCCACTTGCTGCATCTTTAAAATCAATAGTGGTGCCTTCGGGAATAATACCGGCGGCATCATGGCCCATCGTGACTAACGCCTGAAGGAGCGCGTCACGCTCGTTATCTGTCGCGCCAGCCTGGTAGGTTCCCAAACGCATAGGCAGTCCGTAGATCTCCAGGAACTCAGCCAGATCACGTAGGGAAAAGTTCTTAAAGAGATACGGCCAGACAAGAACGCGATACAGCCCGGACTGTGCAATAAACCCGGACTTGGCGTTATGGGTATGTACCAGCCAGCCGAACGGCCAGAGTTCGGCCCCATTCATTGAGCCATCACTGAGCCGTATCTCGTCGTTCTCATCGGGGGTAGTAGAAAACCAGCGGTGCGGCCGCAACACAATCTTGGTTGGCAACCAGACTTTATCCTCCAACTCCCACCGCTCAATTTCCTGTGCCGAAAAACCGTGGCCAATGGCAGCGGCCGCATTGAGGGTGATGTCTTCGAATTCCGGCAACGCCTTCATCCATTCCGACACCATCTCCGCCAGTTTGCGTTCTTCCGCCGTGGCGTTCTCCGGGGGCTCAATGCTCCAGTCCAATGTGAGGAGAGCATTCTTGCGCTTGGCCATCTCTGAAAAGATATGGCCATCACGCTCTATCATGTCTTCGAACAGGTCAGCTTGCGCGGCCAGATCACCGCGTTCGGCCGCTTGCAGAATATGTGGCAACCGGCGCATGTTAAGCCCAAGAGAGGGATGGCTTGGCCATTGGCGTGTAAACTGCGCTACGCGTGCCGTCTGTGGACTCTTGAGCACTTCGCGATTAAGCGGGCGACCATACTGGTCAACGATTTGAACCATTGTTACCAACCTCCAGAACCGAACCGACCACCACGATCATCATCACGATCATCGCTACGGTTCGGAACGCGGGTGAAACTGAAATTACCAAAGCCAGACGAAGCCAACGCCCACAGCATATGCAGCGTATCCGGGCCATCGTCATGGTCGGCTTTCGGGAAATGACGCAACTGGTCAATCAAGGTTGTTTGCCCAGGGTGCAGACGGATCAGGCCATTGGCCATATGGGGCTGCAGCGACTCTATACGCAGCAGCTTGTCGGTATGCGGTGTTACTGCGCGAGCAGGAACGGGAACCCCCAACGCGGCCGAGCGCTTGACCATCTCGGTGCGCAGGAACTCCTGAAACTGGACAGCCTCAACGGCCCAGACCAGGCAACGATACTGGCGTTGTAACTCGATAACATCAGAGATGATCTTATCCGGTACGCGCTTACGAATGGCCGCTTCAACCACATCAAGAATGCCGGTGTGACGGTTAAACCCTCCCACCAGGAGCGCGGAAGGGTCACGACTGCCACCGGCTTTGCCTAGACTCGGGTCACATGCGCCGTAGAAGATCCACTCGTTGAGCCGATTCACCCAGAAATTAATACAGCCAGTGAATGGTGCATCCTCGCCGTTCACTGGGTCATTCTGATACTCCGCATCGAAGGTGTTATGACCATCACGCGCCCGGATCATCATCAAGGTGAGAATAGGCCGTGCCGACCAGGACACCACTGCACCCTCATCCATTTCAGCCTTGTGCTGCTGATAGAAGGCGTTGGCCAGCATTTCCCCATCAGCGCCATTATTGCGAAGGATCTCTTCCCATTTTTCCCACAGCGACATATTGATGGGCCACTGCAGCAACGCCTTGAACCGGGCAGAACGCCAAAGCGGATTTTTCAAGGTGCGAGATAGCACGCTGTCATAGTGCAGGATGGTGCCGATGTAGATCACGTCGAGCTTGCCGCCCGCAGTACCCAGCGGGAGCACGGTCTTTTTTAGCCAGGACTCCAGCTTGTCGCGCTGCTCGGGGTTACGCACTTGCTCGTCGTTCTCGATATCATCCAGCACCACCAGATCAGGACGGTACGGGCCATGACGCAAGCCGCGCAGTTTCTTACCTGAGCCCGCTACCTGCACCTTGATATCGTTACGCGTCAGGATGGTGCCCATCTGCCACACCCGACCAGCGCCGCATACGTCGGGGAAGTCCATCAGCAGCCGAGGGTTATATTCCAGTTCGGCCTTGATGGCTTCCAGCATCGGATATGCCTGGTCTATTGAGTCCATTACGATGACCGGGTAATGCTTGATCCCCCGGATAATGCACCAGATCACGAATAGCTGACTGACCAACGTCGATTTAGCTTCACCGCGTGGCGCGGCAATCGCGTCGTTCTCCCCTTTGGGGCTGGCGACGATCTCCGGCAAACGTGTGAACAGGTATTTATGCAGTTCGCTCTTGTCGATATGGCGGATGTAATGAGGGAAGTAATTGTTAACGAGATAGTCAAAGCCGGTCACCGGATCGTTCACCTGGCGACGGCGCTCGGTAACCGCAGCAGCAGACTGATCAAAGCCTACATCCTCGGCCTCAATCGTCCGCCGCAAGCTGGCAGCGAGTTCGGCCATTTCGGCGGCGAACTCGCGGGAAGAGAATTTTTTGGCCATAGGGTAAGTCTACAAATCGCCTGGTTAAATGGTATTTAAAGCCTTATTCATCGGATAAGGCTTTGTTGATTTCGTCCACAATGCGAGCAAGCCCCTGATAACTTCTTTCGTTGTAACCCAGCTCAAGGGTATATTTCCCCTTGGTAGTGGATATAAAGACGTCACCATGACACCCAACTTCAACATTGATAACCTGGCTGGCCATGACATACTGACCCTCCGCAATTTTGATTAACTTGTCAGCCATAATGTTTATTCAGTTCCTCACCAAACGGCCCCAACACCTCAAGAAATACACCGCGATGCTGCGGGTACTTCTCACTAATGAATTCACTCAGCTTCTTGATCACTTCACAAGCGGTCGCCAGTTCGTCAGTCTCTGGCAATATTTTCTTGCTGGCTGCCGTTGCCTTGTTAAAAGCATCTGCCAGGCTGGCCAGCAATTCGACTCGCTTTTGCGCAGTCAGTTTGGTGTCGATGGTCAGTGCTTCCAGCGTGCTCTGATACTGTGTGACCAGGCTGGTTAATACTGCGCGGCCAAGTTCTTCCAGGCTACCGCCTGCAATTACATGCGCAGCCCGCAATTTGTCCCAATCATCCCCGATATCCTGGGCATCCTTCTTCCAGCGGCGAGCCGTAACAAACGCCACGCCCGCTTGCGCCGAGGCAATCTCTAGCGACATTTGTCCGAAGATATAAGCCCTGCGCAATCCGTCTCGCTTTTCCTGGGAGTAGGCCATAGTTAAAGTTCCTGGCGCAAACGGGCTTTGATTAATAAAATACAGGTAGTGGTAAGCGCAGAATAATGGCATACAGGGTTGGCCACTGTTTTCACTCTGCGCGCCCGGCGCTTTTGCCTGGTATTCATTTACTGGTTTCCCTCCCGCCCAGGCGCTTTACCAATTGCACTACATTGCCTTTTGCGCTAAATACTGCAATACACAGCACGATATTTATCACTAGTTCCGAGATATCTGTTGTGGTGCTGTATTGCCCCATAAACACCCGAATGGAGACGGATGCAGTAGCGACGATTAACGCATATGCTAGGAATCCACCCCAATAACGATGCGTTGCTCCATTTCGTTTAAACGTCAGTAGGCGCACAGCAATAAGCGCACATATAACCGCATTGACATTGGTGCTTGTAATAATGTCATTTATCATTTCCACGCCCCCACCTGAAAGGGATGTACTTTAGTATCCCAGCCACGCCATTATTGCGGACATACATTAATGCAAAAATGGCGAATGAAGAAACAAGGAATGCCAATGCGGCCTCAACCCACTTTAATTCCCCGTTGTAATCATGCATAAAGCCTTGACTCATGACATAGTTTGTCAAGGGGCGAGAAAAAAGCAGGCCAATAATAAAACTAATTACGCCGAATCCTGTGCGCGATAGTGTTTTATATTCCGTTGCTGAAATCACAAAAAAGATAGCGCCGCCAAAAGCGCCGATAATCACACCAGCATCGAAGCCCGCAAACCAACTGCCGAAAGCAACGCCGGTTACCGTTCCCGTACTTATAACCGCTGTGCTTACTGGGTCTGTCATTTGTTTGTTCCATTATTATAAATGTGGTTGAGACTCTCCAACTGGGCCTTTAATGACTGGCACCATTCGCCGTAGTCGCTGGAGTGTGCGAGTAAGTCTTCCGGTAATAACCCGGTTCGGGGGGAGGTGGCATCGGCGGGATACGCAGCTGCTCCGCTGTGGGTTTCGGGCAGACGTTGATCACAGGGGTATCCAAGGGCTTGCCGGTAGAGACACAGCCCATCAGGGCCAAGGCCGGTATAGCCCACACCATCATTTTGAGTCGCATTGACAATATCCCTTTGGTACTTGGCTTTAGATTCCGCCAGTTGTTGCTTAGTCGTGGCCAACTGATTAGAAAGCAAGTTGGCTTTGTCCTGGTACTTTTGCTGCAGTGCAAGTGCGGCAGTCAGAGCGGCATTCTGGTCGCGAGCCGTCTGGGTCTTTTCATTGAGCCAGGCGGTTCGTTCGGCCCCGAACGCGGACGATTGATCGGTGAGTTTGTTGGTAAAGGCCAGTTCTTGTTGAGCGAGATCCTTTTCATTGCCATTGGTTGCAATGCTATAGCCACTGGCAAAGGCACAACCTGCCAGCAACAGCTGTGGCCAGTATGCCTTTAACAACGCCAGGAAAAGTTTCATAGCGATACGCGCTCTTTGAGCCAACCATAGAGGAAGGTTTCATTTGCCTGGCGCTGTTCTGTCAGTTCGAGATACCGAGCACCCTGGCTGCAATTGAGGGCTTTGAGCAACACCTCTTCGCCTTCCTTGCCACGCACCGCCAGGAACTCACTCAGTGCAGCGACAGTACGCGGGCCGATCTGACCGTCGGCAATCAGGTCGGGATAGAGTTTTTGCTGCTGATTAAAGGCATTAAGCCAACGTTGGAGCCACTTAGCCTGAACGCTTGGCCCCATATTGACACCGGTATCGCAGAGCTCTGCGGCAATGGAAGGAGAGAGGTTAGCAACGAGATCAAAGCGAGGGCCATGCCAATAGTCAGCCTCCAAGATGCGGCGGGCATCTTCACGGCTGAGATTGCGCATATCACCGGTATAGCCATTCGCTCTTGCTGTTTTCTGAGTTACGCCCCAACGGGTCGCACCACCGGCATCATCGGGGTTATTGACATAACCGCCTTCTTTGCCGAGGATATTTTCAATGATTTGGTCTTTGGTTAACATGACACCATCCTGTAAGTTGGGATGGTGTCAGTATTGCGAGAGGGGGATTACATAATCAGGTGAAGGGGTTCAGTGGCTAGATTAAAATCAGTCAAACTTAACTAGGAATTGGTCCTTATCTTCACTGTACCATTTAACAGTAAATGACCTGGGCGTGTCATTAATCATTAAGTTGCAATGCCTAACCTCATTAAACATTTCATAACTATACTGCGCTGGGTTGGAGATGCTATCACCATCGACGATTTTACTCAAAACCTCCGCGACCTCTTTGGATTCACACAGAGGAAGTTCACCCTTGGATAAGTTCCAGCTATAATAGCCAACTGAAAAAGCGATAACTAAAGCATATCCTACCCATGCAGGGGTCTGTCTTTTGTTTAGATGCCAAGCATTATCTTCCACACCTGACTCGTGAAAACCTGTGGCATTCACAATCATTTTCTTTCTTTTAAAAAGATAAACAGGTAATGCAATAAACCAAAGAAATAAAATTGAAAGCCCCCATGCCACAGGAGATTGAAGCTTATTTTTTGATGCATCATATATAACCCACAAGGCACTAAAACACACAATAATTGAAATGGCCAAGTTCATTATAATTTCCTTTAAAAAAGACTGCTTTGCGTGTTTAGTTTTCTGGCCTTATTGTCAGCCAAAAGCCCCCATGCAAACCGATCACTGAAACCATACTTGGGGCAAAGCTGAGTCATGACCATTAGCGCTGAAACCCCACTTTTGCAAAGCTCATCAAACTCGTTGAGGAACGCGCGATTACGCAGTTCACGCAACGCCCTATCACATCGCGGTACGTAGAGTACCTCACCAGCAAAGTGTTTAACAAGAATCCGCACATTTTCATCGCCGATAGCCTCGCGTAACAATGCGGCGCGAGCACTGTCGTGCTCGCTTAATCCCTTATAGAACGGGAACGTTACTCCACCGAGTTTTGCCAATAGAGCCGATGTTGCCGGGTATCCTATCAGTTCAACGATCTGCAGAATGGAGTCTGGCAAAAGCTCACGAACCTGTTCTATGTCCATTACTCCCTCCCGCGCCCATGCCGCTTAGCGTCGATAGCCAATGCTTGCAGCAATTTTGTTAGTTCTTCCTCAGTCAGCCACTCGATCGCTTGCCGCCCCTTGAACATGCGCTTAGCCATAGACTCAGCGTATGGCCACGGACGGCCTGCGTCAGCCAAAAGGGCTTCAATCTTGCTTAAAAGCGACTTCTTGTTGACCGCAACACGGGGTTTTCGGCCATGTTTGGCTACTTTTCGAGGGTAACCTTGTTCATGCATATACTCACGAACGGCTTGCAGCTCCGACAGCGAACACTGCGTTGCAGAAGTTTTACCCGTGAGTCGCGATAGAACGCCGCGATAGGTCGCATCGTCCCAGCCCAGGTGAGACTGGCCCGCCTTAATCGCGCCAATCAGGCCGCGCGCGTTGGGTGTCTTGGTCATGATCTTGCTCCATCGGTGGCCGTGGTGGGGTTTCAAGGGTGCGCATCCTGGCACGATGGCGGCGCTTTCGCGCCGCTGTCAGTCGCTTACTCATCCCGCGCTACCGCTGGATTTTGTGTAATCCGCAATGACTTTCCCTTCGGCGTCAAAATACTTAACCTCACAGGTCGGGTGGCAGTTGTGCTTATGTTTCCCATATTTCAACTGATTGGTGAAAACGACATCGAGATTAGCGCTACCGTTCATGCCAACGATGGTTCCCTGGTCACCATAGACTTCAACCATCATTCCAAGGCGGGCAAAGTCGATACCCCTGCAACGGATCATATCTTTGATGAATTGCTTTTCCTTATTCATGACCCGCTCTCCGTAAAATGGACGGCCCCCAACGCTTGCAATACAGTTCGCGGGACTCGCACCAGTTGAAGTTCTCCGGGGTGATCGATAGGTCGGCCGCTTCGCGCCACAGGTTGGCAGCTCTATCAAATAAGCAAGCCTGCTCCGCCTTGGCCGCCAGGTTGCTGGCAACTTGAAACGCCACATTGTGGCAAGTGATGCGCCGAGTGCGCACCGCTGGCACATAAACGGGCTTTGCTTTGGCGGGTTTAAGCTGGCCTGGCAAACCGTAGAGCCGCTTGTTACCCTCCCAACCACATACAACCGTGCCAACGTTGGTACTACGCGTTAACAAAGGCCCGATGCGGCTAGCAGGAAAACCGGTAAACTCTTCCAGCTTTTTACTGGTTGCAGGGCCAATCATTGCCAATGCCTGGCGCAATGTTTCGGTTTTATTTAGGCTTTCCATCACGCGGCCCCTCCTATTTTTAGCTGCTCGGCACTTACACCCTGATTTAGCTTCGCGTTCTTACCGGCTGTATAACCCGCGTTAGCCGCACCATCAGCTCCCCGGCATTTATTCGCCGGGCGTGTATCTTTGGTTGTCAGCCCCTGGCTTTCAGTTAATTTATGGCGATAGGCCGCTATTAACGTTTCTTCGGCTTCGGTAACTGTCAGCGGGGTAATTGCCTGGTAAGCCCCGATAATCCAATACTCGCAGAACGTGTCCCCGCGTGCGGTTTTGGTCGCTGGTTTAGTGTTGGATCGCATCCCGCCGATATATTCACGGCGTCCGTTCATCATTTGACGGGACAAGACATCAAAGGCATAGGCGGCAATCTGCGGCCGCTCTGCTGGACCAAAGAACGTCACCACATTTTTAGCTGTAGAACGATAACCCGCTGGGGTGTGGGTGCAAAAATACCGCACACCGAAAGCCCTAGAAATCAACAAGCATAAATCAGCCATATAGGCTGGAACGCTGGCAGCGTTTGATGGTGCGCCTTTACTGTTAAATTCGCTGATTTCCAGCAAATCGACATCACCGGCGCTAATGTTGTGGGCGGCCATAAGTTTCTGCGCCTGCTGAATAGCAATCCCGGCCTCATTCGGGTTAGTGCTACGGCGGCCGAGATTCAACAGTTTTTTGATTTTCTGCAAATAGCGCTCTTTATTCATGGCAATTGCTCCATTTCATTAATTTTGATGAAAGTATTAAATACAGCGTGGCACTCGACGCAGGTGATAACAACATCAACTAACTGTTCATCGTGCACCGATTCTTCCGCTGCCATATCCAACACATCAGACACACCACAGGCTGGGCATTTAGCCCCTGATAAAGATATGCTCATGATTAACCCCAAATAAGAAAGCCGAGATAAACAGCGTTAGTAACAAAAACAGCAAATAGTAAAAAAATGCCAACCAAAACCGAACGCCGCGAAACATAGAATTCCATTTTCATTTCACACCTCACTTATTTTGGCGTAAGCGTGCCCAAGGCATGAATACGCCATGAATTTAATTAAGTGGCTTTAGTTTGCCGGTTTCAGACTATCGATATTAACGAAATGAGGTATAACGTTGATTTCAACGATTGTCCCACATTTTAAATCATTCGCTTTCGCAACAGTCTTTACCGTACGTCCATCGATAAGGTCGTGTTTCGATTGCTCAATAAACAACGTTCCTACCGGGTAAAGTTTATTGAACTGTGCGGCGGTCATATCACACCGCCGCGATATCTAATGGAATGCTGACCAGTTTCCCTTCATCATCCTTTTTCAAGAAACGAATGTAAGTTTTACTGACCGCAACCAATAAGGACTCTGAGATACAATCCTGAGCCTGAGTCCAACGAGGGTCATCAATCTTGATCCGGCGTAAGGACAGGATGCGCCCTGTATTCAATTTGCCTTCCTGGTCAACCTGGAAAGCATCAGTAATGACGGATTTAAGTTTCTTATCTGCACCTTCTGACCATTCGTTAAGGCACTCGTCAATTATGTCTTTGGCTATCTGCAGTTCCGGCCCGAACGTTAATGAGTCCTGGACAGCAATGCGGATTTGTTGGCTGCCATCAAACGAGGAAAAGGAAACGTTACCTTTCATACCGCCACGTTGGCGGTTATATTTTTCCGCCACCAAATCCAGCCAGGCGTAGCAATCATCAAAGGCTTTATTTTTAAATACTTTGATACGCATGCTTTCCGTTACGGCTTCATCAACTAAAGAGCGTACAAAGGCGTCCATTTCGAGATCGAACGGAGACACTTGCTCTGTTGGCACCAGGCGACCTTTACGGTCAGCCATATATCCCTCTGGGATTTGTAATTTAGTGGGCATGTATCACCTCTCTTTTAGCTATGTTACGTTCGCAAATGAAAACCTTGATTGCATTGGTGATTTCATTTGCCGTGTCCAACTCATGCTGACATGCAGCACGATCATTTTCACCGGATTGGTATTCAACTTTCAGTAACCCGTTTTCTTGCCTCTCTATGCTGACTAACACAAGCGCTGCCATTCATCACCCCAATTAATGTAATGATTCTGACCAAACAATGCGGCAATCATTGATTTCAAACACACCTTGACGGCCACGCCAACTATCGGAGGATGTATTAACATAGGCATAATTCGCCTTGCCATCTTTTATCCACTCTTCACAAATAGGACTTTTAACAATATTCACAACCACTTTGCCAGACCGGATAATCACATTCTGGATCGCAATGCCATTCTGGGTCATTGCGTCAACAATCGGCGCGGCTTTCAACAGCATTTGAGTGATATTCTGATTCCCAACGATTTTCATATGGTCACCTATAAATTATTGCGTTTCATGAATGCAATATCTTGCGGTGTTACAGCCCTCCAACCCTTATGATAAGCAGACTGCCACGTTGCATTACGGCTATAGAGAGGAACATTATTGGTGTCCAACCCTTTATATTCAGCAGCTAGGCGAGCCCGACGACCATCATCAAAAATTGTGCGCAATTTTGCATTCTTCAATTCGGGGTAAAACCGCTTTAATAATTCGACAGGACACAAATAGCTAATATCTGCACCCATATACCCTCCGCTAGTTGATTAGCATTTCGGTAAATTTATTAATCATGACCTTATCGATAGGTTTCTGATTAATCTCACTGGCACGACTCACGCCACGCGCTAATTTGAACATGCGCCGGGCATTCCCTTTAGCTGCCTTGCAGAATGCCTCACCAACAGCAATGTTCTCGGCTTCTGGCACCATACTGATCAGCATTTTAAGTAAATCTTCTTGCGGTAATTGTTCACCTAAATCCAGGGCAAACCCGACGCGGCTATAGAGTTGGGCGAATTCGCCACGCCTACCCTTAAGGTTGATAATAAGGCGTGGCATACCCGCCAGAACGACGCCTACACCGGCTTTATCATGGATGCGGCGCAACACTTCCAGGGCGCGATAAGGCAGCAACTCAGCCTCATCGATGAGTATTACGCGGCCCGATTCACGCAGAGCGGTGATACAGCTCTCACTCAGTTCATGCATGTTGCCGCGCTTGCTCTGGCCCAGACGGTTGCACAGCTCTTCGAGCAGAACGCGGGCCGTGTAGCCAGGATCAGCTTCAATCAGGATTGCATCGCGATAGCGGGTGGCGTACTCACGCAGGATCATGGTTTTACCCAATCCCGCTGCGCCATAAATCACGTTAATATCTCAGTCAAGGTGCGCCATACGTGCCACTTCAAGACCATGTAACGCCATGGACGTTGGTACAAATTTGGATGCAACGCGGCGAATACGGTCTTTATCCGTCTCGCGCTGAATAAATACGGCCAGTTCTTCTTCGAGATTATTTACGTCGCCGTTGTATTTATCATTGATGTAGCTACTGATAACAGCAGGACTCTTACCAATCGCCCGAGCAATATGAGATTGGTTATAACCTTTACGCTGCATGACCTCTTTTAACCGTTCGATAATCGCTGTCATTTAAACTCTCCTAACGGTGTGTGCCGGTTTTACGCAAATACTCGTCACGCTGTGACTGCAAAAGGAATATTTCTTCGTTTTCTATATGTTTAAAATCATCTGAGCCGATCAGACTGCCAAAATCAGGTACTACCTTGGCGTTAAGCATTGGCCTTGCTTCGGCTTCGATTTCGCTACGCTGCTCATCAACACGCTTCATGCGACGCTGACGACGTTTCTCAATGGCAGTCTCCATGACATTAACTGGAATAGCTGCTTTCTTATTACCGTTCCAAATGGCCTCACAAACAAAACTGCCATCCATTCGACGCACAATTACTCTGGTAGCATCGTGGATATCAAAAGCAACTCTGACGTCCTCACCATCTACATTAATCAGAGTTTCAGCGAAGTAATCATTATTAAATAACGAGAGCCACCCACGCTGAGCGGTACGGATTTGCTCGGGCATAAAGGCTTCGCGTAGCTCAAGCTCTGACAGATATTCAATTTCATCACCTTCAGCTTCTAACACAGCACGGCGGTATGCTGCCGGGGTAAGATGCTTGCCATTAACTTTCGGCAATTCGCTGTGCTCGTGATGGTTGTTATATTTATTGACCTCTTCTTCTACCGTATCAATCAACTGTCGCCAGGAAGGTAGCTTAGCGAGGGCATTACGCTGCCTGGATGAAAGCTCCCGGTCTTTATCCTGTGCATTGATTGCTGAGCCAATATCTCGCGAAGTCACGCGCACATACTCAGCATCGGCACCATGGCCATTATAGGTATCGTACTGTTGCGCTATTGAGCGCGGTATAACGCCGTTCAGACGTTCGATAATGCCGCGTGACTGTGCTCTACCGGGTATGCTGGTAGGGTGAGTTATCCCCATACGTGGTAATATCCCGGTAATATCCGCATCAAGTGCCAGGTTGGTTTCACCTCCCCCGTTATCGGAATAAACGAGTAGCGGCTTACCGTAATGCTGCATTCCGTGTCGGTAAGCATCGGCAACAGCAATCATGCTTTCTGATAGAGACAAACTCCAGCCGACAACAAAGCGTGTCCGGCCATCAATAATAATCGTCATTTCAGGCGTAAATGGGCGCCCATGTACGGGGTGCGCCACCTTCATGTTGAGCGACTTACCATCCGCTATCCAACACCCATTAACGGGCATCTGCGACCAGTCACGCTTCTGATACACCTCATACGCCAGCGCAGCAGAACCGGTTACACGGCCTCGCGCTTTCTCCCTGCGCGGCAGCTTGTCCATTGCTCGCCGAACGGCATCATAAGAGGGACAGACGCCCAACATTGCAGGCTGATCATGATAGGTCTGCCCCCATTCAGTACAAAACCGGTTATAAGCCTCCGTCAAACTCGGCCCACGCGGGTCACGCCAGTGGGCCAGGAAATCAGGCAACCATTTAATCTGCTCCGGCCGCTTGGCCTTGAGGTGACCAGGGGCCAATAAAGCCAGGCGCTCGCCACCTGATGTTGTGCTGAGAAATATACTCAGCCACTCCTGAAGGCTACGTTCGCCAACCCCGGTGCGTGTGGTGCCTTTACGGGCATTAGCAATATCGGCATGGCCTTGCAGATGTGAAGGGAGTGACCGATCACGGGAAGCCTTGACGATATATTTCACTGCGCCAGCACGGGACATACCAGCGCCACGCAGCCGTTCAACTTCCATGGCCAAGGCGGCACGTGCATCTGCAACAAGCTTCTGTTGCGCCGTCAGCGCTGAAACCTCGCGCTCAACCAGTGCCGGACACTGGCGCATAAGCGCCAACTCATCACTGGGCTTGATGGTGTTGCTGCGCTTGACTGGCACATCAGCAGACTTACACCCAGACTGTTCCAGCACGGACTTATAGTGCCGTTGCTGAACGACCTCACGAGCCTGCTCAGGCAGACAATCAATGTGATACTCAAAAGCCTTGGTGCCAGAGCGCTTACGAACAAACTCAGGTAAACCGCCAGCAGACTTATTAAGCGATTCGCGAATACCCTTGATTGTGGCGGGTAGCCCTGGAATCCCAACTAACTCTTTCGCGACAAGAAACATAATTTAGCCCCTGATCCCGAAGTGCATCATGCTTAACCAACCATCCAGATCGTCCTGGGTTTTAAAATCAACCACTGCCAACTTGTCACCCCAAAGATGTAAAACACGCCCATGAAACACAGGAACGCCGCTGTATTGAGTAACAGACGTACCATTTACGCGATACTCTTTGCCAGTGTGCTTGTCCGTATAAGTAGCTGTTTTCATATCCCACCCATCACGATGCTTTGCGCATGTAGCTTTCAGTTTGGTAACGGCTAGGCCAGATAATTTCAGGCTCAACCCCCAGAGCATCAGCAACGATCTGCTGATAGGGCTTACATGGCGTGCGTAACACGGTCTTTAGCGAATCTTTCTTGTAGCCAGCTTTGAGGGAAAGAGCGCGAAACGACAACCCACGCTTGTGGATTTCCGCCTTGATGATTTCAGGGTGCCAGTCAGCACCAGCACGCAGATCTTCTCTTTGGCTCATCATTCATCTATCCTAAAAAGTTATCCGTGCGGATAACCGGAGGGTTATCCCTACGGATAAAGATTAAGACACCAAAAGAACTAGATCAAGGTGTTTTTGGGGTCTTTTAATATTTGTTTTATTTATTGTTTATTATCAACACGTTAAATGGAAAGAAACGCCATATGAGAAAAGAACCAAAAGGTGTTTTTCATGAGGAAGGAAAAGAACCTGTCATTGAAAGGGTTTTCCAACTGATTGATAGGTATCCATCAAGAAGCGCCGCAGCTAGAGCCTGGGGGATAAACGTTAATACCCTCAAGAATTACTATCGCAGACAAGACATACAGCCCACGCCACGTAAGAGCCAGCTATCAAAGATTGCTGACGTAGAGGGCGTATCGCTTGAATGGTTGATGACAGGGAGCGGGGATGCACCAAAGAGCCAAGAAAGAGCCGATAGGAGCCAGGAGGGGGCCACTAAGAGCCAGGGTGGGGATCAGCTTATCAATGTGCTTTCTTTCTTAACTGAAAGAGAGCGGCAACAACTAACAGAGTTGCTGGTTCGTAAAGGGGTTGAAACAGTCCTTTACCTTCTTGATGACAATAATATCAAGCTGTTGCAGCTTCCAGATGATGAGAAAGAGCGCTTGATGGCGTTGCATGAGGCCAAAAAGGGGGCATTTGAAGATAATCAAGACAATGAGTTGAGCCGCCCAACGCACAAGGCCGGGTGAGGCGATCACGTCTCATCCGTGTGTAAATCCAGGGGATAAAAGTAGTTGCTATTATGGTTGTATCAAAGACCGTTTGAAATGTTTTCAAACTCCGATCAAACTGAATTGAACTACGATCATTTAAGTGCAAAATTAAACGCAAAAAATCACATTTTTGTTCATTTCTAAATGAGTAGTGCAAAATCAAAAAAACTCTCCCAGCCCACGTCCCTCAAGGCTTTCGCGCCGCGCCGAGCCTCCCTCTAACTGTGCAGAAATGATCACCTCCCCACACGGTGCCGTGGGGCAGAATGACACCCACCTCGGCCAGCCCCGGATTGACCAGCAGCACCGCCTCGACCACGCCCTCGGTGCGGCCATAATGCCGGTGGCAAAGCGCATCAAGGGTGTCACCCTGCAGTGCAATGACCTCCATCAGAGCTGCCCGACGATACAGCGCGGCTTGCCCTGCAACCGAGCCACAGCCCAGCGCATATCCCGCCAATGCTCATCAATCGACGCCTCAACGTCATCGGCCTTTTTATCGCCCTTGGCACTGGCATCGACGGTGCGGTAACGCTCGTACAGGACAGCGGTGGCCATGGCACAGACCGCGCTCAAGTAGTGAAAACACTTCTCGCTCTCCCCGTCGATATGCTCGGCGGGCACGTCCGTCAGGCACGTAAACCCGGCGGCCATCTGCTGCTCGCGGTACAGATACAACTCGGCATTGGTCTCCGCGATACCGCTTTGAATGGCGCGGCGCAGGCGCTGCGGGGTGACGGTATGCTCCAGGCGCATCAGCTCACGTACGCGCTTCGGGTCTACATCGGGGAAAAAGAAGGTGTTTCTAATCACCGCCTCCGCCACATCCGTGGGCGGAATAATGGCCGTCAGCTCGTCGGGCGGCGCAACGGGGTTATGCATAATCACTGTTGTCATGACGACCTCAAAATAGGGGGCGGTGGACGATGGCGTTGATAAGCCCTAAGGCAGTCGCGGCCATCGTGCCGCCCAGCGCGGGGCGCATTCAGTTAACCGGCGACTTTTTTCGCTTTCGGTGGCCGCCCGCGTTTTGCCGGGATGGCGGCAGTCTTACGCGGGCGCGCGGTTGTTCTTTTGGCGGCGGGGGTCGGTTTGGGCTTGAGCGCACTCTCACACCGTTGGATCTCTTTTTTTACCCCGGCGGCCTTGTCCTTTCGCATGGCGATGTTGAGGTGTTCCAACGCCTGCGCAAAATCACCCACCTCGCTGAACATCAGGCCAATGACCTTGTGCAGCTTGGCGCGTACCTCTTCGGGCATGTCCGCATCGCCGACCAGTTCCAACGTGGCCAGCAGGTCGCTGATGGCCACCGGCGTCCCCGCCTTGCGGCAGCGCTCGGCGGACAACGCAACATCTTCAACCAGCAAATAGGGTGCCGGACGCTTGTTGTTCGGTGTCGCAAGCCGGTGTTGCAGCGCATAGGGCGCAATCACCAGCGCGCCGGGGATGTCGTCGGCATCGAGCCGCCACTGCATGACGGTCATCAGGATGTCATCCTGTGCGCCACGCCCTTCGGCCAGCACGCCCGCCACCCAGGGTGCATAGGCAGGCAACATGGCCCGCTTGTGCTCGGCTTTCTTCTCGACGGAGTAGATTTGTTTTAACTTTGCGCGGTCTGCGGCCAGCTTGACGAGCATTTGCTCGTAGGCGTTGGCATGGCGCAGCGGATCATCCACCCGCTGCGCAGCCTCCATGGCCGAGACCCGCATCATGTGACGCTGTGCGGGACTCGTCATGGTTTACGCCTTATCGTCTGCAGGTTGTTCGCCGGTGGCTTCTTGCTGAGCAGCCTCTTTCATTTCCTTTACCAGTTCCCCCGCCAACGCTTTAACCGCGTCCGGGTTGGTTACGGTTGTCTGGGCCAACAATTTGATATTTTCAATCAGGCACCCGAAGGCGTAATCCTCAACCACATAGTCGATGTTCATTGACTCGTAGTTTTCCACGCGGTCACGCTTGGCGTTTTCTTCCATGTGACGGCGGTGGCTCTCGTCCATAAAGTAGATAGAGAGGTTTTCCAGGCTGGTGACCATGATGGCGTTGGCCGGGAAGAACGGCACGCGTACTGCTGGCAGGTTGCCGATGCGCTTTTGGCTGACAATCACGTCGGCGGCCATCGCCTCGGTGTTCGCCTGCTCCTGGTTAACAATCGGGAAATACTTGTCCGCCAGCAACTTGCGACCACAGATGACTACCAAGTCAGGTGACTCCTGATGCCACGGTGCAATCAGGTTGTTGGTGGCGTCCATCACCAGCGCATCCAGGTTGGCATAGTCACCTCCCTTACCGATGCGGATGGTATTGGAAATCACCTCCCCCGCCTCGTTTGTGACGTTGCTCATCACGCGCGCTGGCGCTTCATCGCGGTACTTTTGCAGCCAGCCAACGGCGATATCTTGTAGCAGGGGGGATTTGATGCGGTCAGAGGTGGGCGCGCGCTTGATGCCGTTGAACCCGGCCATGATGAAATCCAACGCCTGACGCTTCACGATGGCGTTACGGATACGCAACTGGAAATCCTGATAACGCGCCCAGAGGTCGAGCTGCTTATAGCGCAGGTGGAAATCAAAGTTCATTTGCTGACACTCGTAGCCTTTTGACTCCAGCGCGGTGAAATCAGCGGTCTGACGCTCTTTGCCACCGTCGGTGTCGGTGGTGCTGGCAATAGAGCCATTCACTCCGACGCCCACTTTTTCCCCTTTCAACTCATCCACCGGCACCATGTTGATACGGGTCAGAAAATCAGAGGTCTCCTGCACGGTATTCATCAGGGTTTGTGTGACCGACGGCTCCACGCTGAACTTGTTGGAGATGTCACCGACATCGATGCCGTTGAGCTTCGCAACCTGCGTCAGATAAGCGTTAAATTTAAAGCGGGTCTCTTTTTTCATTAGGGTTTCCTAGTCAATAAACAGGGTGACAACAGAGGGGGCGCACTGCGCCCCGATCAGTCGGTTAGCAGTTGGTCAGCAGGCTATCCCCACCCTCGCCACCGGTTGCCGCAGGGCGACCCGGCTGACTAAAGCTCTCGGTGTTGTCGAGCGTGGTTTTCAGCTCGGTAAACTGCTGCTGGCTCTCTTTTGCTGCGGCTTTCAGCCCGGCGATTTTCTGCTCCAGCTCGGTAAAACGCTGTGCGGTGCTTTCGCCGCTTGCCTGTACCTGCTCCACCACCGCCGTGACAGCCTCATGCACATCGCCGAAACGTGCGTCATCGCTCTCCTGCTTGCGGCTGAACATCGCTTTCACTTTTTCGCTCAGGCTGGACAGGAGGGTATCGGGCACCTCTTCGAACTCCAGATCGACCAGCGTGGCCACCGAGAACAAATCACCTGGCTCGGCCTTACGGCCCGCGAGGGGGTTGGTTTTGGCAGTTGAGCAGAATTCAAGGTATTCCGTACCCAGGCTGGCCGGGTCATCGGTCACCGCGAGGCCAACGAGATAGCACTTGCCGGTATTGGCAAAGTTCGGGCGGATCTCCATGGAGGTGTAAACCTTCTGGCCCGCCTTCACCATGGCCGCCAAATCGTCGGTGGGGGTCAACTTGGCGAACAACGCCCATTTGCCGTTAAGGATGGAATCGTCAGCGATTTTCTCGGCTTTCAGCTCGACCACATCACCTAGACGCTTGAAATCGCCGTTGGGGAATAGCCCTTTGATGTGTTCCAAATTGATGCGGCAGCCATAGACACGCGGGTCAAAGCTGTCACCCATTTGCTGGATATCATTGCCGTCAATCACACGGCCATCGCAGGTGTCACCTTCAACGCCAACGCGAAACCACTTTGATACTTTTTTTGCCATGGTCATTGTCCTGATTGGGAGTGTTATGTCGGGGGCTAGTTTCCCGGTCAAACACCCACGCGACCAGCGATGGCCGACGGACTACCCCTGACACAACAGCACATTAGCGCGCTGCCGGTGCCGGTTGCGTAGCCTTGCCCTCGTCACCACCACGAGGGCACAGCATGCACATTCAGACCGACACCACACTCCTGAGCGACCCGCGACGACAGGCGTCCTTGCTCTACTGGCAAGGGTTTTCCGTCAAGCAGATTGCCGAAATGCTCAACCAAAAGGCACCCACCGTTCAGAGCTGGAAGCAGCGCGAAAAATGGGACGCGATTGCGCCGATTTCCCGCGTGGAAACCAGCCTTGAAGCGCGGATTATTCAGCTTATTTTGAAGAGCAAGAAGGAAGGCAGTGACTACAAAGAGATTGACCTGCTCGGACGCCAGATTGAGCGCCTCGCGCGGGTTAATCGCTACATGGCCACCGGCAACGAGGTTGACCTCAATCCCAACGTGGCCAACCGCAACAAGGGCGAGCGCAAGAAGCCGAAAAAGAACACTTTCAGCGAGGAGGCTATCGAGAAACTGGAAGCCGTTTTTTATGACGAATCGTTTGAGTATCAGCTCGGCTGGCACAAAGCCGGACTGGCGCACCGTATTCGCAACATCCTGAAATCGCGCCAGATAGGCGCAACGTTTTATTTCTCGCGCGAGTCGCTGCTGCGTGCCCTAAAGACCGGCCACAATCAGATTTTCCTCTCAGCGAGCAAGACGCAGGCGTATGTGTTCCGTGAATACATAATCCAGTTTGCCCGGATGGTTGACGTTGAGCTGACCGGCGACCCGATTGTCCTGGGTAACAATGGCGCGAAGCTGATTTTCCTTGGCACCAACTCCAACACCGCACAGAGCCATAACGGCGACCTGTTGGTCGATGAAATCTTTTGGATCCCAAACTTTCAAAAGCTGCGCAAAGTGGCCTCCGGCATGGCCTCGCAAAAGCACCTGCGGTCAACCTACTTTTCCACCCCCTCCACCCTGGGGCATGGGGCGTTCCCGTTCTGGTCTGGCGAACTGTTCAACAAGGGGCGCAAAAGCACCAAAGAGCATGTGGAGATCGATATCAGCCACAACGCGCTCGCGGCGGGCAGACTTTGTGATGATGGCCAATGGCGGCAAATTGTCACCATTGAGGACGCACTCGCCGGGGGCTGCGACCTGTTCGACCTGGACACGCTTAAGCGCGAAAACAGCGCCGATGATTTCCGCAACCTGTTTATGTGCGAATTCGTGGACGATAAAGCCTCGGTGTTCCCGTTTGAGGAATTGCAGGGCTGTATGGTGGACAGCCTGGAGGAATGGACAGACGTTAACCCGTATGCGGCCCGGCCCTTCGGTGACCGCCCGGTATGGGTTGGCTATGACCCTGCGCACACCGGCGACAGCGCCGGGTGTGTGGTGTTGGCTCCACCGATGGTTGCGGGCGGTAAATTCCGCATCCTGGAGCACCACCAGTGGAAAGGCATGGACTTTGCCGCCCAGGCCGAGGCCATCAAAGCGCTAACAGAAAAGTACCGCGTGGAATACATCGGTATCGACGCCACCGGCATCGGCCAGGGTGTATTTCAGCTAGTGCGCGCTTTCTACCCGGCAGCACGAGAAATCCGCTACAGCCCGGAGGTCAAGACCGCCATGGTGCTGAAAGCCAAAGACACGATTGGCAGTGGCCGCCTGGAATACGACATTGCCCACACCGACATCACAAAATCGTTTATGGCCATCCGCAAAACCATGACTGCCAGCGGGCGCAGTGCCACTTATGACGCCAGTCGCAGTGAAGAAGCCAGCCACGCCGACGTAGCGTGGGCGACCATGCACGCCTTGTTAAACGAACCGCTCACCGCCGCCAATGGTCAGCCGTCAAAATCTATCCTGGAGTTCAACCGATGAGTAAGCGCAACCGTCGTAATAAAAAGGCCACCACAACCACCGCGCAGCCCGCCCAGGCTGCGCAGGCGTTCACCTTTGGCGAGCCGTCAGCGGTATTGGATCGCCGTGACATTTTGGATTACACCGAGTGCGTCGGTAACGGTAAATGGATAGAGCCGCCCATCAGTTTTTCCGGGCTGGCGAAAACCTTTCGCGCCGCCGTACATCACAGCTCACCGATTTACGTGAAGCGCAACATTTTGGCCAGCACCTACATCCCGCACCCACTGCTATCTCAGCAGGATTTTAGCCGCTTTGCGCTTGACCATCTGGTCTTTGGTAACGCTTTTTTAGAGCAGCGCTTAAGCGTCAGCGGCAAGCTGATGAAGCTTGCCACCTCCCCGGCCAAATACACCCGGCGCGGCGTGGAGCGGGGTGTTTACTGGTTTGTGCAATCCTTTACCGAGCCACACAGCTTCGCCCCGGACAGTGTTTTTCACCTGCTGGAGCCGGATATTAACCAGGAGCTTTATGGGATGCCGGAATACCTGAGCGCGCTTAACTCGGCATGGCTGAACGAGTCCGCCACCCTATTCCGCCGCAAGTATTACCAGAATGGCGCACACGCCGGTTACATCATGTATGTAACAGATGCAGCCCAGAGCACCACCGACGTCGATGCGCTGCGCGAGGCGATGAGCCACTCAAAGGGTTTGGGGAATTTTAAGAACCTGTTTTTCTATGCGCCGAACGGAAAGCCTGACGGGATTAAAATCGTGCCGCTCAGTGAAGTGGCCACCAAGGATGATTTTTTTAACATCAAGAAAGTCAGCGCGGCTGACCTGATGGACGCCCACCGCATCCCCTATCAGTTGATGGGGGGTAAGCCGGAAAACGTCGGGTCAACGGGCGACGTAGAGAAAGCGGCTAAGGTCTTTGTGCGCAACGAGCTGACGCCGCTACAGGAGCGCATCAAGGAGGTTAATGACTGGCTTGGTATTGAGGTCATCCGGTTTAAAAAATACAGTCTCGACAACGACGACGAGTAACTCTACAGCTGCCAATTTAGGTGTATTAGTCGCGACCTGACACGTCTACGGCACAGAGCCAAATCCAATCTGACAGGCAGCTCTGTGCCAGGAGCGGGCGTTGCTCATATCACATCGTATTAAAAAATGGGAAACAGGTCACCGCTAAACTAACAGTTTACTGGCTATGGCCGGTTGTGTAAGGGCAACATACCCGAGGCCCGATGCAACGCGGGCAGACAGAGATAACATCTTCAATGTCTTACCTAGTAAGGGGCAAGATGGAACTCTATTCCGCACCGCTATTCAGACGAACTCTTTTATAGTTATAAGTGAGTTATGCACCTTTTAGTGGAACACTATGTGTGTAAATTGTACAATGTATGTCCACATGTACAGAAGTCGAGATACGAAATGCAAGAATTTTGGAAAATCTTTGGCAGCGAACCTTTTGTAGCTATCGCTTGGGTCTGTACCGTCGCCAGTTGCATCTATGCCTTTGTCCAAAAAAGCAATGTTACCAAGATTGAACAGAAATTCAGTGATCTAAACATTACACATAGCGACCTAAAATTTCAAAACAGTACTCTTAA
Source organism: Serratia sp. 14-2641 (assembly GCF_001692375.1). Taxonomy (NCBI): domain Bacteria; kingdom Pseudomonadati; phylum Pseudomonadota; class Gammaproteobacteria; order Enterobacterales; family Yersiniaceae; genus Serratia; species Serratia sp. 14-2641. The sequence goes on along the minus strand of NZ_LXKR01000066.1, from coordinate 155,816 downwards.
GCAGAAAAACGAGATCCTAGAAATCTCTAATAATGAGTTAAAGATCCAGAATACAATTCTGCAACAAAAAATAATCAACATAGAAAAAAATGATATCCATGATAACTATCAAGAAGTACACCAACACGGAAAAAATAACTTTAACCAAGGTGTAATTAAAGGCGACTTTATTTACAACAAATAAGATTCCTGGGCTTACCTATGTGTGAAACAAGATTTGACATTCATAGCATCGAAGGCGACTTCTACAATGTGGAGGCTCCGGAAAACAATGTTGACTCTATTATCAACGTTATAATAGGAGATATTGCGTCTACTAAAGTCAATATCGACCGCAGTGATCGGTCTTTTCCTGCTAATGTTGCTAACAAAATAGAACACAACATGCTTAACAGCAAGCGTCGCATAGTCTTGCAATATAAATCATACTCCTCTCATATTGAAAAAGCCTACACACTTGCAGAACAAAATATAATCAATGGAAAACAATCAGCTATGGAGCTGCTGAATGGAATGTACTGTAATTCATTAGACAAGTATGAGATCGATTCTTTTGAACCAGACATAGCAAAAGTACGACTGCATGCTGACGACATCATAAGTGATGTAATTAAACAGCTGAGGAAATTCGTTTATAGCTCAGCAAATGTAACTCAATACAAAGAACAAGTAGAAATTGGCTTAAATGTTGTTGTTGCACATGCCTTTGTTGAATGTTGTGTCTTGGAGAATCCGAATAATGCTACCAACTAAAGGCTCTCATCCGGAGATGAACGTGCTCTACATTGGTGGATTTATTCTGAAGCAGCTTCATGAGTGCAAAAGAGGACGTATGACGATCACTCAATTAATGAAAATTGGGGCCAAAGAGCTTTCTGTTTCTGTAGACCACATAATTTTAGCACTGGACTGGCTGTATATAATTTCAGCTATCGGCTACGATAGACAAGAGGTTTTTATTAATGAAGCTGCTTAGATTTCTATTGGAGATAGACGGTGAGGAAATACGATCGATACCGTTTTTCGACAACTTAAATATCATAACAAGCAAAAAGAAGTCTGATACTCCTGGCAACAGTGTTGGCAAATCCACGTTGGGAAGAATCTTAGACTATTTGTTTGATGGCTCAATTAAGCCTATCTATATTGATGAAGAGTTTCAAACACCTAAACAAGAGATTGAACGGCTTTTCACCCAAAATGAAGTATACGTTTCATTAGAATATTTAGGTTTGGACAACCAATACTGCATTATCAAGCGTAGACTTTCTACTAATGTTGAATTACAAAGTTATATTTTAAATGGAAGCGAAGTAACAAACAAAGAATACATATCTCATATCATGAGTAGTATTTTCAATGTTTACTCTGCTAAACCAACGCTCAGAAAACTTGCTCCAAAATTCTTTAGAACAACACAACACCGTATGACAAAAACAGTTAATTTTGACAATGGCAGGAACGTTTCCAAGTCGGATGTCAGTACTGTTTTTCTATATTTATTCAACTTTAATGACACTGAAATACTCACTAAAGTACATAAATTAAAGACTGCCATCAAAGGTTATGAAAGAAACCTAAAAGCATTAAAAAGCATTATTTCTCAAGACAAAATTGTTAGTTCGATAACTAATATGAGACGAGAAATTGCTAAGTTGGAAAAGTCTCTTTTATCGTCTGAAAAAGGAATCGACAAGCTAGAAATTGTATCTAAAATCAATACAGTAGATGATGAGCAAAACACCTTGTCTGATGAAATATTTTCGTTAGATTTAAAGATAAAAAACATCTTAGAAACTAATGAAATACTTAAGAGTGATGAACAAGTTTATTTGTTAGATGAATTACAGACAATTTATGAATACGCATCAGTTAAGATAGAATCCACACTTGAGGATTATCAACAAGCACTTGCGTTCCATGCCCAACTTCTAAACACAAAGCGTGAGTTTGTTTCTCATGGGCTAGATAAGCTTCAAGAGGAACATGAAAAAGCAACGGTTAAGTTCGGTCAGCTAAAAAATCAGAAGCAGAGTCTTTTCGACGAACTTAAGTCGAAAAAGAAAATTGAAGAGATTTCCGACACAATGAAGGAAATTGGTAAATTTGACAAAGAGTTAGCCAAACTGACAGCCATTATTGACAAAAAAGATGACATCGACTCAAAGTTGCTACTAGAAAGAAAAAACTTAACTGAATTGTCAGGGGAGCTGGAAACTGAGCTTACTAAAGTAACCTCTTTCGAAGATAAATTCATCGATAATTTCAAAGAATACACTCGTAATTTTTATGGTGTTGAATACAAATTCAGCCTCCATTTAGATCAAGATAAGGGCGAATGTACGCCACATGTAGATGATGTGGAGTCAAATAACGAAGGCGGGTTAAAGAGACTTGAGGTTGTTACGTTCGATCTAGCATACATCAAGACCGTTTGTGATAAAAAGGCTTTGAGGCCTAACTTTGTACTGCACGACTCTATTGATGAAATCGATATTCAACATATTCGCAAAGTTTTTGACATGTCGATTAAATTGTCAGGGCAACATATTGTATCTATGCTGTCTGATAAACTAATCCAAGAAGATTACCAGAAATATAAGAATTACATCATTCTGGAATTATCTCAAGATAACAAGTTCTTTAAAATTTGATGCCGCCGGATGCTAAATTAGCAGCCTTTTCTGGAATGTTATTACTTATAAAATCAATGATAAAAAAAGTAAAAATCTGAATCATCACTATTTTAACATTCATGATTTTCTAATTAATGATGACGTCCTCTCCTCGCTCAAATCCGACTGTCAGATAAGATTGTTTTCTATCCGCGGTAACTGTCAGATCTGGTCTGAGCTAATACAATTTTAGGCGGCTTTTCTATACCACGCTGTAACGCTCTCAGACGCCCGTCACGACGTGCAGTCCGTTAACCCTACCCTGATTTAACTCCAAAAATCCAACGCCGCCACGACGCGAAAAAACAATTATTTTTTGAAAATAAAATTCACTCTGCGCGCAATGCTATCCCCACCACGCCTGCCCGCTTCATGAGTCGGTTTTCATGCGAATGCAAGCTTAAGGAAAGCCTAGATATGTGCTGGCCTGCCACACCTCTTCTACCTATCCCCAAAGAATGCAAAATCATGCAGCAGCGCGATGCATGCCCCATTCCTTACTTTTTAAATAGCGGCCTATATTTTTCTAGCGGTTTTTTGAAAGCATCCCCCTCTGAAAGTTTAAAATCGCCACTCCCTCCTGGCAGATTGAAATTGTTGAACTTTTGTATATTCGCCCTAATTAACCAAGACATCGACAGCATCTCCAAAGAAACTCTCAGTAGCATTTGTCGAGAAACTCCCCATATCATGTCATCATTGAATTTTTTAAACAATAATGAATAGTCTCCATCCAAATCAATAACAAGCTCAACCCCTTCAGATTCTGAGGTTTTTTTCATCTCATCCAGAGAAATAAAGCAAAAAATCGACAAGTCACCACTTATGAAGTCACATAAATCTGATTCATCCTCTATCAGAAGAGTAAATGGACTCAACGGCATCCATTGCGAGGCATTTTTAATATCATTCAAATAAACACATTGTGTTTCACTCGTGATAAAATCAAATTTATCTTTAATTTCCTGAGGGTCATACTCTCGAACTGCAACTATATGAAATCCCTTTTCCGGCTCTACGACTGAATATCCATTTTCTTTGCATTCTCGCAGACAATCATTTAAAGCCTTTACATGATACTCTGCTGGCAGGTTCATGGCCTCTCTTTTGATTAACGGGATACCACGAAACCCTTTTGCTTCATCAGTCGTAATGAAATTGGTTATTTTTTCAAGACTGGCTTTCTGCCTCTCGATTCTTTTATTAACGTTTGAGCTAGATTTAACCTCTATAAGAAATGGCTCGTCATTTCCCAACAAAGAAATGTCACCATGTCTAACACTCATGGTAATATCATGTAATAAAGCCGGAATGCCTTGTCTAAATGCAATTTTTATTAGGGCCCACTCGTCACGTAATCCAGACTTACCGCCCAAGTCACCAGCATGCTCCTTAACATTATAATCCAATGAATTATAAAAAAGCTGCTTAATTGTAAACCTATCTATGTATATAAACGCCACGCCATCACCAAACATTCTATAGATATATACATCGAATTTCTTTTCATTGATTAGGCTGGCGATATTTTTTATTTCGGATTTAACTAAAGCCGACTCCTCCTTTGATAGTCTATTTTTCCTCAACGAGCTTTTTAACATGGCCGACTTTCTTTTAAGCCTCTTTATATCTCGCTCCCGCCTCAATATTAAATAAACTATTTTAAATTGAATTTCAAGCATCAAGGAAAAATCAGATGGATTAGAGCTTAATTTATTAAGCATGATTTTTAAATCGTATAATCCCCGATTTTTAACCGCCTCTTCCAAAACAACCCCCTATGTCAATCAATATTATTTCCGGGTTTACAATGACTTTATCAACCTTATAACAACCCGACTTCGCAAACTTATGCCTTACCTGTCCTGTAACCAATTCTTCAGATTAGATATGAAAACTTTAACCGTTGCAACTGTTCTCTCCGCCAAGTCTCACTGATCTCCATCGACTTGAATCGATGGAGCGCTCTATTCCGTCGTTTCAATGAATTTCGAACAGCCTATTGATCACTATTCATAACAATTAATACCGATCTTCCAGTTGAATGATTATCATTCTTCTTAATCAGATAGCCATCCCAGTCATTTTTCTATTTTGAGATTTCTAGATATTGATAACAAAATTTGTATATAACTTTATATTTTACGCTTCGATACTAAATCCCAACCAACAAGTGGTGGATACGAAAATTCTTTACCATTGAAGCTGAACTTAGCCCCTCGTGTAAGCGCTTTAAGTTCCCAACGCTCGGCGATGATGCCATCCTGCGCCAGTTCCAGGCGAATTCTAGAAATTCGGTCACGTTCAGCCGACGTCAGGCGGGCTGATGGGGCGTCAATTCGTGATTTATTGTGGTTTTTGATGCGCCGCTGGCCGCTGGTTTTTGGAAATTGCTCCCTTATTGCGTCCCTGAGCACCTTGGCGACGTCCGGGTCATTCCAGCTAAAATCCCCGCTCTCAATCAAATTCATCACCGCTGTGACGTACTCAGGCGGCGCAACAGTCAATACTGGCTCCGGTTCTGACCCAACCTCCCCACAGTTATTGACAGGACTCCGAGGCGCGCCAGAGGCGCTTTTTAAAGTCAAAGGCTCAACGTCAACGGCTTTACGGACAATTCGCCATTCCGTTGTACGGGTTTCAAATACGTGGCCATGGCCAAGATGAGGCGCGAAGATGCCGACCACCTTTTGCACCTCTTCATCGTAGGCATTCGGCTCATCGGCCACCTTACGTGCTACACGTACGGTCTGAACGTCACGCGGCACGTTTGCCCCGCCCTGCCCGGCGATGTATGCAGCAAAGTCACCGGCATCAGCAGCAGCCCGAACCGCCTCGACCCTCTCGTCAAAGGTGTCAGCCAAGCTAATCCCGCGCAGGCAACTGGCACGACACTCGCGATACGCACCCATGGTAGGAACACCAATAGATTTAAATTGAGGGATGCGCCACGTTGATGCCCAGGAGGTCACAGCGGCCGCCATATCCCGCAGGGGCTTACCGGTGTCGTGATCGATCTCACCGTCAAGCGCATAACCGTCGATATTCTTGGCAATGTATTTAGCGATGTAACCCGCTGCGCCGCCCTTATTCAGGTGCTTGCAGTCAAAGCGGTTTTTGGTTGCGCCACGCTCGTCGGCATCTTCTTTCATGGCATACCGGCGCATGATGTCGATAACTTGCTGGCGCTGCTTACGTTCGCAAAACAGCATCATGTGCCAGTGCGGCGTACCGTCGTGATGCGGCTCAACAACGCGCATACCATAAACATTCAGGTCACGGTCTTTAAACGCGGTACGCATTTTGCTCCAGATGCCAACAAGGTAGCGCTGACCGTCTTTAGGGGAAAATGCCTCTACATCCCAATTGTGGTTAAACTGAACCTGGGAATTGTTTTTCATACCGACGACGCGCGTCGGGTGGTATTTGGACGGCGTGGTAAGAGTGATAAACATGCCGACATCCCTCTCGCTGGCGGCATACTTTTCAATCCCCGCAATAGTGCTCATCAGCTCCATGCGTCGGATTTCAGGGTTAGAAATGCTCGCCATGACCTTATCAATCAGATCAAAGCGCTCACCGGTTTCGACGTTCTCTAGGTCGCACCCTTTCAGGTATTCCATATTGGCTAGTCGCCGCGCCTGCACATCCCTGATAGCCTGCTTGCTGGCGTATGGGTATTTGTTACGGTTGACCTCACCGGCAGCTATCAGCAACGCCTCGCGCCAGCGCGTGCGCAGTGCTTTCAACTGACGTTCCCACCATTCGGAGTTAACCAGCCGTGACAAGCTGGCAATCGCTGAGGGGGCATCAAGCGCACCCTTGCGATATTTGCGCCAGTGCATCGGGGTAACATTAAACGCGCGGGCCATATTGCCAACTTGGCCATAAAAATCAGCCTGCACGCTGTCGCTGATTAACCCGGTGTTATCGCCGCCATTGGCTTCGATAAACTCCTCGCAATAACGCTCATAGTTCTGCATTAACTGCCCAGCAATGCGGTCAGCAAAACGCCGCAGCTCTTTATCATCCATACCCGGCAGGCGTGCATAGTTGTCAACCTCCGCCATAAAGCACGGTGACGCATTGAGATCCATGGCATTTTTAGCGTTAACGATTTCGATACGCGGCCAGATGCGGCGCTGAAACTGGAGCATTAACCATTTATTGGCATCGTGTAGCCCTTTATCTTTCAGCAGGTAAGCATGACGCGACAGGAAAATCGCACTAAGGAAGTGCGGGAGGGATTGGATATTACGCAAAACAGCTTGCCCCTGAGCGTGTTGCTCACGGGTAAGCGGTCTCTCTTTGCCAATAGCTTTCTTGGGGGCATTCCATGGGTGAACACCGACGAAAGGCTCGCCGGTGTTGCCTGGGTAGGCAAGTGGTGGCGTGGGGGCAATGCGTCCCCGACCTGCCTCGCTCACTCAACAACAGCCGAGTGATTGGCGAATGCCGCTTGGCACAGCAGGCCAATGCGCTCAACCTCGGAAGCCAACTCGGCAAGAGTGGTAGCGTCAGAATCGCGGATACCCTGATGAATCAGACCCGAAACCAGTTGCGGGATAGTCGGGTAATAGCCAATGGCATCAAGCCACTCTTTGCCTACTTCTTTACCGGATTTAACGGTCTTTCTGCGGTTAAGGATGAATTGGAATGTGTCACTAGTGATTACCCAATTTTTATCGATTCTAATTTCCATGCTGTTTCCTCAATCGTAATTTTGGGTTTCTGGTCTGCGTGCAAATTCTGAATCACTCAAATCAGCCGCAATGAAATGACCTACCAGCAAAACCAGTAGGCCGAATAAAATAGAGAACTCCGTCATGACTGCCCCGCATAAATTTGACTTTTAGCCTCTCTAACCTCCTGGCAAGCCGTGCAAGTTTCCACACCCGGTAAAATTTCCCGGCGAGCATCTGGAATTAATTCCCCACAGTCATCACAAAAGAAAACATTACGACCAGCACGAACAGCGCGAGCTTTGGATATCTGCGCATCCAGCACCATCGCCTGTCGCTCTTGTGCTAAATCCATTAAATCCGGCATGGTTACCACACCTCATTTTCATTAAGTGGTTGACCCGCCTTTTGCGCAAGCGCCTCATGGTTTAACTTCTCAGACTCAGCGCGGAGGAGTTCGATAATTTCAACGCTAGAAAGGTGGTTCACTGTCGCATAGGTTGCCATGCGGTCTAGGTGTGACGAGAAACTGGTCGCAGCGTCAGCCTTGGCCTCGTTGCGGGCGTTTCTCAACATCCAATCACGTGACTCATTGTCGGCCTTATTACGCATTGCTTGGCCAACGGTTTTATACATATGCATATAAACCTCCAGATAATAGAATGCCCGACGCAATGAAGCGCCTTTAAAAAGAACAGGTATTAATTAATGTAAATACTTTTCGGGCTTAACAGCCGTTAATATTGTTGGAGCGTGCTCAAATAGGTTGAATAATTCACGTAGGGCCTTGAATAGAGCCTCTCGCCACGAGCATGATTCATCATCAATGCGCCAGTATGGTTGGCTGAATTCGGCCTCGGTCAATCCCGCATGAAGAAATAACGTGCGGCGCTGAGCAATGGTCAATCGGCCAATATAGCCAGACTTGCTAATGCCGTGCTTGCGGTACTTTGCAAACGCACTGCGTAACTCACCAATAGCACAGACAACGCGCTCGCAGTCGGCCTCAGTCATTTCCTCCAGTTTCAGCACAGAGTGACGCTGTTTGAGCTGCGCATGAAAACAGACAGTCAGACGCTCACGCTCCATCATGTCGTTATAGAAATTGCAGGTATCACGCCAGCGCGGAGCGGCAAGATGCTTACCGATAAGACCACGCAGCCCGGCGGGCTGACTACGGACGGTTGCAACAGTCATGACTGTCATTTGAACCCCCTCCGCAAAACGGATTTGATTGCAGGAATCCAACGGCCAGCGCGACGGGTGCGGATGATAATGCCCTGGCGGCCTTTGCCGTGGGTGATAGTGGTATCAAGCGTGCGGGCCGTCTGGTTGTTCCAGAGCAGCGGCGTGATAGATATTGGCTGTTGCATATAACTCCCTAATATTCCCCATTGGTAACCACCCACGTCGTAGGCTGTTGCAAATAGGTGCCGGGTTTTATTCATGCCCGGCGCATGATTCCTGTGGTAAGATTGAATCGCCAAAAACAACCCACCATAGATGGAACTAATAAATGTCCAATAAAGTTATCGAAGTTCACCCCAATAAGATTTTCACCGGTGCCGTTGCAAGCGAAAACAGGATTTCCATTACCGCTCAATTGCATTCCGACGTTAAGCTCGCCCCCGAAGGATTGCTCTCGCTGGTTATCGACGTCGAGCAAGCCAATGCCTTATATGATTCCTTAGGTAAATGGCTTAGCACGAAAGACAAGGAGTAAGCTGACTACAAACCCTGGGATTTGCATGAGCCTATTCAAATCCCGGGGCGCACCCTTCTAATAAATTAATGACAGACGTGACCTCACGCTCGCTCTGATTATTGTCTCCCCGACATAGGCTGATGCCATAAAGAACGTCTCCCACAACTTGTCTATTTTTATAAAATGACCTTGCGTAAACTCTCGCGCCACCGTAACCACCCACTACCATTCTCGCGTCTCCAAACGCATAAATGGCATCAACATGACCATTGGCCTGTACGTCCCCGCAAGCGCCAGCAGTCCTTAGCAAGTCGTTTTCATGAATCAGCTTACTGACGCATTCCTCAATTTTATCTATAAAGCCTGTTGCCGCTGCCGCCCCATTAATGGTAAGCGGCGTCTCGCGCAAGTCATTAATCAAGGTGAAAATAGGCTCGCGTGGGATGTTTTTTTCATTCTTGCTCATAGCTGGATATCTCCGTTGTTGAAAATAAAATTCATACCTATCGAACTGGTGAAGATGGCTCACCTAGTCCAAGCCACTGCAACCAGCCGTCGCGGATTTCTTTCGGGCGACTCTCGAAAGCCAATTTCATCCCCTCATTCCATGCAGGGAGGTAAACCCAGTATTCAGCGCGCGCCGTTGGCACTTCCGGGGTGCGCATTTCCACAACTGGCAGTTTGTTCTTATCAATCATGCCCTTTACCGCTTCAGGTGTTTTGCCGATGACCTTGGCAAATTCCTGATAGGGCAATGCGTCAGAAAGCCTTACTACTTGCTTTTCCATCTGGTAACCTCTCCGATTGTAGTAATCAGTTGCCTATAGGGGCTTATAGTCACCTATAGTGCTTTTGATACTACCAATAACAATTAATTACTACGATTTGCAAATAATCATGCAAAGGGAGTCCCATGTCAATAGACATAGCAGAGAAGTTAAAGCTGATTAGAGAGTCAGAAAGATTAAATAGAAAGGAATTCAGTGAGTTAACTGGGGTTCCTTATAGTTCACTATCCAGTTATGAGACGAGATCTAAAGGGATGGGACTAGATGCCGCGATGAAAATCCTGAGCCATCCACGGTTTGAAAAATATACTTTATGGTTTATGAGTGATCGAATTTCACCCGAATCCGGCCAAATAGCGCCGGCACTCGCACACTTTGGGCAAGACGCAACAACCTCGCAGCACTCAGACCAAAAGACTGGCTAAACATTCACTTAAATTATCTATTCAATAATTTTCGTGTAAAAGCCAGTTACATTCATGAAAGTAAAATCTTCCTCGGAGGGCTTCGCGATGGCGATTAAGAAGCTCGAAGATGGTCGATATGAAGTGGACATAAGGCCGAACGGGCGCAACGGAAAGCGTATCCGTCGGAAATTTGACAAGAAGCACGAAGCACAAGCTTTTGAGAAGTACACGCTTGTGAATTATCACGACAAGGGGTGGCTAGCAAAGCCAACAGATAAGCGGTCTTTATCTGAGCTAATTGAGCTTTGGTGGGTGTATCACGGTAAGACCATAGACCATGGCCAGTCTTATCGTTACAAACTCAACAAGATCAACCGGAGTATGGACTACCCTGCGGCGTTCCAAATAGATAAAAGGCGTCTTGCTAACTATCGGGTATTGAGACTGAGCGAGGGTGACCAGGCTTCTACGCTTAACCGTAATCTTGTTGTTCTATCGGGGATGTTCACCTTCCTGATTGAGGCAGGCTTGTACCACGGCGTTCACCCATTGCGCGGGATAAACAAACTCAAGGAAGCCCCGACGTCTATGGGATTTCTTTTACAACCCGAGATCGAACACCTGCTTGCAAGCGCGGAAGGTGATAACTACAAAATTGCAGTTTTGTGTTTAAGCACCGGCGCACGATGGGGAGAGGCTAGCCAATTACGTGTTGAAAACGTCATCGGCGGCAAAGTGACTTTTGTACATACCAAAACCGGTAAAAGGCGTTCTGTGCCAGTTTCTGAGGATGTTAGAGAGGCCTTGTTCACTCGAGAAACAGGCAAGCTATTCCCAGATGCAAGTTATGACGCTTTCCGCACGCTGATTAGGACGATAAAGCCAGATTTACCGAAAGGACAAGCGACGCATGTTTTGCGTCACACGTTCGCAACGCACTTCATGATGAACGGAGGAAATATTGTGACTCTGCAACGCATTTTGGGCCATGCCAAAATCACTCAGACAATGACATATGCACACTTTTCGCCGGACTTCCTGAACGATGCTATTTCGTTCAACCCATTGCAAGGCAAAGTCGCCGTTTAGCGTCCACATACTGTCCACACTTGAGTTGTTTTTGACGGCTTACAGATATCTGTAATGCTGATAAAACATAGAGTTAATGTCAGAAGGCAGGCCCAGCCTGCCGTAAAAAGGGCCTCGAACGAGGCCCTTGGGAAGATTACTTGGCACCCACCGCCTCTGGCACAGCAGAGCTGCCCATCGCCTTCTCATCGCGAATTATTGAGCGATCCTTACGCACGTCAGCCACATCGGAGGCACTGATGGCTTTGGCGTTGTTACCCCAACTGGAACGGATAAAATTCACCACGTCTGCTACCTGCTGGTCGTTCAAGCGCCAGCCAAACGGCGGCATGGTGAGGTTGGAAACCGACCCTTTCACCGCTGGCGTGGTATTGCCGACCAGCACAATGTGGATCAGCGAGGTCGCGTCTTCGGTCTGCACCACCGGGTTACCCTTCAGCGCCGGGAAGGCACGCTTGTAACCAACACCATCGGTACGGTGGCAAGCGGCACAGTTATCGACGTACAGCGCGGCTCCGGGCTTGCTGTCGTTACCACGCCACAAATCTTTGGCGACGCTGTCTTCAACCGGTGCGGCCTGCTGTTTACCGTCTTTCGGCGGTAAGGTTTTCAGATAGCGGGCGATCGCGGTCAAATCCTCATCGCTGAGATATTGCAGGCTATGTTCGACCACGTCGCTCATGCCACCAAATACTACCGACTTATCGTTGCGGCCGGTTTTCAGGAACTCGGTCAGTTCGCTCTCGCTCCAGGTGCCTAAGCCATCTTTATTATCGCCACGCAAGCTGGATGCTACCCAACCGTCGATCGGAGCGTTGCTGCCGGACAGGTAATCATCCCCTTCCGTATTGCTCAACGCCTTCTCTTGCATAGTCAAGCTACGCGGCGTATGGCATGCACCACAGTGCCCCAGCCCTTCGACCAGATAGCGGCCACGTTCGATAACCGGATCGGCGTTGGCGTTTGCCGCAAAATCGGCCGGTGTTGGTGCAAACATCGAACGCCAGATATGCAGTGGCCAACGCATGGACAGCGGCCAGGGAATATCAGAGTCTTGGTTCGCTTGTTCTACTGGCTGCACGCCGTGCATGAAATAGGCGTACATGGCACGCATATCCTCCTCTTTCACCAGCGCAAACGAAGGATAAGGCATCGCCGGGTACAGGGTGCTGCCGTTCTTGGCGACGCCTTTGCGTACCGCATTGTCGAAATCTTCAAAACTGTAATCGCCAATGCCGGTGGTTTTGTCCGGGGTGATGTTGGTGGAATAGATAGTGCCAATCGGCGTTTCCATCGCCAAACCACCAGCAAAGGGCACGCCGCTTTTGCCATTGGTGTGGCAGGCCACACAGTCACCGGCACGTGCCAGATATTCACCGCGTTTGAGCAATTCGCTGCTGACCGTCGCGTCTTGCGCCAAAACGGAAAAACTCAGTGCACTGAGAACCAGTGCGGGAACCAAAGCTTTCATCACTCGCATCCTCATGCCTGCACCAATGGGCCTGGGTTTTTCAGATACTGCTCGCGAATGGCGCGGGCAGACCAGTAGGCCAACGCGGCAACGGTGCCGGTCGGGTTGTAGCCCAGCCCCTGCGGGAAGGCCGATGCGCCGATCGAGAACACGTTATGCACGTCCCAACTTTGCAGATAACGGTTTACCGCGCTGGTCTTGGGATCTTCCCCCATCACCGCACCGCCGTTCATGTGCGTAGTTTGGTAGCTGGTGGTATCGAAATGGCTGTTGGCGTTTTTCGGGCTGCCGGAAATCAGTTTCGGGTTCATCGCCTTGGCGATCGGGGCCATCTTGTTAAACATAAACTGCGCCATCTTGATGTCGTTTTCCTGCCAGTCGAAGGTCATGCGTAGCAGCGGTTGACCAAAGACGTTCTTGTAGGTCGGATCGAGATCGAGGTAGTTGCTACGATAGGACTGGTGCGCGCCATGCGCATCCATAGAGACATGGTGCGTATAGGCATCCGCCACCGCGGCTTTCCACTTGCTGCCCCAAGCTGGAGTGCCAGGAGGCGTCGGCAACCCGGAGATAGGCTTGGTACCCGCCTGGTTAACCCAGAACGGTGAGCCACCGACAAAACCCTCTTTGCCGTGGTCAAAGTTATCCGCATTGAAATCGTCTACGCCGACGCCGTTACCACCCGCGCCAATAAACGGGTTGGTATGGACGTCCTTATCGAAGAACGCCTTGATGGTAGTCATGTTCTGGTAGGCAAAATTACGCCCAACCACCCCTTCACCGGTCTGTGGATCGTAAGGTTTGCCAATGCCGGAGAGCAGCATCAGATGTACATTGTGGAACTGGAAGGCCCCGAGGATCACCAGATCGGCAGGTTGTTCAATCTCGCGCCCCTTAGCATCGATATAGTTGACCCCGGTCGCCCGGCTTTTGTCGGCGGTCAGGTTAACCTTCAGCACGTTGGCGTTGGTGCGCAGCTCAAAGCGCTTCTCCATCCGCAGTGCTGGCAGGATATTGACGTTTGGCGAGGCCTTGGAATACATGTAGCAGGCATAACCGCTGCAATAACCGCAGAAGTTGCAAGGCCCCATCTGTGCGCCATAGGGGTTGGTATAGGAGTCTGAGGTATTGGCAGAGGGCAGATTGTAAGGGTGATAACCCACCTCACGCGCCGCCTTTTCAAACAGCTGCGCGGAGAAGGTGTTCTTCTGCGCTGGCAGTGGGAAATGGTCGGAACGGTCTGGTGCAAAAGGGTTTCCGCCTTTGTCTTTACCCACCAACTGTCCCTTCACCGTCCAGGCGGTACCTGAGGTGCCGAATACCTTCTCGGCCTTATCGAAGAACGGCTCAAGCTCGTCGTAGCTCACCCCAAAATCCTGGATCGTCATATCTTTTGGAATAAAGCTTTTGCCGTAGCGCTCTTCATAATGGCTGCGCATACGCAGCTCGATAGGATCGATACGAAAATGCACGCCAGACCAGTGCAGGCCAGCTCCGCCCACGCCGGTGCCCGGCAGGAAAGCAGCCAATTGGCGATAAGGCACTGCGGTTTGGCTGGTGTTGTGACGGATGGTCACCGTACTTTTGGAAAGGTCCTGGAACAGCTTGCGGCGGATATTATAGGTCAGTTCATCGATCACCTGCGGGTAGGAACCGTCTGGGTAGGTATCGCGCATCGGGCCACGCTCAAGCGCAACCACGTTCAGCCCAGCCTCGGTCAACTCCTTGGCCATAATGGCACCAACCCAACCAAAACCGACGATCACCACATCCTGCTTCTTCATTACCGTTGCCATAATTACCCTCTCTCCCCACGAATCGATACCGGTGGGAAGGGATAACGTTCCCCTCGCTCAACCCAGTCCATAAAGTCGGCGCGCGCACCCGGAAAATTAATCAGCTTCCATCCCACCATCTCTTTGTTACCGCCATGGATCGGATCGCTGAAAAAACCTTCACGGGTGTTTTGCAATAGATAAGAGAAGAATAGCTTGGCAGGCAGTTGCGCAAAATCGGCCTCACCGGATTCGAACTTCTGCAACAGCGCATCCTGTTGTGCGCCATCCAGCTCGGCGAATACTTTACCTGTCGTTTTCTTGCTGTAGGCATCCGCATCGCTGATACCCAGGTTATAAATCTGTTTCGGCACCAACGGCAGTTGATAACCCATTTCCGGTGCAACATCGGGATTGAACGGCCCTTGCATGTACCAGATTGAACCGGTGGCATAAGGCGTATTCATCTGCCGATCGATAAACTCCGGCACGCCTGCTTCCAAAGCGCCAGGGCCGCGCTCGTCCACAGGGATCAAACGCGCAACCGCCGCCTGAACAAAGGCCCACTCTTCGGGGGTAAAGAAGGTCGGTTGATACTCTGCCTGCTTGGGAGCATCGCTAGCGGCAAGCACGGGTGTGGGCGCCGTCAGGGCACTAACACCGCTGCCACCGATAACGGCTGCGGGGATCAGCGTCATCGACTTCAGCAAGAAATCACGCCGGGAGTTGTTGGTTTTATCGTTCGACATAGCACATTCCTTCCAAAAAAAATCACAACTATTTAACCTCAACCTCGCGATCTATACGGAGTTTAAACATATATTGTTACGTAATTGTTTATTTTTTGAAGGTCAAAATGTGAGCTTTGGCAGCAATGTTACCGGTAACTATTTGATTGAACGTAAAGTTTTCTTTGTTAATGTAAAATTAACAATTTGTGCGGTTTTTTAGTTCAAAAGGCGGGAGAACAGCGGAAATGGGATACAGAGCACATTTTTACCGGCAAGAAATAGCAAAACCGGCCCTTTATTGAGGCCGGCTGTAGGCAATCTGAGGCTAGTCGGCCATCGCTTGATAAGCAGTGGTAACCTTCCACAAGTAACGCGGCGCTTGCGGTGCCGGGTGTTTCTTCTGGATATGCTGATAAAACTCGTCCGGGCTCATCTGATTGATGCGGTTTACCGCCACACGTTTATCCGATGAGAAGGTCCGTAACATCGCGCCTGCCCCGTTCACATAGGAAACGATGGTGGCATAACGTAACGTTTGTGGATTAGTGATCCCGGCTAGCTGCTGGCTTTGAAGAATATTGATATAGGCTGTTCCCAGATCAATATTGACCGCCGGATCCTTCAACTCACGTGAACTAGGCTGCCCGTTCTTTCCTTTCATACGGTAAGCATCGCGTCCAGCGGTTGAGGCTTTCAGCTGCATGAGCCCCACGGCATTCGAGGTGCTGACCACATTCGGGTTAAACCCGGACTCCACCTGAATGATCGCTTTAATCAGCGTTTCGTCGACGCCATAGTTGCTGGCGGCCTGACGGATATAATCGTTATAAGCGACCGGTGTCCCGGTACGGTTGCTTGGTGTTTGCGGTGGGGTTTTTAGCCAACCGCCCGAAGTGCCACTGCCTGCCTGGTTGCCGGTTGTTTGCGGATCTTTCGCACAACCGGCTAATAGTACGATTGCCATCAGGCAACCTATTTTTGTTTTCACAGAATCCCTCACTCCTTTCAATGAGTTGCGTAGCATATACAACTGGTAAGGATACCTGCATAACTTTTTTGGTCTATTCTCAGGCTATCCATATACCAAGAGGTGATTTATGAGTCAATCTTCGTCCATAGGATTTGTGGTGTCTTTCACCTATCCGGAACAGAGCTTAACCGATTTAGCCAAATTAACCGGACAAATGACACTGGCCGGTTTTTCCACCATGCTCAGCGACAGCAATGGCGTACCCCATGAGCTGGGGATCAACAGTTTTTCGCTAACAACGCCATTAAATCAAGAAGATGTCAAACAGTTGGCACAAGGGTTGGGCGAGGTGGCATTGGGGGCAAAACCCGAGGTGGAGATAGTCACAGGCAGTGACTACTTTAAGCGGTTACATCCCGATACATAAAATGTTATAACTCACATGGCGGTACTATTTCATTAACAACAAAATAACCCCTTGGCAAAGCGTGGTGATGCTTGACTTCTGCTCAATTGATATTGATAATCATTTTCATTTGAATCAGGAGACGTCATCATGCCAATGAAAAACAACGTATTTACTCGTCGTCGTTTTAGCTTGTCCCACTTTCGCCCCCTTGCCCTGCTCTGCGTATGCCTCAGCGTTGTTGGTGTGAGCCAACCTGCTTTGGCAAAGGAAAAGCTGCGCGTGGTGACAACCTTCACCATTATCCAGGATATCGCCCAGAACGTGGCAGGCGACGCCGCTGTGGTAGAGTCCATCACCAAGCCTGGGGCGGAAATCCACGACTATCAGCCCACGCCGCGCGATATCGTTAAGGCACAGCACGCCGATCTGATTTTATGGAACGGAATGAACCTGGAGCGCTGGTTCCAACGCTTCTTCGAAAATATCAAACAAGTGCCCGCCGCCGTAGTGACCGAGGGGATCACCCCGCTGCCGATCCACGAAGGCCCGTATAACGGTAATCCAAACCCCCATGCCTGGATGTCGCCAAGCAATGCGCTGATCTACATCGAGAACATCCGCAAAGCGCTGGTACAGCACGATCCTGATAACGCGGAAACCTATAACCGCAATGCCAAAGCCTACGCTGAAAAAATCGCCGCGCTGGATGCCCCGCTACGCGAGCGTTTGTCGCGTATTCCGTCAGCCCAACGCTGGCTGGTGACCAGCGAAGGTGCCTTTAGCTATCTGGCCAAAGACTATCAGCTGCAAGAAGTCTATCTGTGGCCGATCAATGCCGACGAACAGGGCTCACCGCAGCAGGTACGCCGGGTGATTGATACCGTGCGGGCCAACCACATTCCGGTGGTGTTCAGCGAAAGCACCATTTCGGATAAACCTGCCAAGCAGGTGGCCAAAGAAACCGGCGCACAATACGGCGGCGTGCTGTACGTCGATTCGCTGTCTGCCGCCGATGGGCCGGTGCCCACCTATATCGATCTGCTCAATGCCACCGTGCAGACCATCGCCAAAGGATTCAATCAATGAGTGCAGAGACCTTTATCCGCCCCGAACTTAGCGTGGATGACGTATCGGTCACCTATAACAACGGCCATACGGCGATCCATAACGCCAGTTTTACCCTTAGTGGTGGCTCGATCTGTGCGCTGGTAGGGGTTAACGGCAGCGGAAAATCGACCCTCTTCAAAAGCATCATGGGCCTGGTAAAACCCACCTCTGGCCAGGTGATGCTGAGCGGCCAACCGGTTGTCGCCGCGCTGAAGAAAAATATTATCGCCTACGTGCCGCAGACCGAAGAGGTAGACTGGAACTTCCCGGTGCTGGTGGAAGACGTGGTGATGATGGGCCGCTACGGCAAAATGAACTTCTTGCGTATTCCTACCAAGGAAGACCGACTGCGGGTCGATAAGGCGCTGGAACGCGTTGGCCTGAGTGAATTGCGTAGCCGACAGATCGGCGAGCTTTCCGGCGGGCAGAAAAAACGCGTATTCCTGGCCCGTGCCCTGGCTCAGCAGGGAACGGTGCTGCTGCTTGATGAGCCTTTTACCGGCGTGGATGTCAAAACCGAGAACGCCATTATCGAGCTGTTACGTTCGCTTCGCGATGAGGGGCACCTGATCCTGGTATCGACCCACAACCTCGGCAGCGTACCGGAGTTTTGCGATCGGGTGATCCTGATTAACCGTACCGTGCTTGCCGCCGGCCCGCTCGAGACCACGTTCACGCAAAGCAATCTGGAACTGGCGTTCGGTGGCGTATTGCGCCATATCAACCTCTCCGGGCCCGATCTGCACGATGACAACGATCCCCGCACCGTGACGGTAATCACCGATGACGAGCGCCCTGCGGTGTTTTATGGCCATACCAAGAGCGATCCTCCGGCGCAAAGCCAGCAAAAGGAGAATAACCCCTGATGCTCGAGATCCTGCTGCAACCGTTCAACTACAACTACATGGTCAAGGCGATGTGGGTCAGCGCCATTGTCGGTGCGGCCTGCGCTTTTCTGTCGGCGTATCTGATGCTGAAAGGCTGGTCGCTGATGGGAGATGCACTTTCCCACTCCGTAGTGCCTGGCGTGGCCGGTGCCTATGCCCTCGGCCTGCCCTATGCAGCCGGTGCGTTTTTCACCGGCATGCTGGCCGCGCTGGCGATGACGTTGGTACGCCACGTTACCCGCCTGCGTGAAGATGCCATTATCGGTTTTATTTTCTCCACCTTTTTCGCCGTCGGCCTGTTGATCATTTCGCTCAATCCCACCTCGGTGAACGTGCAGTCGATCATCTTCGGCAACATTCTCGGCATCGCAGACGAAGACGTGTTGCAAGTGGAGATTATTATCGGCGTTTCGTTACTGATCTTATGCCTGGTGTGGAAAGACCTGCTGGCGGTATTTTTCGATGAAAACCACGCGGTATCGATCGGGCTTTCGCCACTAAAGTTGAAGATCCTGTTCTTTACCCTGCTGAGTGCCTGCACCGTGGCTGCGCTGCAAACCGTCGGCGCCATTCTGGTGATCGCCATGGTGATCACTCCCGGTGCTACCGCCTATCTGCTGACCGACCGTTTTGGTCGGCTGGTGATTATCGCCATCGCGATCGGTGCCTTAACCAGTGGCCTTGGTGCCTACCTCAGCTTCTTCGTCGACGGGGCAACCGGCGGCGTGATCGTCACGCTGCAAACGTTAGTGTTCCTGGCGGCCTTCCTGTTCGCACCGAAGCACGGGCTGTTAGCCTCAAAACGCCGCGTCACCCGTGGCAACTCTCCGGAGGGCAACTGATGGAACTCCTGTTGCAATGGTTCTCAGAGCCGTTCGCCTATCCCTTTATGCAACGCGCCATCATCGCGGCTATCGTCACCGGTGTCGTCTGCGCCGTGCTGTCTTGCTATCTGGTGTTGAAAGGCTGGTCACTGATGGGGGATGCCATTTCTCACGCCGTGCTTCCCGGCATTGTGTTGGCCTTTGTGTTCAGCATTCCGCTGGCGATTGGCGCGTTTCTTTCCGGCATTTTCTGCGCGGTCGCGACGGGCTATCTGAAAGAACACAGCCGGGTGAAAGAAGATACGGTGATGGGGATCGTATTCTCCGGCATGTTTGCCTTTGGATTGGTGCTGTTTGCCCGCATCGATACCGATCAACACCTCAGCCATATCCTGTTCGGCAATATGCTGGGGATCACCGACGGTGAACTGCAGCAAACATTGTGGATCGCCGGGATCACGCTGGCGATCGTACTGCTCAAGCGCCAGGACTTTATGCTCTACTGTTTCGATCCGAACCATGCGCGCGTCATTGGTCTGCCGGTGAAGTTACTGCACTACGGCTTACTGTGCCTACTGGCGTTAACCATTGTGGCCTCGCTACAGGCGGTGGGAGTGATCCTGGTGATTGCGATGCTGATCGCACCGGGGATCATTGCATTCACCCTGTGCCGCAGTTTCAACCGGATGCTGATCGTCGCCACCGTCGCTTCGGTTTTTTCCTGCGTGCTGGGCACTCTGATCAGCTTTCATATCGACGGCGCAACCGGGCCGTGCATCGTGATCGTGCAGGCGCTGCTGTTTGTCATCGCCCTGCTCTATAGCCACTTCAAACCCGTCGTCACGAAATCACCGTAGTTAAAACCAACCCGTAGGCGCCGCATGCGGCGCCCATTTATTGCTGCTGATAAATATCGGGCCGTGCGATCTGCCAGACAAAGTCCTGCTTATTGACCGGCTGATAGCCTACCTGTTGATACAGCCCCGGGGCACTGCTGACTCGGCTCCATTGCCCACTCCCGTGAAAATTGATTGGTTTGAAAGTAACGTCTAAACATCGTCGAGCTTTTGCCAAGTTGCAAGCTGAGACGTACTTAAATTAATCAATAGCGTATATACTTTGACCAGACACGCGGCGATGATATTTTCGTCAATAGATGGCGCAGCTGTGCGCCACATCGTGTTTTCGCCGCAGGAAAGACGCTAACCTAATGAAATCGCAGGCAACACAGAAGGGGATTACTATGTGGCAAGCCGTTAGCCGTCTGTTAAGTGAACATCTTGGCAGCGCAGAAATCCGCGAAAGGACTGAACTGCCCGGGGGAGAAATCCACCCGGCGTGGCGCGTGAGTTACGGTGACAGCGAGGTGTTTGTTAAATGTGATACCCGCGAAATGCTGCCGATATTCACCGCAGAGGCAGACCAACTGGCGCTGTTGGCGCGCAGTAAGACCGTGCGTGTCCCCGAAGTGTATGGGGTTGGCAGCGATCGCGATTACAGTTTCCTGCTGCTGGAGTATCAACCCCTTAAGCCGCTGGATGCGCACGGGGCGCACTGTCTCGGGCAACAACTGGCCCGCCTGCACCAGTGGAGCGAACAACCGCAGTTTGGCCTCGACTTCGATAACGACCTTTCCACCACGCCGCAGCCCAACGCCTGGCAACGCCGCTGGGCAGAATTTTTTGCCGAGCAACGCATCGGCTGGCAGCTACAGCTGGCGGCGGAAAAGGGCATGACCTTCGGTGATATCGACGAAATTATCGACGTGGTATACCTGCGGTTGCAACACCATCAGCCACAGCCTTCCTTGCTGCACGGCGATCTGTGGCCTGCCAACTGTGCTCAGGCCACGGACGGGCCTTTGCTGTTCGATCCAGCCTGTTACTGGGGCGACAGGGAGTGTGATTTAGCGATGCTGCCGCTTTATCCTGAATTGCCCGCCCAGATTTATGACGGCTATCAGAGCGTGTGGCCGCTGGAGGCCGGGTTTATCGAACGTCAGCCGCTGTATCAGCTTTATTACCTGCTCAACCGCAGCAACCTGTTTGGCGGCCAACATCTGGTCATGGCACAGCGGGCCATCGACAAGCTGCTGCATCCAGAAACGCTCTAAACGATAAGGTGCCGCATGCGGCACCCCAGATTGATGACAAAGCGGCAATATTACTGACTTATCTTAACGGGCGCAGTATGCAGCGCCCCTACGCCACTCCGGCCATTTGCCCTAGCAACTTGAGCACAAAATAAGCCACCACGGCGATCACCACCGGCAAGATATACAGCGGGAAGTATTGCAGCAAAATGGTGTGGTGCGGCAACGTCACCCGCTCTTCCAATTGTGCACGCGTGTGCCCTTCGCTACCCTTGGCCTGTTCCAGGATCATCTGATCTTCCAATCCTTCACGGATAAACTTCACCTGACGCGACATGCGCGCACCGGAAGTCTGCAATGCCAGGCCGACAAAAATCAGGAAATAGATAATGATAAACATCAGATTAGCGCCGCTAAACAGGCCCTTATCCACGTCCGGTACCGGTGAGTTGTACCAGAAAATATTCAGGAATGGCGTATTGAAACGCACCATGTCGACCATAACGTGGACAAAATCCAGCATCACGGCGTTGATCCCTCTGGACTTCTCACTGTGTTGATAAACAAAACCCAGCAGTGAAACCAGCGTTGAAAGTAACGCCGGGATGAAAACGACCCATCCGAAAATGCGTTTCAATATGGCAACGCGCCCAGCCTGTTGATACGTCATGTGTTCCCCTTGTAAGCGACGTAACCGTTGTTGCGCTAAGTCTACCTGTAGTTAATGAAACTCGCCCACCGTTTTCTTCGTCTTCCTGTCTGAATCCAGTGAGATCCAGCACTTTGAGAAAACACCCCGGGCCCGAAGGGTGCAGGTGTCTGAACAAAAATGATAGAGTGGCGAAAACATTTTCTTTTACTGGTGCTGCAGGAGTTAATTGTTAATGGCTTATTCGCAACGCATAGCAACCGCAATTTTTGATATGGACGGTCTATTGATCGACTCTGAACCCCTGTGGTTACAGGCGGAAATGGACATCTTCAGCTCATTGGGGCTGGATCTGTCCGATCGTCAGAACCTGCCGGATACGCTGGGTTTACGCATCGATCTGGTAGTACGGATGTGGTTCCAGGCCATGCCTTGGCAAGGGCCTTCCCAGGAGGAAGTGGCTGGCCGCATCATCGAGCGGGCCATCGAGTTGGTACGGGCAAAGCGCCCGTTGCTACCTGGGGTGCAACAAGCTCTGGAACTGTGCCGTAGCCTGGATTTGAATATTGGGCTGGCCTCCGCCTCTCCGCTACATATGCAGCAGCAGGTGCTGAAGATGTTCGATCTGGAGAGCTATTTCGATCAATTGGTTTCAGCCGAATACCTGCCCTACAGCAAACCGCACCCGGAAGTCTATCTGATCGCCGCAGAACGCCTGGGCAGCGATCCACAGCACTGCATTACTCTGGAAGACTCCTTCAACGGAATGATTGCCACCAAAGCGGCGCGTATGAAATCGATCGTGATCCCTGCGCACGAATACAGCCAGGATCCGCGCTGGGCCTTGGCCGACCTTAAGTTGCAAAGCCTCGAGCAGTTGACTGCCGCTCATCTTGCCTGATCTTGACGGCATCGGCCCCGCCGGTGCCCTTTTCCCTTCCCTGCATCCGCAAAATAAATAAAACGCCATTTCATTTTTATTGAATTAAGACACCATTCAAATTATGCTAGTCGCATAAAGAAAACACCGGGCAATTAGGTGACACTGTCACTGCCACGCGGTTGCCATCAAAAGCCCGGTGCTTTCTTCCCTCACGGCAAGAGAGCAAAGCTATGATTCTGAATTCCTTCGACTTAACGGGCAAAGTGGCGCTAATCACTGGTTGCAATACCGGCCTGGGGCAAGGCATTGCGATTGGGTTGGCGCAGGCCGGTTGCGATATTATCGGCGTGAACCGCAGTCAGCCCCTTGAGACCATGAGCAAAGTCACCCAGACCGGGCGTCGTTTCCTGAATCTGAACGCCGATCTCGGCAATATCGACGCCATCCCTTCTCTGCTAGCAGCCGCCGTTGAGGCGTTTGGCAGAATCGATATCCTGGTGAACAACGCAGGGATTATCCGCCGTGAAGACGCCCTGAATTTCAGTGAACAAGACTGGGATGAGGTGATGGACGTCAATATCAAGACCCTGTTCTTTATGGCACAGGCAGTGGCCAAACAGTTCATCAGCCAGGGCTGCGGCGGTAAAATTATCAATATTGCTTCGATGCTTTCTTTCCAGGGCGGCATTCGCGTACCGTCGTACACCGCGTCGAAAAGCGCAGTACTTGGCGTCACCCGGCTATTGGCCAATGAATGGGCACAATACCAGATTAACGTTAACGCCATTGCACCGGGCTATATGGCCACCAACAACACCCAGCAGCTACGTACCGATGAAGACCGCAGCCAGCAGATCCTCGAACGCATACCCGCCGGGCGCTGGGGCACGCCGGATGACTTGATGGGCCCGATAGTCTTCCTTGCCTCGGCAGCGTCCGACTACGTTAATGGCTACACGCTCGCGGTAGACGGTGGCTGGCTCGCTCGCTGATCTCCACAGCAAACATATCCCTCCCCGAATTTGGACGGGCGCAGCATGCAGCGCCCCTACATTACGAGTCTTCCTGTATACCGCGCCCGTCAGAAATACTGTTTCAACCCTTTGTAAAACGGCGTAAAATTAACAACTCGTTACAGGGTAACCGCTTCCGTAACTGTAAAAATTCCCATATACTGGATAAATTAACAGTTTAGTGACCGGAATATAGCAACATGACCGCGGAAGGACATCTCATATTTTCAGTTGCCTGCGCGATCTTTGCCAAGAAAGCGGAGGTGACTCCCGTGCTCGCCGCTGGCGATTGGTGGCACATCATTCCTGCCGCGCTACTGACGTCACTGCTACCCGATATCGATCACCCTAAATCCATCTTGGGCCAGCGCCTGCGTTGGATCGCTATCCCAATCTCACGCGCCTTTGGTCACCGTGGTTTCACCCATAGCCTGCTGGCGATCGTCGGCGGCATGTGGCTATTTCAGCTAGAAGTGCCGCGCGGTTGGCCTATCCCTGCAGACGTGCTACACGCCATGATTATCGGTTATTTCAGCCACCTGCTGGCCGATATGCTCACCCCTGCCGGCGTGCCGTTACTTTGGCCCTGCCGCTGGCGTTTCTGCTTGCCAATATTGAATTCACAAAAAGGCAACCAGCTGGAGCGGGTACTGTGTCTATGCCTGGTAGCTTTCGCCATTTACTGGCAAGGGGATTACACTCTTCCGGTGCAGTCATATTTTGAGCAAATAAAAAATATTAGACTGTGAACACAAAAAAACGCCTATTTTTCCGCCTTTCCGCTCATTGCATCGACGATTTTCAGTCAAAAGTTATATTAAATTCTTTTTAGATATAAGTGCGCTTCATCGCAAACTGTTACGATATTTACATCGCATTACATCGGTGCGTGGCACCTTTAATTATATAAAAACAAGATTGGAGACATTGGGGATGAATCTACCGCTCGTATTAAACGTGCTGGTTTTTGCCGCCCTCCTTTTGCTGTTGGCGCAAACCCGCCACAAGCAATGGAGTCTGGCTAAAAAAGTGCTGGTTGGCCTGGCACTGGGTGTGGTGTTCGGTTTGGCACTGCAACTGGTTTACGGCTCGGACAACCCGGTGCTGAAAGAGTCCATCAGCTGGTTTAACATCGTCGGTAACGGCTATGTACAGTTGCTGCAAATGATCGTGATGCCACTGGTTTTCGCCTCTATCCTGAGCGCGGTAGCCAAGTTGCACAACGCTTCTTCGCTGGGCAAAATCAGCTTCCTGACCATTGGTACCCTGCTGTTTACCACGCTGATTGCCGCACTGGTGGGCGTATTGGTCACCAACCTGTTCGGTCTGACCGCAGAGGGTCTGGTCCAGGGCACACAAGAAACTGCTCGTTTGTCGGCGATTGAAACCAACTACGCGGGTAAAGTGGCCGATCTGAGCGTACCGCAACTGATCCTGTCATTCGTACCGAAAAACCCGTTTGCCGATCTGACCGGGGCTAACCCAACGTCAATCATCAGCGTGGTGATTTTCGCTGCCTTCCTGGGTGTAGCTTCTCTGCAACTGCTTAAAGATGACCAACCGAAAGGCCAGCGCGTGCTGGTAGCTATCGATACCCTGCAAGCCTGGGTGATGAAGCTGGTCCGTCTGGTGATGAAGCTGACTCCTTACGGCGTACTGGCGTTGATGACCAAGGTCGTTGCAGGCTCCAATATCCACGACATTATCAAGCTGGGCAGCTTTGTGGTTGCCTCTTACCTTGGTCTGGCGATCATGTTCGTGGTTCACGGCCTGCTGCTGAGCTTCACCGGCGTTAACCCGCTGAAATTCTTCCGCAAGGCGTGGCCGGTGCTGACCTTTGCCTTCACCAGCCGTTCCAGCGCTGCCAGCATCCCATTGAACGTGGAAGCACAGACTCGCCGTCTGGGCGTGCCGGAATCAATTGCCAGCTTCTCGGCTTCATTTGGTGCCACTATTGGTCAGAACGGTTGTGCGGGTCTCTACCCAGCAATGCTGGCGGTGATGGTTGCGCCAACCGTAGGCATCAACCCTCTGGACCCACTGTGGATCGCAACGCTGGTCGGCATTGTTACCGTCAGTTCAGCCGGTGTTGCCGGTGTGGGCGGCGGCGCGACCTTTGCTGCGCTGATTGTGCTGCCAGCGATGGGCCTGCCGGTGACCCTGGTCGCCCTGCTGATTTCGGTTGAACCGTTGATCGACATGGGCCGTACCGCGCTTAACGTTAGTGGTTCGATGACCGCAGGTACCGTCACCAGCCAACTGATGAAGCAGACCGACAAAGCCATTATGGACAGCGAAGACGAAACGGAACTGGCTCACCGGTAACCCTAGACTGATCCGCAAACTGAACCGGTGCCCAGGCGCCGGTTTTTTTTCGCCAGGACTGCCAATGATATCTCATTAGTATTAGTGTGTAGCAAATAGGATCCGTGGAGCCCATTATGATTGAAACCCGCCTGCTACATCAGTTCATCGCCGTCGCCGAGGAATTGCACTTCAATCGCGCAGCACAACGGCTGCATATGGCACAACCCCCGTTGAGTCAGGCTATTCGTCGGTTGGAGCATGAGATCGGCGCTCCCCTGTTTGAACGCACCAATCGCTGCGTGTCGCTCACGCCTGCTGGAACCGACTTTCTGGCAACGGCAAGAAAGGTGTTGCGCCTGCTTGATGAAGGCGTCGAACAGACCAGGCGAGTTGCGCAAGGCATCGAAGGCCATCTCACGTTAACCTTCATCAATATCGCCCCCTATGACGCATTGCTAGGCGCATTGCAGCGCTTCCGCTCAGCATTCCCCGCCATCTCCTTCACGATGCGTGAGGCCACGACTCAAGAGCAGGTCGAGGCACTGGAACATGGCCGCGCCGAGCTCGGTTTCATGAGACCACCGGGCAGGACGGCTCCGGAGCTGCGCTTCGAGTCCATTCTGCGAGAACCCATCATGATTGGCCTGCCAGCCACACACCCTCTCGCGAGCCATGAGATCATTCCACTGGCCGCACTGCGAGATGACGCCTTCGTATCGTCACCACGGCACCTGGGCCAGGGCTTCCATGACCAGCTGGTTCAGCTTTGCGCAGCGGCAGGGTTCATACCACGCATTGCCCAACAGGCGCGTCAGCTGCAAACTCTGGTTGCTTTGGTGGCCAGCGGCTTCGGCGTTGCACTGTTGCCCGCGTCGTTGGCGCAGGAGGGTCGCAAAGACGTGGTATTCCGGCCAATCCAGGTCAATGCACCAGACGCACTGCGGCATGTGGAATTGCTGATGGCTTGGAACCCGCACTCGCCTTGTCCTATTCGAGACAAACTGATCGATGAGGTGCGAGATGCCATGGCATCGGCGCCCTTGATTGAAACCTGATAAGTCTTGTTTCGGTACAAATAAGATATTTTACACTCATGAGCGGTCGCTCCATCATCGTGCTATTGCCAAACGGAGGTACATGATGACAGATCGACGCTTAAACGAGCCGTTCAAAGACAAGGTAGCGATTGTCACTGGCGGTGGCCGGGGACTTGGGAAAGCTTACGCCAAGGCCCTCTTGGAGCGTGGCGCACGGGTAATCGTTAGCGACTTGGGAACCAGCCTTACCGGAGACGGGGCTGACCCAGACGTGATGAGCGAGGCGATGCATGCCTTGCAGGTCGACGGTGGACCGTTCATCACCCACAGCGGGCGCCTCGATAACGAGGATGGCTGCCAACAACTCGTAGCGCTGGCCATCGAGCAATTCGGCGCGCTGGATATCCTGATCCACAACGCTGGTTGGGTCGGCTATCAGCCCATTGAGACACAGGAAGAGGAATTCCTTGATCGCTCCCTTGGCATCAACGTGCGTACGCCGATCTGGTTGAGCAAGCACGCCTGGGCGCATCTCAAGCTTTCCCCATCACCACGGATCGTGCTGACAACCTCTGACCGTGCCATGTATCAACGCTACGCGCAGCCAGGCCTGACGGCCTACGCCGCTGGCAAGATGGCCCAAGTGGGCATCATGAATGCCCTGAGTATGGAAGGAAAACCGGACGGCATTCTGGTCAACACCATCTCTCCAGTAGCCAAGACCCGCATGTGGGGGATCACACAGCCACCCACAGACCTAAAACCCGAGTGGGTGGTGCCGGGCTTGCTGTATCTGGCCAGCTCGTTATGTCAGGACACAGGCGTTATCCTGCGCGCCAGCAACGGCCAGTTCACTGCAACCCGCTTTTGTGAAAACCCCGGCGTAACCTATCCTACGGATCTGGCGCGAATTGAGTGTGCCAGCGTGGAGGATGTCGCCCACAATTGGCCGCGCATCAAGGAGTTTGGCGATGCGTGACGAGTGTCGTCTGCACAAGATCGCCGAAGTCCGTGCCGACCTTGGCGAGAGTCCAGCCTGGGATAAAGACAACCGCCTTTTGTACTTCGTCGATATCTCTGGTGGCAAGATTAACGTCATGACCCCGCAAGCACGGCTGGCAACCGTCTATCAATCGACGGCACGCATCGGTGCCCTGGCCCTTACGGATAGAGGCAATCTGATCTTCACCGAAGATACGCGGGTTGCCATTCTGGATCCCAAGGAAGGCGTGGTCCGCACGCACTCTGCCGCTGCCCATAACAAAGGCTGCTATCGGTTCAACGACGGGGCCTGCGATCCGCAAGGACGCTTTATTACCGGCCTGATGCACGAGGGGCCGAACCGTGAGGCCGGAGCGTTGTATCGCTATGACAGTGAACTGAACGCCCAAGCGATCCAGAGGAATATCGCGCTGCCTAATGGCCTGGCCTGGTCGGAAGATGGCCACACGCTGTTCTTTGTCGATTCCATCGCACGTTCAATATTTCGGGCCGCATACACTCCCAACGGGGAACTGGAGGCCGTAATGCGCTTCGCCGAAACCCCGGCAAAACTTGGACGTCCCGATGGTATCGCCCTGGATCGAGCCGGAGAATTGTGGGTCTGTATGTTCAACGGTGGATGTTTGCTGCGCTACGACAGTAACGGCAACCTGAGCGAGTACGTCACCATGCCCGTGCCGCGCCCCACCAGTTGCTGCTTTGGCGGGGAAGGTTTGGAAACCTTATTCATCACTACGGCGCGGTTTGCCATGACGCCCTCTGAACTGGCTGAATACCCTGACTCTGGCGACCTCTTTGCTATTCGCCCAGCCATTGCCGGTGTTCCACGTCACTTGTTCAAAGAGTGCAAGATGGGCCGATAGCAGAACAGTGGGATTTTATAAACCGCGGGAGATAACAAAGGCTGGGAGGGGAAAGCGTAGGGGCGACGCTATGTTCGGCCCCCTACAACTACGGCAAGCTTAAAACGGATAGTCGTGATAACCCATTTGCGCTGAAATCAGACGAGCGGCGGTGTGCAACTGCGCCACGTAGCCCTCTTTGCCTTCTTCGGAGAAGCGGATGGTCGGGAAGGAGATGCTCAAGCCCGCGATCACCACGCCAAAACGGTCAAATACTGGCACCGCGATGCAGCGCAAGCCTTCTTCCTGTTCTTCGATATCTTCGCCAAACCCCTGCTCGCGGACCTTATCCAACAGCGGCAGTAATTCAGCGGCGCTGGCGATGGTGTGCGGAGTGCTGCGGGTAAACTCGACGTGGGACAGGATTTCTTCCACTTCGCCGCGATCGCGCCAGGCTAGCAGGACTTTACCAATCGCAGTACTGTGCAGCGGGTTGCGGCGACCGATGCGTGAATACATACGCAGGTTATACATGGAGTCGATTTTGTGGATATAGACGATGCTGTCTTCATCCAGCGCCCCCAGGTGGATGGTCTCACGCGTCTGGTTAGACAGTTCACGCATCTGGATGTCCGCGCTGCGGATCAAATCGACGTTTTGCAGCGATTTGGCACCCAGTTCAAACAGCTTGAGGGTCAGCGAATATTTCTCCGACTCCCCTTCCTGTGAGACATAACCCAGCGACTTCATGGTTTGCAGGAAACGGTAAACGGTACTTTTGGACATCATTACCCGCTGTGAAAGCTCGGTAATGCCGATCTCGCGCTCATCACCCAGTGCCTGCAGGATGCCAAACACTTTCAGCACTGATGAAACGGAATCCGGTTGTTTGTCTAGATCTGCGTTAGCCATGGTTAATACCTTAACTTAACTATTTTTGTTTTAGGAAATTTGAACAAGAGTTTCAGTATAATCGGAACATTTCACCCCATGCAATGGAAGTTGCGCAATATTCGCCATTATTGGTGGGATTAGCGGCAGACATCCCACTACTTTTTACATTTAGCACAGAAACGGCAGGTGCATTCGGCGAGAAATATGATTAGCATTGTAATATTCCCCCTGTTTAATAACTACCTCCATGACAACGCTTGCTCATTCCGACGGCTTACCCGTCCCGCAACGCTACGGAGCGATCCTGGCCATTGCGCTAGGTATTACCGTTTCAGTGCTTGACGGGGCGATCGCCAACGTGGCCTTGCCGACCATCGCCCGCGATCTTAACGCCAGCCCGGCCAGCTCGATCTGGGTAGTCAATGCCTATCAGTTGGCGATCACCATCTCGTTGCTATCGCTTGCGTCCTTGGGCGATCTGATTGGCTATCGTCGTATCTATCAGGCTGGTCTGCTGGTATTCAGCATTACCTCGTTATTCTGCGCCCTGTCCGATTCGCTATTAACACTGACGATTGCCCGCGTGCTGCAAGGGTTTGGTGCCGCGGCGATTATGAGCGTCAATACCGCCCTGATCCGCATTATCTATCCGCAACGCTTTCTTGGCCGTGGCATCGGAATCAACTCGCTGATCGTAGCTTTCTCTTCCGCCGCCGGGCCTACGGTCGCCGCAGCCATTTTATCCGTAGCCTCTTGGCAGTGGCTCTTTGCCATCAACCTGCCGATTGGCATCGTCGCACTGATGCTGGGAATGAAATACCTGCCGGCTAACAGCCAGAAAAGCAGCAATCAGCGCTTTGACCCTACCAGTGCGGTGATGAATGCCCTGACGTTTGGCCTGCTGATCACCGCCATCAGCGGTTTTGCCCAGGGGCAAAGCCTGCTGCAGATTGCCGCTGAAATCGCGGCGTTGCTGGTGATTGGTTACTTCTTTGTGCGCCGTCAGTTGCGGCAGACATCCCCTTTACTGCCGGTGGATCTGCTGCGCATCCCTATTTTTGCGCTGTCGATGGGCACCTCGATCTGCTCTTTTGCCGCCCAGATGCTGGCTATGGTGTCTTTACCCTTCTTCCTGCAGGCCTCTCTGGGCCGTGACGAGGTGGCGACGGGTTTGCTGTTAACCCCCTGGCCGTTGGCCATTATCGTGATGGCGCCGATTGCAGGCCGCCTGGTAGAGCGTGTTCATGCGGGGTTACTGGGAGGGATTGGTTTGGCGACCTTCGCGCTCGGTTTGTTCCTGCTGGCGCTGTTGCCACATAACCCGACGGATCTGGATATCATCTGGCGCATGGTGCTGTGTGGTGCGGGCTTTGGGTTATTCCAGTCGCCTAACAACCACACTATTATTTCTGCCGCCCCTCGCCACCGCAGCGGCGGAGCCAGTGGCATGTTGGGCACAGCACGATTATTGGGGCAAACCTCTGGCGCGGCGCTGGTGGCCTTGATGTTCAACCTGTTTCCCACCAGCGGCACACACGCTTCGTTGGTGTTGGCGGGGATCTTCGCCAGCATCGCTGCCGTAGTGAGTTGCCTACGTATCACTCAACCCCGTGCGAATCTCGCTGAACCTGGCAAATAGCTTATCGGACGCAGCATGCATACTATCTGTGGCGCCCATTCGAATAGCAAAAACCCCGGCAAGCCGGGGTTTTTGTTTAATACAGGGTTATTTCAGATACTGGCCGGAACGCAGCGCTTCGATACGCTTGTCCAACGGCGGGTGCGACATAAACAGCTCGCTGAACGACTTGGATTTGCCGTTGATGCAGAAAGCCATCAGGGTACCCGCCTCCTGCGGTTCATAACTGGTTTTCAAGCGTTGCAGCGCAGCGATCATCTTCTCGCGGCCGACCAGTTTGGCTGAACCCGCATCGGCGTGAAATTCACGATGACGTGAGAACCACATGGTGATAATGCTGGCCAGAATACCAAATACCAGCTCCAACACCATCGAAACGCCGAAGTAAATCATCGGGTTGCCGTTACCTTCACCTTCCCCATCACGGTTGCCGAGGAAACCGGCGGCCACCTGGGCAATCAGGCGCGACACGAAGATCACGAAGGTGTTCACCACCCCTTGGATCAGCGTCATGGTCACCATGTCACCATTGGCAACGTGGCTGATTTCGTGGGCGATCACCGCTTCCGCTTCATCACGGCTCATGCTTTGCAGCAGGCCGGTACTGACCGCCACCAACGATGCATCACGGCGTGCGCCGGTCGCAAAGGCGTTGATGTCCGGTGCCTGGTAGATGGCCACCTGCGGCATGGCGATACCCGCCTGCTGCGATTGGCGACGCACCGTGTCCAACAACCAGCGTTCGGTTTCGTTACGCGGCTGTTCAATCACTTCCCCACCGACGGAGCGCAGCGCCATCCATTTGGACATCAGCAGTGAAACAAACGCACCGCCAAAACCGAACAGACCGGCCATAATCATCAGGCCCTGAACGCTACTGGATTGGATCCCTGTCAGGCTAAGTACCAGCCCGAAAACCAACATCACCGCCAGGTTGGTGAGCAGGAACAAAGCTATACGCATCATAGAATGTTTACTTCCTCGTTATTTGTTAACAAAAGGCAACCTCAGATACCCAGATCTTATGGGCATTGGTCACAATTTCAAGATTGGCAGGCCATTAAGGCACTAAAAATACGTAACTTTACAAAGTCACGAAGAAACAAGGGTTTTACAAAGTGTAAACGATCTCGGAGCCCTGGGTGGAGAACTCAACAGAAATTTTAGTGCGGATATAGCGAAAAAAAAGCGCACCCGAAGGTGCGCTCGATAACGTTTAATCTGCAAATAACTTACTTGGCAGCGGCCGTCTGTTGCGATGGCTGCTGCTTTTCGTTATTGGCCAGATCCAGCGCGATCTTGACCGTTTCATCCAGATACGGATCCGGCTCCTTGTAGTCCTTTGGCAGGTCGTCCAGGGACTTCAGCGGTTTCTTACCCTCACGCTCCAGGCGCTCATTAATACGGTTCAGGCGCGTAGCATCATCGTCATGGTTCTCTTTCTCACGGGTAGCCAGATTAAGAGAAACGATGTTGCGCTTGTCTTTCAACGCCTTGTAATGGGCAATATCCTGCGCGATGTATTGGAACTCTGGATCCTTGGCGATACGCTGCGCATGGTCTTTCAGCAGTTGCGGTTCAAACGGCTTCAAATCACCGGTTTTGGTGTAGGCAGCTGCATTGACGCTATCCCACGGCATGGCGTTATCTTCGAAGCTCTCGCCGGTTTCTGCCGGATCGATACCCGTTGGCATCAGAATATCTGGCGTGACGCCTTTACGCTGGGTGCTGCCACCGTCAACGCGGTAGAACTTCTGGATGGTGTACTGGACAGAACCCAGTGCAGGCCATTCAGGGCGCAGCATCTGATCGTAAATCCGGTTCAGTGAACGGTACTGCTGCACCGTGCCTTTACCGAAGGTAGGCTCGCCCACGATCAGCGCACGGCCATAGTCTTGCATTGCCGCAGCAAATATCTCGGAGGCGGAGGCGCTGAAGCGGTCAACCAGCACCACCAGCGGGCCTTTGTAGTAGACAACGCCGTCGTTATCCGCATCTTCGCGGATCTTGCCGTTGTTATCACGCACCTGAACAACCGGGCCACTTGGGATAAACAGACCAGAAAGCGATACCGCCTCGGTCAATGCCCCGCCGCCGTTGCCACGCAGATCGATAATCAGACTGTCGACGTTCTGCTTGGCCATTTTTTGCAGCTGGACTTTTACGTCATCGGTCAGACCGACGTAGAAGCCAGGAATGTCCATCACCGCGACCTTCTGCTTGCCGACGGTCTTGATAGTCATTTTAACTGCGCGATCTTCCAGGCGGATGCGTTCACGAGTCAGCGTAACAGTACGTGTTTTGGTGCCTTTACCTGCCGGCAGGATCTCCAGGCGAACCTTGCTGCCCTTCGGCCCTTTGATCTGAGAGACGACGTCGTCAAGACGCCAGCCGATCACATCCACCATCGGTTTGCCTGCCTGGCCAACGCCGACAATACGGTCGCCGACAGCGATCGCCTTGCTCTTGGCTGCCGGGCCGCCTGCCACCATGGAGTTGATCACGGTGTAATCATCATCCATCTGCAACACGGCACCAATCCCTTCTAACGAGAGACTCATCTCGGTATTGAACTGTTCGGTATTGCGTGGCGACAGGTAGTTGGTATGCGGATCGATTTCGTGGGCAAACGCAGTCATGATCAGCGAGAACACGTCTTCGCTGTTGCTTTGCGTCAGGCGTTTGATCGCAAACTGATAACGCTTGGTCAATGTGTCACGGATCTCTTTATCCGTTTTGCCGGTCAGCTTCAGGTTCAACTGATCGTATTTGACCTTGGCATCCCACAGGCGGTCCAATTCAGCCTTGTCTTTCGGCCACGGCGCTTTGCTGCGGTCTACGTCAATGGTGTCATTGCCGGTGAAGTTCATCGGCTTGTCGAGCAGTGACAGCGCATACTGATAGCGCTCAAAGCGGCGTTTTTGCGCCAGATTGAACAGCGCATAAGGCGTAACCAGTTTGCCGGATTTCAACTCTTCACCCAGCGTGCTGCGTTTGTCGGCAAATTGCGCGACGTCGGAGGCCAGCAGCACATTGTGGCTGTAGTCCAGCATATTCAGGTAGCGATCGAAGATCTTGCCTGAAAAATCCGCATCCAGAGCAAACTGGCGATAATGAGAGCGAGTGAAGCGCGAGGTTACGCGCTCACTCACGGTTGCATGTTCAGCTTCCTGCTCAAGCTTGGGCAGTTGATCGATGCGGATGTTGGCTGTATCCGCTCCGTAACTGACACCCGCCCACAGCAAAGCCGCAACTGCGGTTAATCTGACAAATTTGTTCATGCCTTGGTTGGCCTCCGTATCAGAACTGCAAGTGTTCTGCGCGCACAATCATCGCCAGACCGGAGGAGAGCTGTACACGAACGCCATCTTTAGCGATTTCGAGTACGGTTGCGTCCATCGCGCTCTGACCTGCTCTGACTTTGATTTCCTGGCCAATTTGCAGTTTTGAGATGGCTGTGACTGGCACATGACGCGGCTGGCTGACCTCTTTGGCTACACGAGGTTCACGAGCTTGCTGTGGGCGTGCTTGTTGTGGGCGCGGCTTGCGGTTCTCTGCTGCGGCTCCGCCTTCACGACGTACGGCTGGCTTTTTGCCGGCAGGACGCGGACGACGAGGCTCGGCAGTGGCAGACTCACCAGCAGCTTCACGTTTTTTGGCATTCTGTTCGGCACGCTGTGCCTGAACGCGCGCTTTGGCTTCTTCAAGCTGCTGGCGAGCATGATCGACATGCTGCTGTTCCAGCTCACCGCACGGGTTACCGTCCAGGTCTACACGCTGGGCGCCAACTTTGACACCGTACAGGTAACGCCAGCTTGAGGTATACAGGCGCAGAGCTGAACGCAGCTGCGTTTTGCTGAGGTTCTCTTCCCCTTGTACACGTTCTACCAGATCCTGAAAAATACCGATTTTCAGCGGGCGTGCTTCGCCTTCGGCGCTAAAGCAGAGCGGGAAACGCTCGGCAAGAAAAGCAATGACTTCTTTAACTGTGTTCAACTTGTGTTGATTTTCCATGAAATTTCCTGATTACAACGGGTTGCCAACAAGCCGCAGGCATGAACAGGCGTCATTATAATGACGCCATCGCTAAATGCCACGTTAACCGTAGATCAACTTGCCGCTACAGTGACATATTTCGCAAAATTGCTCTGTGCCAGCCGTGCGCAAAGCCCCGCCACCACTGCTTTCAGGCCGATTTCGTCCTGTTCATCGAAGCGTTGATAAACTGTGCTGTCGATATCCAGAACACCGATGACCTGACCACTGACGTCTAACGGCAACACAATTTCTGCGTTGCTGGCGGCATCGCAGGCGATATGTCCAGGAAATGCATGAACATCGCCAACGCGCTGCACCTGGTTCTGCGCCGCTGCCGTACCGCACACGCCCTTACCCAACGGGATCCGCACGCAGGCAATCTTGCCTTGGAACGGACCTAGCACCAGTTGATGGCCTTCCATCAGGTAAAAACCGACCCAGTTTACGTCATCAAGACGCTCATTGAGTAGCGCACTGGCGTTAGACAATGCGGCGATAAAATTATCTTCCCCATCCAGCAATGCGCTCAAATCGCGTTTTAATTCCGCGTAGAATGATTCTTTAGTCATGATTAACCGTTCAAATACTCAAATAGCCCAGACTTAACCCGTATAAAATAAGCATTAAATGCGTATAGCCACAAGGTTAATCATCTGTTGCTTCACAAAACACGGTACAACAGGGTATGTTTGCCGTCTAAAAATCATTTGTAACCTGCGATGCCAATCCCTTTTTACCGGTTGATAGCATTGACGGGTTGGTTTTCCAGCTACGCTAAGTAGACCTCAGGTCGCCAAACAGCACTCATGATGAAGATACTCGCCATTACCGGCCCGCTCACCAAGGCTCGCCACCAACGCTGTTGTGAATGCGATTTGCTGTTCACGTTGCCGTCGTTAACCCGCAATCAGGCCGCCTACTGCCCACGCTGCAACGCCAAGGTGGTGAATGGCCGCGACTGGTCAATGACTCGCCTGACCGCCGTAGCCGTCACCATGCTGTTGCTGATGCCCTTTGCCTTTAGCGAGCCGTTGATCAGCATTCGCCTGCTCGGCACGAAGATTAACGCTAGCCTGTTAGAAGGCATCTGGCAAATGAGCAGCCAGGGGGATCCGTTTACTGCCAGTATGGTCGCCTTCTGCACCATCGGCGCGCCGCTGACGCTATCACTGTCATTGCTGTACCTGTGGTTTGGCCATGCGCTCGGCATGAACCTGCGGCCAGTGCTGCTGATGCTGGAGCGTCTGAAAGAGTGGATCATGCTCGATATTTACCTGATCGGCATGGTGGTCGCGGCGATCAAGGTCAAGGAATATGCAGATATTGAACCCGGCAGCGCCCTGATTGCCTATCTGGCACTGACCCTGCTCAGCCTGCTGACGCTGATCCACATGAACCTGGAGCAGATGTGGGAACGCTACTATCCGCAGGAACAGCCAGAGGGCAAACCAGAGGCGTTACACGTCTGCCTAGCCTGTCATTTTACCGGTTTTCAGGATGAGCGTGGCCGCTGCCCCCGCTGTCATGTGCCGATGTGCCATCGCCAGCCTTACAGCCTGCAAAAAACCTGGGCCGCGCTGATTGCCGCCATGGTGCTGCTGATCCCCGCCAACCTGCTGCCAATTTCGGTGGTTTACGCCAACGGCGCGCGTATGGAAGATACCATTTTCAGCGGCGTCGTTTCGCTGGCCAACTCGGGTAATATGCCGATCGCCGCCATCGTATTTATCGCCAGCGTCCTGGTGCCCTTTACCAAGGTGATCGTGCTGCTGGTGCTGCTGTTCAGCATTCATTTCAAAACGTCACACAGCCTCAAAACCCGCATCCGGCTGCTACGGCTGGTCACCTGGGTTGGCCGCTGGTCAATGCTCGATCTGTTCGTGATCTCGTTGATGATGTCGCTGATCAATCGCGACCAACTGTTATCTTTTACTATGGGGCCAGCAGCTTTTTACTTTGGGTCTGCGGTTATTTTAACTATCCTTGCCGTACAGTGGCTGGACAGCCGATTGATTTGGGATGCACATGCAACAGGAAACGCCGAATACGCCGACTGAGGCGCGGGTCAAAAACAAGCGCCGTATCTCGCCATTCTGGTTACTGCCGTTTATCGCCCTGCTGATTGCCGGGTGGCTGGTCTATACCAATTACCAAGAGAGCGGCAATAGCGTCACCATAGACTTCCAGTCTGCGGCAGGCATTGTCGCTGGCCGTACGCCGGTACGTTACCAGGGTGTGGAAGTGGGGACCGTGCAAAGCATTTCGCTGAGCAAGGATCTGCGTAGTATCGTGGTTGAAGCCAGTATCAAGAGCGATCTGGAAGACTCACTGCGGGAAGGCACGCAATTCTGGCTGGTCACGCCTAAAGCCTCATTGGCTGGGGTTTCCGGCCTGGATGCGCTGGTCGGTGGTAACTACATCGGCATGATGCCGGGCCGTGGCAAACCGCAAACCCACTTCACCGCGCTGGATACGCAGCCGAAATACCGCCTGAATACCGGCGAGCTGATGATCCACCTGCAAGCAGACGACCTCGGTTCCCTGAACACCGGGTCGCTGGTCTATTATCGCAAGATCCCGGTCGGTAAAGTGTATGACTACACTATTTCGCCGGGTAACAAGGGCGTGATCATCGACGTGCTGATCGACCGCCGCTTTGCCAATCTGGTAAAGGATAACACCCGCTTCTGGAACGTTTCCGGTTTTAAAGGCGATTTCAGCCTGTCCGGGGCCAGCGTGCAGATGGAGAGCCTGGCAGCGTTGGTCAATGGTGCGATAGCCTTTGACTCCCCGCTCGACGGCAAGCAGGCCAAGGCCGATCAAAACTATGCGCTGTATCCGGATCTGGCCCGTAGCCAGCGTGGGGTTAACATCTCGCTAGACCTGCCCGACGGCAACAGCCTGAGCGAGGGACACACACCGCTGATGTATCAAGGATTGCAGGTCGGCACCTTGACTCGTCTGGCTCTGCAACAGGATAGCAAGGTCACCGGCGAACTCACTATCGATCCTTCGGTGGTCGATCTGATGCGTAGCGGCACGCGTATCGAGATGCGCAGCCCAAAAATCAGCCTTAACGACGCCAAGCTGAGCCAGCTGTTAACCGGCAACACCCTGGAATTGGTGCCGGGTGAAGGTGAACCTCAGCAGCACTTTACC
The DNA here is from genome assembly GCF_001692375.1 of Serratia sp. 14-2641. Classification (NCBI taxonomy): domain Bacteria; kingdom Pseudomonadati; phylum Pseudomonadota; class Gammaproteobacteria; order Enterobacterales; family Yersiniaceae; genus Serratia; species Serratia sp. 14-2641. The sequence goes on along the minus strand of NZ_LXKR01000066.1, from coordinate 116,741 downwards.
GTGTTGGACAGCAGTAAAACGCTGCTGCAACAGCCTGGCGTGGTGACGGTCACCCTGAATGCCCCGCAAAGCTACGGCATCGATGTTGGGCAGCCATTAATCGTGCATGGTATCAAGGTCGGCCAGATCCTGACCCGTACCCTGACCGACGGCGGTGTGACCTTTACGGCAGCGATCGAAGCACAGCACCGCAGTTTGCTGCACAAAGACAGTAAATTCGTGGTCAACAGCCGTGTGGACGTCAAATTCGGGCTGGACGGCGTGCAGGTGTTGGGGGCCAGCGCCCAGGAGTGGCTAGACGGCGGCGTACGCCTGATCCCTGGTGGTAAAGGCGAGCCGGACGCGCAGTATCCGCTGTACAGCAACGCGGAAAAAGCCGCCGAGGGCATCGTCGGCAACAACCCACTCCCCACCTTGACGCTTACCGCCACCAGCCTGCCAGATGTGCAAGCCGGCTCGGTGGTGTTATACCGCAAGTTCCAGGTGGGTGAGATTGTCAACGTACGGCCCAAAGCCAACGAGTTTGACGTTGAGGTCTATATCAGCCCTGAATACCGCAAGCTGTTAACCAGCGAAAGCATTTTCTGGGCGGAAGGTGGTGCCAAGGTGCAATTGAACGGCAGCGGCCTGACGGTGCAGGCTTCCCCGCTCAACCGCGCGCTGAAAGGCGCCATCAGCTTTGATAACCTGCAGGGCGTTACGCTGGATAAAGGGGCCAAACGCGTGCTGTACGCCTCTGAAACCGCCGCTCGCGCCGTGGGTAGCCAGATCACGCTACGTACCTATGATGCCAGCAAACTGTCCCCTGGCATGCCAATACGCTATCTGGGCATTGATATCGGCCAGCTTGAATCACTGAAACTGGCACCGGAGCGTAACGAGGTGCTGGCGAAAGCGGTATTGTACCCAGAGTATGTGAAAACCTTTGCTCGCCTCGGCAGCCGTTTCGCCATCGTTTCACCGGAGATTTCCGCCGCTGGGGTCAATAATCTGGACTCCCTGTTGCAGCCCTATATCAACGTGGAACCCGGCCACGGCGGAGCAATGCGCACTTTTGAGCTGCAGGAAGCCAGCATTACCGACTCCCGCTACCTGGATGGCCTGAGCGTGATCCTGGACGCCGCCGAGACTGGTTCGCTGCAAATCGGCACGCCGATCCTGTTCCGTGGCATTGAAGTGGGTACCGTGACCGGTTTCTATCTGGGGGCGATGTCAGATCGCGTACACGTCTCACTGCGTGTCAGCAAGAAATACCAGCATCTGGTGCGTAACAACACCGTCTTCTGGTTGGCCTCTGGCTATAACCTGCAGTTTGGCCTGACGGGCGGCGTGATCAAGAGCGGTACCTTCCAGCAGTTTATTCGCGGCGGTATTGCCTTTGCCACCCCACCTAGCATTCCGCTGGCCCCTAAAGCCACGCCGAACAAACACTTCTTGCTGAATGCGGAAGAGCCGAAAGATTGGCGCGAATGGGGCACCGCCATCCCAAGGGACAACTGATAGCTCTCGGCAGGGTTCACTGTTCTGAACCCTGCCGAGTTCGCGGTACCGCACCGCGCCCACCTAAATAATCCCTATCATTGCTGCTTTGCCATCCATCTATTGACCAAAACTTGCCGGTATTCTCAGGCAGGCTGTTTATGGTAAACTAGCCCCTTCGATTTTTTTCCGCCCTGAGAGCTCCCTGTGGCTAAACCTGCCCCTGCTTTTTTGCCTCCTGCTTTTCTCGACGCAACTCGCGCCATCATGCCTGACCATTTATCCATGGATGACTTCATCGCTATTTGCCAGAAACCCTTGCGGCGTAGCCTGCGGGTCAACACGCTGAAAATCAGCGTTGCGGACTTTCTGGCGCTGGTAAAAGACTACGACTGGCGACTGGACCCCATCCCCTGGTGCCCCGAAGGCTTTTGGATCGAGCGCGAGGACGAAGCATTACGGCTGGGTAGCGCGGCGGAGCATCTAAGCGGCCTGTTCTACATTCAGGAAGCCAGCTCCATGCTGCCGGTGAGCGCCCTGTTTGCCGGGCGTGAAACCCCGCGCCGGGTGCTGGATGTCGCCGCCGCGCCGGGTTCCAAAACCACCCAGATCGCCGCGTTGATGGGCAATCAGGGCGGCATTGTCGCCAATGAATATTCGGCCAGCCGAGTCAAGGTGTTGCATGCCAACATCAGCCGCTGCGGCGTCAAAAATACGGCGCTGACCCATTTCGACGGCCGGGTGTTTGGCGCAGCCTTACCGGAAAGCTTTGACGCCATCCTGCTGGATGCGCCCTGCTCTGGTGAAGGCGTGGTGCGTAAAGATCCGGATGCCATGAGCAACTGGTCGCCAGAAAGCGTAACCAGCATCGCGCAAACCCAATGGGAACTGATCGACAGCGCCTTCCACGCCCTGGCCCCCGGCGGCGTGATGGTTTACTCCACCTGCACGCTGAATGCCCAGGAAAATCAACAGGTGGTACATCAGCTGTTGGCAACCTATGGCAACGCCGTCAGCGTTGAGCCACTGGGCGAACTGTTTCCACAGGCGCAACTGGCCCTCACACCAGAAGGCTTCCTGCACGTTTTCCCACAGATTTATGACAGTGAAGGCTTCTTCGTCGCCCGGCTACGCAAAAATCATAGCGTTCCGGCTTTGGCCAAACCAAGCTATAAGTTGGGCAAGTTCCCTTTCGCCCCACTTTCGGCCCAGGAGTCCTCGCTGGTGGCGCAGGCGGCTGCAGCCTCGGGTTTAGTTTGGGATGAAACCAGTAAATTATGGGCGCGGGATAAAGAAATCTGGCTGTTCCCCGCCGCGCTGGAACCTTTAGTCAGCAAAGTGCGTTTTTCACGCATTGGCCTTAAGTTGGCGGAACGCTTCCCAAAAGGGTTCCGCTGGCAGCATGAGGCAGTGATCGCCTTGGCTGCCAGTGGCAACCCACAGACTTTTGAGCTCGATGCGGCACTGGCTCAGGAGTGGTTTCATGGCCGCGATCTCTACCCCTCGCAACCCCCACAGAGCAATGAGTGTATCGTCACTTATCAGCATCAGCCGCTAGGGTTAGCCAAACTGATTGGCAGCCGGATTAAAAACAGTCTGCCCCGCGAACTGGTGCGCGATGGAGTACTGGATTTCCATCAATAACGTTTAATAGGCCACGGTCACCGTTACGGTGTCACTATAACTTCCCGCTGGCTGGTTATTTTGCGAGAGATTAACCGAAGCAGTATAGGGGAAGGATTGCGAGGTGCCCGTGCCCGTCGCGTTGCTATTGGTGGCAGCGGTCCAAACGGTGCTATCCCCTTTGAACAGTTGATATTGAATATAGCTGGTGGTGCCGTTTACCGTAGACGCCATTTGCCTGTATTGGCCCGAACTGGCGACGCTGCTGGTCAGGTTGACCGAATAACTGGCGCTGAGGGTGCAACGTACGCTGATGGTATTGGAAACTACCGTAGTGAGGCCAGACGGCAACGCCGCGCTTCCGAACCCAACATTTGGCGCGCTGTCGATATAGCAATAGTTGCTGACAACCAGCGACAGGTTGATATTGGAGCCGGACGTTATACTCCCGGAGTCTGCGACACAAATGGGGCCAAGCGCAATCGAGCAGATGTTCCAGTCCCAAGAGATCGGGATAGTATCAGTATAAGTGCCAGCAGCCAGGTTAGAGTTCATTTGTGGCCGGATAAAAATCGGCAGCGTGCTGTTTGGTGCGGTAAAAAGACCTAGTAAATCCAGTGCAGTAGTACTGGTCCAGGTAATGACGCTGCCCTGATTATATAGGGTGCTACACCCCCCATCCTTGCACAGACTGTATGGCAGATACTGGCCGGTCGCCGCACTGTATAAACGTGGCTGGGTGCCAGATGGATGTAAAGTCGTACCGATGGTGGCCTTGATAGTGTTAGTGCCACCAAGATTAAGCAACGAGCCAGTACATTTCAGCCCGCTACTGACAGAGGTGGTTAACGGGGTACTGCTGACATCAAAGGAATTCTGCGTGCCCAGGCTGCCCGCGGTTGCCGGAGCCGTGCAGCCCGCCCAACCGAACGGCATTACCCCCGCTAACAGCAGCAATGCCAATCCTGCCCGCATCCATCGTAATTGCATAATCATGATTTTTTCTCTTCGGCACTGCCTTGGCAGACCAGCGGCCCGACCTGTTCAATGCTGTGATAATTGGGGTTCAGGTCAAAATCCACACGGCACATTGAGCGGTCGTCCTGCTGAATACTTAACTGGCCGTGGGATTGTAAATGTGAGAAGTACACCAGCCCGTCATAGCCGACAACGGTGGTTTGTTGCGTGGTTTGTTCCGTGACCAACGTGCCCAGTTTCAGCGGTTGCCCGACAGCGTCATGCAACGTGATATTGGCCGAGAGGACTTTTTGTACCGGGAATTTCACCACCATCCCGCTGCCTTGCTTAACGGCAATGCGATTGTTGACCTGATTGGCCACCACGTCCGCCGGTAACGGCAGCGTGTCGATCTCGACCTTGGCCGGATAGTACGAACTGATCGACGGGATCAGCAGATGCCCGTTGCTGTCGGTGGTGCCCATCTTCTGATTCTCGTACAGTACCGATACCCCGGCGTAACTGTCAGTATCCACCACGATAAACGCGTCGTTGATCTTGTCCGACAGGAACCAGGAGTTGGCCATGAACACCACTGAGCCGCTCAGGTCTGCCCAGTTGGTATATTCCCCTTGTGGGCCGAAGATGCCGCCTTGCAGCGTGGCATAACGGGTTTTCCAGGTGGCATCGGCCTGTTGATAGGCATCGCCACCGCCGCTGTAAGCCAGGTTCCAGCCCATGCCGCCATCCGTGGGAGCGGCCTTGCTGGCCCCCACCTGCTGCTGATAATGCCCAGTATTGTTACGTGCTAACCCCGCATTGAGGCTGACATCACTGCCCAGTGGAATAATAAATTGCAGTTGCGCACTGTAACCGTTATCCCCCAACGTTTTGTTGAGTGAGACAAACATGCTGCTCTGGCCCCACAGGGCACGGCTATAAGAGAGGTTCACCAGGCGGGTATGCGAGTTGTCATAGGCCTGTACGTCGTAATAGCCCAAGCCCAAAGTGCCATTACTTGAACCAAACGGCGAAGCACTGAAGGTGGCCTGATCGGATTGACGGCTCAGGCGGGTCTTGCTGGTGTAAGACGTGAGATCCTGGTAACCCACGGTGCGCGAGGCCCGCTGTGCCGAAAAGCTAAATAACGTCGAATTATAGGAGTAGCCCAACGTATACTGACTACCGTCTTTTTTGTCCGTCACGTTGGTGCCCAGCGGATTATCAATTTCCTGATTGGGATCAGGCATACCTGGCGTATTCGGCCGGACAATCTGGTCGTTCACCACGTTGCTGGTCGCCACCGGCGGATGATTAGCCTTGCTCTGGCTTCCTGACAGGCTCAGCGTCCCCCAGGTTCCCACCGCGATATCGGCCCCTAACCCGCCGAGTGCCAGCCCTTGTGTGGCCTCGCTGTGCCCAGAAAGCGTCAGATAATTACTCAGCCCATAGCGGTAAATCCCGCTGAAGGCTGCATCTGAATAATCGCCATTAGAGATGCCATAATCCTGGCGCACCGCGCCGAGTGACACATCAAAGTCGCTCAGGTTTTTACGCAGCAGGGTGTTGGAAACATAAAACGGCACCGTGGTCGATACCTGGCGCCCAACCGCATCGGTGGTGACGATCGTCGCTTCACCGGCACCGTTGATGTAAGGCACATTGGTGAGGGTAAATGGCCCGGAGTTAAGGTTATTGCTGCTAGCCTTAAAACCGTTGAGAAATAAATCCACGGTGCTGGGGACTGCGGCGGTACCGCTATATTGCAGTAACGGATAAGTCACCAGATCCGGGCGCAGGGCAAAATTGCGGCTGATACGTAATCCCCCCATGCGGGCCGAATTACTCCAGGTAAGCGAGTTGCTGACAAAATCCCCAAGCTGATAGCTGATCAGATCTTGTTCATCGCTATAACGCCAGAACGTATCGTAGCGCAGATAGCGGTCTTGTACGGCACTGCCACCCTCGCCCGATACGGTGTCGATATTGTAGCGATAGGTCCCGGTATTACTGATAAACCCCAGGTTGCTGAACAAACGCTGCTCCATCCAGGTGGCAACCGATCTGGAGCCTTCGTGGGGATCGGTATAATAGGAATCGTAGTTTAGCAGCAGACCTGTGCTGCTTTGCGCCACCGTGTAATTCATCAGGTTGCCGCCGCCGACGTCCTGTTTTGGCAGCCAGGCATCCGGTACCTGGAAAATCAGCTGCTGGGCGGCAGAATCATATTTCACCTTCACCCCAGGCAACTCCTCGACCTTAATCAACCCTTGCTGACCATTGGTCTGCACGTGGTTCTTCGCCAGCACGCCAGCCTCCACGTAATACGCGTTGTCCCGATAGGTCACGGGAACCACCTGCCCGTCGCTCTGGCCATTGACGACCAGGGTCAGGTAGAACATCGCATTGGTGATCACCGGTGCCGCACGCGGGGCATCGGGCAATGATGAGTATTCCTGCGCCTGAACGCTGAAGGTACTCAGGCAAAGCAGGCACAGACCGCCCCGGCAATACAGCGGATACTGATGACCGGGACGAGTAATGGCTCGGATCGGCATTCGTCGCGCTTCCTGCCGCTATTCGCCGCGCGGAATGACGATGGGTTTGGTGTTATCGGCAATTTGCGCATTGAGTTGCGCACCAGGACTAACACCGGCAGGAACCGGCCAGCGCATCGACTGCCCAGGCAAGACGTAGCCCATAAAACCGGCGATCATGGTTTTCACGCCCTGCTGTTGGTTGCCTTTCTCTGACCAGAACACATTACTCAGCCGCGCATGCACAATGCCGCTATTACGAACCTGTAAATAGGTTTTTCCACCGTCATTGACCGTGTGCCATTGCAACACTGGGCGCGTCGCCGTAGCAGCATCGCGTTTGATATCGCTACGTTCGTTGGTCCACAAGCCGCCACCATCCATAAACAGCGGCAGCAGATAGCGCATCTGTAACTGCAACCCGACTACCGCTTTACTTTGCCCCCCGGCAGCGCCGTTGATCGGCGACGGGATTTCATCAACGATGATGCGGTAGGCCTGCTCGGTATTGGCCGGTACCGGTGTATTGCGGATCAGCCTGATCAGTTGGCGTTGCCCCGGCGGTACGGTGGCAAAAGGTGGGCTGGCGACCACGTTATTCTGATCGGCATAGCGCTCGTTAAAATTTTCCTGTTTCCATGCCAGCACACGCACCTGGAGAGAAACGGGTTCTGTCCCGCGATTTTCCAGCCATAAGGCCGAGCCGTTCTGATCGGACTCAATGATTTGATACACCGGCCAGACCAGCACCGAGCTGGCGGCTTGTGCCGTGCTTGAAGCACACAGGGTGTAACTCAGTACTACAGCGCTGATAATGCGGGTAAACAAGGTCGACATGGCTCATATCCTGATGATTCAATAAGTTAATGTTACGGTGACCGTATCGGTATAAGTTCCTGCCGAAGGCAGTGTGGTCACGGCGTATAACCGGGCATAAACCGGGTAAGTTTGTGTGGTACTGGGAAAACTGGGGATAGACATCACCAATGCGCCATTGCCCCAGACCTGACTACGGTTGGCATCGCGAAACAGCTGATAACCCAGCGTGTCGCTATTGGCGCTGTTTTGCATAAAACGGCGGGTGGCACTGCCCCCGTGGATGCCGTAATCCATGGCAATGCTGACCGTCGCTCCCGGCGTGCAGGTCACCACCACCGAACCGGCACCGGCGGTGCTCACGGTATCGACATTACTGGCAATGGTCGTCATGGTGCCGAAATTGATGGTGCCGAGGTTGGAAGTGGGGCTGGAAAATGAGCTGCCAAAAGCACAGCCGTTGGTCAGGGTTGCCGTCACGGTAAAGGTCGTGGTGGTTGGCGTGGCAGCACGTAGCGCACCGCACATCATCAACGGTAGCAGGATCAAGGAGACATGGCGCATCAATGCCCCCGCTACCAGGATACGGTGACATTCACCGTATCCAGATAAACACCGGCTGCCGGTGTGGTTTGCGCCGGAACACGACCATAGACGGTGTGCCATTGATCGGCTCCGTTGCCCGTGTCACTCAGCCCGGTGGTGTTATCCCAAATCGTCCCCCCGGGTTGGTTGGTGTAAAGGTTGTACAACACGCTAGCCGAGCTATTGGTGGTATTTACCATTTTGCGATTCGTGACCACGCCGCTGCTGCCCCCATCCAGCAAGATTTTATAACTCAGACCACTGACGCATTTGACACGGATTGAACCCGCCAACTGGGCGCTGGTCGCGTTAATCACAGTGTTCACAGCGGCAAAATTGCCGAAATTCATCGTGCCAAAGCTGGTATTGCCAGACGTCGTTGTTCCCGCTTCACAGGCGGGCAGCAACGTGGCCGCAATGCCGATCGTCGCCGCCTGGCCTAAGGGAATGTTGAGCAGCAAAGACTGCGACAAGATCGCAGGCAACAGCAGCAATACCCTGATCCCCATGCTCATTCCTTCCCGTATAGAAAACCAGCCAGGGGCTGATTCGCCCCCGACGGAATAACAGCCTTACCAGGAAAGCGTGGCGACTACGGTATCGTTGTAAGTCCCTGCGGTTGGTGTGGTACTGAGTTGGTCGCCAGGTAATACGCGGCCATAAATCGGGATGTTTTGCGCCGTGGTGCCTGTCGTTAAAGCAATCGGCGTATTAATGGCGATTTCCGTGGTACGCGCACTATCAGAATAGAGGCGATAAGGAATGGTGTCGCCGCCGGAGCTCATGGCGCGCAGCGCGCCCGTTGCCGCCAGACCGCCATTGAGCGACAGCGTCGGGCTAAGGCCGGTGCTACAGGTGATGGTGACCGCGCTGGAGCCATCGGCACCAAACACCGTACCGTTGATTACGCTGGTCAGGTCGGAGTAACTGCCAAAGTTCAAGGTCCCCCATTGGTTGGTGCCGCCAGTCGCCCCGCCATTACCCACGGTACAGCCGCTACCGATCGTTAACTGAATACCGACTTGCCCTGTCAAGGTCCCCGCCGCCTGCACACCAGAAACCAACGTCAAGGTTGCAGCAGCCAGCAAGGCCAGTGATAAACTCTTTTTTTCGCCCATGATAACTCCCAATAACAACTTACACCGATGTGTATTCATGCAACCAGGTTGCGTATGGAAATTCTCTGGTGGACTCACGCACTGCCAAAAACTGCCAAAGGACGACGCTCAAGCCGGGTTCTGTTTTTTTGCAAGCGAACCCTGACGGTAACAACCTGATGACACAGGCTATCGTGGTTAAATATAGATTAATAAATTTAGCTTAAGCGGAATTTGTCTGCTTTCAATGAAATAAGAATAAAAAACCATTTTTCATATTATTAACAAATTTTACTCCAGCAAATCACGCCACACCTCGACTTTAAAATGGTTGAGAAGTGAGATAGTGAGTAACGTTAATATTTATCGTGGCAATCAAGTAAGCATTAATGGTTGGGTCTAGTGCTACGAGCAGCGTCAGGCGGGCCGATGGCTACTTTTTTTGTGACTTTTTCGCCTGTTTGTCTATGCTTAGTGGGTGGTCGCAACTGGTCACACCTCATACCACTAGCTTCAGCAAGGAGTTCCAATGGGCAAAACCGTCGTGAAAATAGGCAGCTTCGAGGTTGATGACGCGCATTTAACGCCAGCATCTGAACACGCCGAAGGGAAAAGCACCCTGGCGATCCCCTGCAAATCAGACCCCGACCTGTGCATGCAGCTGGACGGTTGGGACGAGCACACCAGTATTCCGGCTATGCTGGATGGCCAGCAGTCGCTGCTGTACAAACAGCATTACGATCGACATGCGGATGCCTGGGTGATGCGGCTGGAGTAAAGAAGAGATTCAGGAGAAAGGACGCGCCGTGTTCCCATTGGGCACGGCACGTTATTTTATGCGATGGCGATACCGCGCCCGGCAAAGAAACGGCCGAAATCCGACAGTGACATTGTCACTTTCTGGCGGCTGACGAGGCTATCACCGGAAGGATTATGAAAGGTAAGGCTATGCCGATCTGCAGCGAACACCAACACTAGATGTCCACCCCGCGCTGGCGGCTGTACCGCGGGTTGCCGGATACTCGGATGCACCGAGGCGATAAAATAGCGGTGTTGTTCCAATAACGGCGGCAACTGATGTTCATCGAGATTGACTTGCACCTCTGCCGTTAGGGAAAACTGTTCACGCACAAACTTCACAAAAGGCGCATAAATCAGCCCTTTGATCCGTTCGCCATCACGCACATAGGCCCCGTAAGGCAAGCTGCAGCGTGCCAGCGCCAGCAATGGCGGTGCCGTGCCGTCCCGGTGCGTCAGCACCATTTTCAGACAGGCCATACCGCACACGTGGTTAGCCCACTCGACATATTCCGCCGGGCTGGCCGCCCCGCTCAGCCCCCAGTTGGCATCATCCGCCAACGTGGCACGCCCGGCAATCAGATCGGCAGCCAGCTCTGGCGTCGCCCATTGGCACACATAGGGCACTTCAGGCAGTGACATCACTCAGAATTTTTCTATAACCTTGAAATGCATCAACACCAGCGTCATATCCGGTGAGAATAGTTCATACTCTTCAAAGAAGCGTTTGTGCTCTTTACGCCAGTAATCCAGCGAGCGATCGCCTTCACCTTCCGCCAGAGCATGAGCCGCATCCACCTGCTCATAGGTACTCATATCCACCGTCGTCAGCTCAATGGCACACACCGGCTCATTCTTGCCGTCCACCACCACAAAGACATCGCCAGGCTGTGGAATACCTTCGCCATCCAGATTTGAGCAGGTGGCGGTCTTGACGCCATCCAGCACCAGCTTTACCAACTCATCTGCCTGCTGTTCGGTATCACCAAACGCCCAACGTTCTACATTTTCATACTTTTCAGGAATGGCCATTGCTTTACCTTTATTGATTGAGTCACAGATGCTCAAGCAATATTACACCGTATTCCCTCACGTCTGCATCCATCACGTTGCTGGACCGGCTCGCAGCCCCTGCTTTTTACCTGACTTTACGGTAAAGTTCTGTGCGTACCGCAGTGCATCATTCATACTGTGGATCAACACGTCCTTAATGGCAGCCAACCTGCCAGGGCAGTAAAATGAACCAGGCAGAGCATGATCCCGATGACACCTTCAGTGATTTACTGAAAATCATCACAGTTATAGCCATCACCCTGATCGCTCTGGGTAGTTGGTACCTCTGCGTCTAAAGGAAAATAAGGAACCCCGAATTGCCAACCAAGCGTATGCGTACCAAACACTGGAAAATGTTTGTGATCCTGGTGCTGATCTGTCTGGCCCTGCTGTTATTGCGCTGGGCAGCTATCGTCTTCGGTTAATCCTGCATTCTATTAACCGCCTCTCCCGCTCGGGTAGGAGGCGATTTGGCCACGGGTTCCAACAGCTCACGCAAATAGGCGATCCGGGCCTCTCCCTGCGGTAGCCACCAACGGCACCAGCGATTCTTCACTTCAGCATCTCGGCTAAGTTGATAATAAGCCGCTAATTGTTCAACCAGTTTCATGGTTACGCCCCTCTCGTTGATTTGACCAATCCAGTATTGAATATAAAAACAAGAAGAAACACTGATGGGATGATTTTTATACTTCCGGTTTTATTTTCTCTGTGGCCTGACGGGTAGCGCAGCCGGTTGGCAACTGCTACATTGAGCAAAAATCACCCAGCCGAGGTTAACGATGAAGTTCTCGGAACAGGAGATCAAACCAGTATGGGATGAGGTTGCCCGATTGATTGGCGACAGCGTGATGCAGTTGCGTCATCGCGGCGAGGAATTGTCGGTGGAGAGCCTGTCCCGGCAGTTGGCGCAGCATCTGGCGGAAAGCCACGATATTGAGCAGCGCATCCTGATCGGTGCGGCGATCAACATGCTGAAAGAGGGAAAGTGAATCGCCAACCGAAGTGGTTGGCGATCCTGTAAGAGCCCAAGGTATGCAAGCCCGGCCTCTCTTGGTGTTATATTCTCACGTCAGCCCTGGCAGAGTAATCGGAATAGTCCAGATTGGTGACAAAGAATACGCGGGCGCGGCCTACAGCGCCTCTACAACAGCGTGGCAGGCACGATATCGGCCCATAAGGCCCGCGCATCATTGCCCTGAGCCACCAGCCGTAGCGGGCCATTCCCTGGTAGCCACCAGCAACCCTGGCGTGCGGCCAGCAAGCTGCCGTCCGGCAACTGCCATTCCCCTCGCAACACATACAACACGCCAGCATGTTGTAATGATAGCCCGATGGTTTCAGCAATGCGTTGCACCTGTGCCTGGTAGTGGCCACGCCGCGTCATGATGTTGAAGTCCTGGCTGCTGCCACCTAATAATCTGGCCTCTAGCGCCACATCCCCGGGAAAGGCAAACGGCTCACCGATGCGCTGCAACTGGTGGTCGATCAGGCCTTCGCTGTACAAATGTACGCCATCGCCTTCCAACAAAGTGATAGAACGGTCAATGCCGTTAAAGGCCGAGAAAGGTCCGTCCTGCGCGATGGTAGCAATGCTGGCGCGCCAGCCGAATTCGGCGTTGCCCGGCGGTTGGCAGGTAATTTCGCGTGTTTCTCCGCCGCCATTACGCCAAGGGCTGACCGGCAGATCGGCAAAATCGAAACGGTTCAGTTTCATTACGCCTCCTGTTGGAACGTTTTCAGCACCTGTAGGAACTCAGCGCTGCTTTGCTGTTGCAGCGCATGACGCCCCTGCTCAATCACCTGTCGGCCGGCAACAAATACGTCGCGGATCTGCTCTTTGCCCCCGGCAAACAGCCAGCGGTTAAGGATAGAAGCATCAGGCGCAGATGCCAGATACGGGTCGTCGCCATCCAGCACCAGCCAGTCCGCACGATAGCCTACCGCCAGCTTGCCAATTGCCGTACCACAGGCCTGAGCACCGCCCCGTAATGCCTGTTGATAGAGCACGTCTGCCACGGCGGGTTGCTCTGGCGTGGTCAGGCGGTTACGGCGTTGATCGCGCAGCCGCTGCCCATACTCAAACCAGCGTAACTCTTCCACCACGTTTAGGGAAACGTGGCTGTCCGAACCGATCCCCCAGCGCCCCTGGTGATGCAGGTAACTGTCGCCAGGGAAAATACCGTCACCCAGATTGGCCTCGGTAGTCGGGCATAATCCGGCTACCGCTTTGCTGCGAGCCATCTGCTCGAGCTCTTCACGATCAAGATGAGTAGCATGCACCAGACACCAGCGGCTATCCACCGGTAAATGTTCATACAGCCAGGCCACCGGGCGTTGACCGCTCCAGGCCAGGCAGTCGTTGACCTCTTTTTGCTGCTCAGCGATATGAATATGTACCGGCAAGGTCTGTTCAGAGGCCGCCAGGATCTGCTGCATCTGCCCCAGCTCAACCGCCCGCAGCGAATGGAAACATAACCCCTGATTCTGCAATGGCTGACCTGCCAGTTGGCGAGCTATCACCTGTTGCTGTTCGAGGTAGCTTTCCGCACTCTGAATGAAGCGCCGCTGCCCCGCTTGCGCAGGCTGGGCACCAAACCCTGCGTAACTGTAGAGCACCGGCAATAGGGTCATGCCAATGCCTGCCTGAAGCGCGGCCTCGCTGAGGCGCCCTGTCATCTCGCCCCGGTCGGCATAGGCTTTTCCTTCCGGTGTGTGATGCAGATAATGGAACTCGGCAACCTGGGTGTAGCCGCCCTTGAGCATTTCGATATACAGTTGACGGGCGATAACCCCAACCTGCTCCGGGGTTAAGCGCTGAACCAGGCGATACATCAGATCGCGCCAGGTCCAGAAGCTATCTTGTGGGTTACCAGCCACCTCTGCCAGCCCGGCCATCGCGCGCTGGAAGGCATGAGAGTGCAGGTTCGGCATGCCCGGCACCACATCGCCGTGCAGGCGCAGGCAACCGTCAGGGTCGGCATTGGGGGTCACTTGGGCCAATTGACCGTGCGCATCGACATCGAGCCGTACGTTATGGGCCCAACCGGTCGGAAGCAGTGCGCGAGAGGCAAAATAAGCAGGCATAGCAGTATTCCAAAGTAGGTGTAACGGCTAAGGACGCACGACTATCACGCCGCGCAGGTAAAAAATTTGTAAACCAGTTTCATTCATCTGGTGAACGGATGCTTACTTGTATATACATATACATATCTTCAACATCAACAGTAAACTGGTGTTATTATTTTTTTATTTGACGAGGTTAACGTCGTGGTAGATCAACAGACCGTGTTGCAACTGGCTGCAGCAATGAGCGAAACCCCCGCCCCGATCTATCAACGGGTCAAACAGGCCATCGTAAGCCAAATCCGTGCGGGCCACTGGCAGCCGCACCAACGTGTTCCCTCGGAAAGTGAACTGGTCAGCGAGCTGGGCGTCAGCCGCATGACCATCAACCGGGCCTTGCGTGAATTGACCAGCGAGGGCTTTTTGATCCGCATGCAGGGCGTTGGCACCTTCGTGGCCGAGGCCAAGGCACACACAGCGCTGCTGGAAGTGCATAATATCGCCGATGAGATCGCCGCCCGAGGGCACCACCACAGCAGTAAAATTTTGCAGTTGACCGCCCGCCCGGCCAGCGCGGAGGAGGCGACGGCATTGGGGATCCAGCCAGGCCAGCAGCTGTTCTACTCGCAGATTGTGCATTATGAAAATGACGTGCCGGTGCAGGTGGAAGATCGCTGCGTCAACCCGCTGGCCGCCCCCGATTATATGCAGCAGGATTTCGATCGGGTCACGCCCTATATTTACCTGACCCAATCCGCTCCGTTGACCGCAGGTGAACATATTGTTGAAGCCGTGGTGCCAACCAAGCAGGAGCGCGAACTGCTGCAATTGGAAGACCACGAGCCGGGTCTGCTGATCCATCGTCGCACCTGGTCTGGCAAAATGGTGGTGACCTCCGCCCGCCTGCTCTATCCAGGCAGCCGCTATCAGCTGTTTGGCCGTTTTACCAATCAGGTTTGAGTTAGAACGAGCGTACTACCAAGTGGGCGCAGCGTACAGCGCCCCTACGATCGAATCCAGTGACGTTAAATCCTGCCTTTTTCGCGTTTCATCACATCTCGGTAACAAATTTTATCCCCCTCTCTTGTCGCAGCCCGGCGAATGCGCTAGGTTGTTTTTAATTGTATATACAACCATGTGGGAGCGGGAACACCATGACGTCTGAGATCCACTGCGACAGCCTGTGGCACGGGGCCGATATCGTCACCATGCGTGACGGCAAGTATCACATCATCAGCAACGGCGCGATCGCCGTGCGCGCAGGCAAGATTGTCTGGATGGGTGAACAGGCCGCCATGCCTGCCTTGGCCGCGACCAAAACGGTGAAGCTTGACGGTGGCATCATCACCCCTGGCCTGGTGGATTGCCACACGCACCTGGTGTTTGGCGGCAACCGCAGTGGTGAGTTTGAACAACGTCTGAACGGGGTGAGCTACGCAGAGATTGCCGCTCAAGGCGGCGGGATTATCTCCACGGTCAAGGCCACGCGCGATGCACAAGAAGAGTTGTTGCTGGAACAAGCACTGTTCCGCCTGCGGCCATTGCTGGCCGAGGGTGTCACCTGCGTAGAAATCAAATCCGGCTACGGCTTAACGCTGGCAAGCGAGTTGAAAATGTTGCGCGTGGCACGTCAGTTAGGCGCGACATTGCCGGTCGAGGTGAAAACCACCTGTCTGGCCGCTCATGCCCTGCCACCGGAATATGCCGGGCGCAGCGACGACTATATTGACCTGGTGTGCAATACCATCATCCCTGAAGCCGCAGCAGCTGGCCTGGCAGATGCAGTGGATGCGTTTTGCGAACACCTGGCCTTCTCCCCTGAGCAGGTTGAGAGGGTTTTCGCGGCCGCTGAGCTTGCTGGCCTGCCGGTAAAACTACACGCGGAGCAGCTTTCTGCGCTCGGCGGTAGCGCATTGGCGGCACGGCATCATGCCCTTTCCGCCGATCACCTGGAATATGCCACCGAACAAGATGCGATAGCGATGGCGGCAGCCGGAACCGTCGCGGTGCTGTTGCCGGGCGCCTACTACCTGTTACGCGAAACGCAGTGCCCACCGGTTGAGCTGTTCCGCAAACACGGCGTAGCGATGGCTATTGCCAGCGATGCCAACCCAGGCACCTCACCCGCACTATCGCTGCGTCTGATGATTAATATGGCTTGCACCCTGTTCCGTCTTACGCCGGAAGAAGCGCTGGCTGGCGTAACGCTGCATGCCGCCAAGGCTTTGGGCTTGCAGGAAACCCACGGCTCGCTGGAAGTGGGCAAAGTGGCCGATTTTGTTCACTGGCCGCTGGCACGCCCGGCAGAGCTGGCTTACTGGTTGGGCGGCCAACTGCCCTGCACGGTGATTTTCCGAGGAGAAGTCCGTTAATGATTTGCGATCCTTTCGAGTTCCAGAGCGGCCAACTGCCGCTGTTGATCAGTATTCCCCATGCCGGCACCCGCTTGACGCCAGCGGTTGAGAAAGGGCTAACCGATGAGGCCCGCCCCCTGCAAGACACCGACTGGCATATCCCACGGCTGTACGATTTTGCCCGTGCCATGGGGGCCAGCATCCTGGTCGGTAACTATTCGCGCCTGGTGATTGACCTCAACCGCCCGGCAGATGACAAACCGCTCTACACCACTGCCACCACCGGTCTGTTTCCGGATGTGTTGTTCGATGGCCGCCCCAGTTTTCTTCCGGACGCCGCCCCTTCTGACGAAGAACGGGCCGGATACCTGCAAAACATCTGGCAGCCCTACCATCAGCAACTACAAAATGAGCTGGCACGGCTAAAAGCCCAACACGGTTACGCCTTACTGTTTGACGCCCACTCGATCGCCTCCGTGATCCCGCGCCTGTTCGAAGGCAAACTACCCGATCTCAACCTGGGCACCAACGGGGGGGAAAGCTGCCCAACGTCACTGAGTGACAGGCTGGTCACCTGTTGTCAGCAGCAGCAACAGTTCAGCCACGTACTCAACGGACGTTTTAAAGGGGGCTACATCACCCGTGCCTATGGTCAACCGCAGGAAAACCAGCACGCGGTGCAGCTGGAGCTGGCACAGGTGAACTATATGTCCGAGCAGACATTTGAATTTGATGCCGCCCGTGCCGCACCTTTACAACGCCTGTTGCAGCAGATGATAGAAAGCATGCTGGCCTGGGGCGAGCAACAACGCTAATCCGCCACAACTCCGGTGCCGCTATTGCGCCGGAGTTGACCTTGCCCTCACCATTATCCCCTCCTGTCTTTCACGCCCTTCCATGACGATTTGAGCACTGCATCCCAATTTTGATGGAAAGGTTGCCCACTGGTCTGAACAGCGCACAAAACAGCGGCCCATGACTTTTGCCTTGCGCCACAATTGGGCCTCTTTCATCCCATGCCCACCCGTTGCAAGCCAGAGATCAGGGATTGAAAGACCACCCTTGCCATACCCGCCATCCACTTCTTTATCCTGGCTGCGGTAGACACTCGTGTGTAGTCGGCCACGGTGATGTGTGGCGTTCGTTATCTCAGGAGGAAACTATGTCTGACACCCCGCTAAACTGGCGCGCCGCACAGGCAGCCGCCGCTCAACTGTTGGCAGGCTGGCAAACCGCAGGCCAACCCGGTGGGGCAATCACCCTGTTTGACACCGATATGACCCAGGCGGTGGTGTGTGCTGGGCTGGCCGATCTGGCACGCCGCGATCCTTTCACTGCCGATACCGTGGTGCGCTATGCCTCCATCACCAAACATATTTTTGCCGCGCTGGCGCTCAATGCCACCGATAACGCCCTGCAGCTTGACGAGCGCCTTGGCAGTCTACTGCCCGAATTGCAGGGACAACTGGCGGAGGTGACGGTAGGCCAGGCTTTGGACATGACCAGCGGGCTACCTGATATTCGGCAAACATTGGGGCTGCTTGGCGTCTCGGTCAACACCGTCAGTGAGGCCCAGCCAGTGATGGAGTTTATCCATGGTTTAACCCGGCTCAACTACCCGGCGGGCAGTGAGATCACCTACACCAATACAGGCTATCGTCTGGTAGAGGCGGCGTTGAAGACTAAAGGATACGCTTTTAATGATCTGGTTCAGCAGCATCTGGCCCGCCCTCTGGACGTACAGCTACAAGCCCCCGAAAGCTGGTTTGATGTGGTGCCTGGGCTAGCTCCAGGCTATTGGCACACGGGCAACGGTTGGCAGCAGACCAGCGCCGGTTTGCATCTCTCCGCCTCTGGCAGCCTGACAGGGAGCGCCAACGCCCTCACCCGCTGGTTACAATGCCTGCTGGCCAATAAAGGCCCTGGTAAAGGGATCCTGACGCAGCTAAGTGCCCCGCGTCGGCTCAGTCAAGGTCAAATAAGCCATTACGGACTAGGGCTGGCGCAAACGCCACTTGGCAGCCAGACATTGCTGGGCCATGGCGGTTCTCATGCCGGTTATAAGACCTATTTTCTGCTAGCGCCAGACCGGCAAGCGGGTGTCCTGCTGGTCGCCAACCGTGAGGATTGTGACAGCTTTGCCATCATTTTACAGGTGATGGCGGCGCTGCTGAATGAACCACTGCCCCAACGCAGCACGGCGATCCCAGATGGCATCTACGCCACCCGGGCGGAACCCTATTGGTTGGAAGTTAAAGGGGGCAACGTGGCTTATCTAGGCACCAACGAACCGCTGTATCAAAGTGAAGACGGTTATGCGGTATCTCTCTCGGCCCATCAGCCAATACGCCTTAAGTGGACGGGTGAAGCCGTAGAAGGTGAAGTTGGCCACGTTGCACGCCGCTTTCTGCCGGTGGCTAGCGAAACGGTTTGTCTCAAGCAGGTTCAAGGGCACTGGTATCACCCACAATACCGCACCGCATTCGAAATTTGCGGCAACCAGATCCACATCGGGGTCGGCCCGGCGGTGCAAACCGGCACCCTGAGTTCGCTGGGGGACGGGCGGATATTGGTTGAAAGCAACGATGGGCCCAACCTGAATCGGTTTTGTCTGTATTTCCGTGGTTACCAGGTCGATCTGATCGCCAGCCGCAGCCGGGTACTTACGTTCAAAAAGAACATCAGCGCCCGTGCGTAAAGGTTCGCCGTGCTCTGTAGGGGCGCCGCATGCTGCGCCCGCCTAGCAGTGCGGTGTATCATTCACGCTAATTATTAAAAAATAGATCGTGGCCATCAGACAAAAAATTGTTCACGCTCAAAACTACTCATGATATTCGAGCAAATGCCGTAGATTTTTCTTGCGGCAAAATAAGCCATCCAGTAATTTTAGTGGGCCTCAAAAATGAGTAAATCTGCTCTTTTTCGTTGCACCTCAAAAACCATCTTATGTCATCGATAAATGATACTACTCAATTTCCCGCCGTCCCGTGCGGGAGTTCTTTTACTACTTTTCACTACTACAACGCCACTTTTTAGTCTTTTTTGTTGCTGTTTTGTTGCGAATAATTTACCTTTAGGCCTTGAAAAGCTCAACCACTCAGCGTGGCGACACCGCTATTTCTGGGCGTTTAGGAGTTATAACCATGCACATGACGTTGATGGAGTACATCCAGCTGCACTTCAATGGTGATATTTATCGCTATGCGCAATTTGAAGGTGTCAGCCGTGAGCAAATCCTCAAGTGGATCGACAATGAGTGCTACGTTATCAAGGGTAAATTAGTTATGCCGGTTAAACATTTACCCGCGGAAAGTTAGCTGTAATGATGAAAAAAAACCCCGCCAGTGCGGGGTTTCCTGTTTCTGATACCACGGAAAATCAGAAGTTATAACCGGCAACCAGGTAGTAACCCCAGCCGGTAGACTTGATTGGCCCCTGCGGTGTACCGATATCCACCCCATCATTCCATTGACCACCGTTATGGAAGTAACGTGCCACGAAGGAGTAATGCCAGTGATCGTAGTTCAGCGCTAAAATGTGGCTGGAGGCGATAGAGTTGCTGGTACGCGCCTGGCGGCCATCCACTACGAAGTTGTCGCTGCCCAGATCGGAGTCAAAGTCAAAGTTGGTGAAACCGATATAGCTCAGGTTGCCACCCCACATTTCGGTCAACGGCACAAAGTATTTCACCTTGAAGCGATAGCCGTCCCAGCTGTTCTCGTTAGATGCACCATAGTTCTGCCATTGGTATTTGGCATAAATGTTCATCGACAGGCTCATCGGCAGACCGGTATCGATATCGGTGCCTAGCCCCATATACCAGGTGCTTTGACGGGAGGCGTTGTTACGCCCCATGTCGTAAATGTAGTTGTTGGCAAAATACCACTCTTTGAACGGCCCAAAGCCCAGGTTGGTGCCGGTCAGTTTGTCGATGGAGAAGCGCGGCTCGATCTCCATAAACAGCGGTGAGCCTTTATCCCAGATACCACGGTTTGGGGTGTTACCGGTGCCGAAGAATTTTGGCACATCCACGTAACCGTAGAAATCCAGCCAGTCTTTCTTGGCAAAGGCTTCATACTCCAGATACACGTCATTGTTCAGCTGCGGCCCGAAGCGGGTATGGTAGCTGCCTACTACGTTGACACTCTGATGCCACCAGTCTGAAAGATACTGGCTGTCTTTGCTTTCTGCCGCCATGGAAGCGGGGCTGAAAGACGCGGAGAGAAGCACACCTGCTGCGAGAGCTATTTTCTTCATTTTATTACCACATGCTGAGTGGGCCAATTCCCTGCCCGTTAGAATGATATGAGTCTGGCGACGCCTGCTGTAAACAAACGGTTACCTATTGCCGGTTGCCGTGCGCATTATAGAAAGCTCTCGCTGTAATAATCTGTGATCCAGTTAGGCATTTTACCATCGCGTAATCGATTGCGTTCTCATTTTATAAAATAAATTGCAGTGCAAAACATTTTTGATGTGATTTTCATCATATCGGTAAATTTCAAACGACGATTTTTGGTGTCTTTGTGTTCAACACCAAATTTTAACCTGGGGTTAAAAAGCGCGTAAAAAAGCCGACGCTTATGTCGGCTTAGTGGCTGGCGGGCCCCTTATGTGGCGGACCGGTTGGTTTTATCAGCGGGCTCCAGGTACGGCTTTGGCAATGTTCTCTTGCCGGAATACCACCTCATCACCCGTGGCAATTTCCCATTGGCTAACCGGGATATCGACTTTCGGCGAGGCCACGACTACCGAGCCATGGATCAGCTTATCGTCACGGCGCAGGATCATCACATCCAACTGGTATTCATGCGGCAGGTTAGCGGTGGTTAGACGAACGATATCGCCGGTGCTGAAACTATGGCCATTTAGCGCTGGCTGCTGAATAAATTGAATATCTTTTCTCATTTTCCCGTTCCTTCTGGCAGAACACTTACCTTGAGATTAGCTCGAAATTCATTATTCTGCCGCCTGCGCAGGTAAAAAATAGGCCTCAGTCGGCGCGGGTGGCCCGCCAGCAAATCAGCGATCCTAGCGTTACCATCACCACCCCCTGCCAGAAGTTGAGGGTCAGTGCGGTGCTGAGTACCACGGCGGCAAATACCGATGACAACACCGGGGTAAAGTAAGATACGGTCGCCAGCAGCGTCATATTGCCATGCAGGATCCCAACGTTCCAAGCAGCATAGCCAGCCCCCATCGCCGTCCCCACGCACAGCAACGCCACCACAACCGGCAGGCTAAAGTGCATGCCGCTTTCATTACTGAAAGGATAAATCAGCCACAGTGCCAGCGCGGTCAGCGAGATAAACAGCACCACCGCGTTTTTGCCCTGGGCGATCCTCTTGGTCACGTTGCAATAGATGGCCCAAATCACCGCACCACTGAATGCCAGCCCGTAACTCAACGGATTGCTGCGCACGTTGGCCAGCATTTGCGCTGGTGACCAACCGCCGCTGCCACTCATGATCCAGCCAATCCCGAACAGGGAAAGCAACAAACCAGGCACAACCCACCATTTGGCCTTTTGCCCATTGAACAGGATGGCCATCAATACGGTAAAACAGGGCCAAAGATAGTTGATCATCCCCAACTCAATAGCCTGTGTGCGGTTGCTGGCAAAGCCCAACGACAGCGAAAGGCAAATCTCATACAGCACAAACAGCAGGCTGCCGAGGATCAGATAGGAACGGCGGAACTCGCGCAGCTTGGGAATGCCCATCACCACCAGCAGAAACAGCGTGCCCACGCTATAGATCATCGCCGCCCCGCCTACCGGCCCCAGTCCTTCACTGACGCTGCGGATCAGGCCAACCACGCTGCTCCATAACACAATGGCCAACAGGCCGAGCAAGGTAGCTTTATGGGAAGCAGACAACGGAGGCATTAGCGTAGGATCCAATTGGTTATTTTTGTGCGGTTTTTTACTCTACTGCCCTACCGGGGAAAAAGAAAGGGCGCAACGCTGCGCCCATACCTTTACTGCTGAGGCTGGCGCTCCAACTGCGGAGGAGGCTGGCGGAAACGACGGGTGAGATAGGCAAGATAGCCAAACCCGAGCGCCGCCCACAGCAGCCCCATGGTCAAGGAACTTTTTTCCAGGTTCAGCCACAAGATCCCTACCGTCAGCGCTCCCACCAGCGGCAAAATCAGGTAATGGAAGCGGTCTTTCCAGCTCTTATTACGCCCTTGACGAATATAGAAGTGACTGATCACCGAAAGGTTGACGAAGGTAAAGGCCACCAGAGCACCAAAGTTAATCAGGGCTGTGGCCGTCACCAAATCGAAGGATAATGCCGATAACGCCACCAAACCAACCAACAGCACGTTAAGCGCTGGCGTGCGCCATTTAGGATGCACGTAACCAAAGAATTTTTCCGGGAACACATTATCGCGCCCCATCACATACAGCAGCCTGGACACGCTGGCATGGGAAGCCAGGCCAGAAGCCAGGGTGTTGATAAAGGTGATGCACAGGAATATGGACTGGAACAGCTTGCCACCCACATACAGCGCGATTTCCGGCAGTGCCGCATCCGGCTGTTTGAAACGCTCAAGTGTTGGGAAGAACAGCTGAATAAAGAACGATACGGCGATAAAGATCACCCCACCATAGAGTGCAGTAAGGAAGATAGCGCGGGGGATCACACGGGCGGCATCAGGCGTTTCTTCACACAGCGTGGTGACGGCGTCAAAACCCAGAAACGAAAAGCACAGGATGGTAGCGCCGGTAATGATCGGCAATAGATGGGCGTTTTCACTGATAAAGGGTTGCAGACTCCATACCTGGCCAACCCCTTCGCCATTGTGCAACCCCCGTACCACCAGGAAGATAAACACCACGATAATCGCCACTTGCGCCACCACAAACAGGGTGTTGAAGTTTGCCACCAGGCTGACGCTTTTCAGGTTGATGGCGGTGATCAGGATCACAAACCCGACCACCCAGATCCACGGTGGGACCTCTGGGAACAGGGCCGTAAGATAAATTTTGGCCAATAGCGTATTGATCATCGGCAAAAACAGGTAATCCAGCAGTGATGACCAGCCAACGAGAAAACCCACGTGCGGGTTGATAGCCTTTTGCGCGTAGGTGTAAGCCGAGCCCGAGGTCGGGAACTGGCGCACCAGCTTGCCATAGCTGATGGCGGTAAACAGCACCCCGGCCAATGCCAACAGGTAGGACGCCGGAACGTGCCCGTCCGTCACGCCAGAAACGATACCGAAGGTGTCAAACACCGTCATTGGCGTCAGATAGGCCAGGCCCATCATCACCACTTGCCACAGTTTCAATGTCTTGCGCAGTTGCGGTTTGCCCGCGCCATTATCGTCGATGGCACTTATCGTCATTGGGTTATTCCTCACCGGCGTCCTGTACGCCAAGTTGGAAGAAGTCATCACCGTCGCGCACGGCTTCGCCAGGCCACAGGTAGCCCGCGGGAATGCGCCGGCGCGCGGTAGGATCGGGCTGAGGACGTCAGGCGTTTTTCAGCATCCACTCGATTTCGGTTTCGGTGATCAGCCGCTCAAACTGCTCCAGCTCATCGGTCTTACAGGCCAGATAGACGTGGCTGAAACGTTCACCCAGCAGCGCATTGAGCACCGGCTGGTGTTCGAACTCATACAGCGCATCGCTCTGGCGGATCGGGAACGGTAGCCCCTCTTGCTCCAGCCCGTTGCCGGTGACTGGCTCAAGCAGCGGTAACTCAGTGTCGAGGCCGTAGACAATCCCGGCCAGAATGGTTGCCATCACCAGATAAGGGTTGGCATCGGCCCCCGCCACGCGATACTCCACGCGGTGGTTGTCGCGATCGCCACAGGGAATACGTAACGCTACGGTGCGGTTGTTATGGCCCCAGGATGCCTGGGTGGGAACGTACATCCCCGCCTGGAAGCGGCGGTAGGCGTTGACGTTGGGTGCCAGCAGCGCCATAGAGGCAGGCATCAAGGCGATCATGCCAGCCAGCGCCTGCTTCAACAGCGTGGAGTCTTCACCATCCGCATCGGCAAAGACGTTGTTACCTTGCTTGTCCAGCATGCTGATATGCACATGCATACCGCTGCCCGCATGTTCC
The DNA here is from genome assembly GCF_001692375.1 of Serratia sp. 14-2641. NCBI lineage: Bacteria > Pseudomonadati > Pseudomonadota > Gammaproteobacteria > Enterobacterales > Yersiniaceae > Serratia > Serratia sp. 14-2641. Next base: position 92,301 of record NZ_LXKR01000066.1, on the reverse strand, counting down.
TCGTAAGGCTTGGCCATAAAGGTTGCATGCATATGGTGCTTCTCTGCCACCATGCGTATCAGCCGCTTTAACGCCAGGGCATGGTCACAGGCCTGCAACACATCATTGGTGTGATGCAAGTTAACCTCAAACTGGCCCGGTGACGCTTCCGCTACCGTACCGTCGGCCGGCAGCCCTTGCAAGCGGGCCAGTTCGTCGATTTCGCTCAGCACGTCGGCAAAGTGGTTAAGGTTGTCTACCGAATAGACCTGGCTCTGGGTGTTACGCTCCTGGGTGCCGGGGGCACATGGGGGCTGTAGATACCCTTCCGGATCGCGCTGGCGATCGATGAGATAGAACTCCAACTCTACCGCTACTACGGGGAATAACCCGCGCTGACGCAAACGCTGCCACACTCGGTTCAGCACATTGCGCGGTTCAACGTCAAAGGGAGTACCATCTTCATCCAGCATGGTGAGCAGTACCTGGCCCAGATATTGCGGATCGGCCGCCGATGGCGTCAGGGTTCCGGCTACCGGCACACAAATATGGTCCGGCTCACCCATTTCCTGCCCCAAACCCGCCTCTTCCACCACGTTGCCAAGAATATCCATCGCGAACACCGAGGCTGGGAAGTAACAGCCCTTCTCCAGTTTACCCAGCCCGCTTACCGGGATGCGCTTGCCGCGGAAGCTGCCGTTGAGATCGGTCAGCAATACGTCGATATGCTGGGTTAACGGATAACGTTCCAGATACTTCTTCACTTCGCGCTGGAACGTGCTACTTCGCCTTTCTTCATTGTGTTGCACAAAGTTTTCGACTTCTACGATGTTGGTTTGCATGTTTCACCCGCCGTTGTGTTTGGTCTGTGGTTCTCACACTTACTGGCTTCGATGTTTTGACCATCTTGCTCAATATAATGTCCACCAATGAAACATAGATGCAACAAAAATGTTTTGCAAGTGTTAATTTTGGTTTGAATATTGGCCATTCGACTGCTAGATTTAGTGAATATTGAACAAAAAAGGCGATTAAACGGCTTATCGGTCATAATTTCGAACAACCTGTAGGGGATAGCATGGGCAATATATTTAACAGACCAATCGTCGGCGTCGTGATGTGCAGGTATAGGTTAAACCAGCACCTCACCCAGACCTTGCAAGAAAAATACCTAAATGCGGTGTTAGCTGCCGGAGGATTACCGATCGCCCTGCCGCACGCGCTGGCAGAGCCGGAAATGCTGGCAGAGTTGCTGCCCCATCTCGACGGCATCCTGCTGCCGGGCAGCCCCAGTAATGTGCAGCCGCACCTTTATGGTGAAAACGGCGATGAGCCTGACGCCGACCCTGGGCGCGATGAATTGAGCCTGGCGCTGATCGGCCAGGCACTGAGCAGGCGCATCCCCCTTTTCGCCATTTGCCGCGGTATGCAAGAGCTGGTGGTCGCGACTCAAGGTACGCTACACCGTCGTTTATATGAACAACCCGAGCTGCTCGAGCACCGTGAAGATCACGATCTGCCGCTGGAACAGCAATATGCCCCTGCTCATGAAGTTACTGTGCAAGACGGGGGATTGCTGGCGCAGCTGCTGCCGGATTGCCACCGATTCTGGGTGAACTCCCTGCACGGTCAAGGAGCCAAAACCCTTGGCCCAAGCGTGCGTGTTGAAGCCTATGCCGCCGACGGCCTGGTGGAAGCCCTCAGCATTCGCGATCAACCCTTTGCCTTAGGGGTGCAGTGGCATCCTGAATGGAACAGCGATGAATATGCCCTGTCTCGCCTGCTGTTTGAGGGATTTATTAACGCCTGCCAGCACTACCAAAAGGAAAAACGCCTATGAGCGACGTCAGCTTGGCACCGGGGAAACGCTTATCGCAGATCCGCCAGCAGTTAGGGCTATCACAGCGCCGGGTAGCCGAACTGTCTGGCTTGACGCACAGCGCCATCAGTACCATTGAGCAGGACAAGGTCAGCCCGGCCATCAGTACGCTGCAAAAGCTGCTGACAGTGTATGGGCTGTCGTTATCGGCTTTCTTTACCGAACCGGAACAGCCGCATGAGCCGCAGATCGTGATCGACCATGACCATCTGATCGAAATCGGCAGCCAGGGAGTTTCGATGAAGCTGATCCACAACGGTGACCCTAACCGCACCCTGGCAATGATGATCGAAACCTACGATCCGGGCACCACCACCGGTGAACGGCTCAAACATCAGGGGGAAGAGATTGGTACCTTGCTGGAAGGCGAAGTGATGCTGCAGGTCAACGGGCAAAGCTTTCACCTACGGGCAGGCCAGAGCTACGCCATCAACACCGCGATCCCCCATAGTTTCAGCAACACCTCGGCGCGCATTTGCCGAATTATCAGCGCACATACGCCGACGACATTCTGATTAACGGAGCAAGGTATGGACTTCCACCACCTGGAATATTGGCAACAACGGGCACAGGCCCTGAAGATTGAAAACCGGTTGTTTATCAATGGCCGCTACCTCCCGGCAGCCGAAGGGGAAACCTTTAGCGTTCAGGATCCTGCCGGGGTTCGTGAACTGGTACAAATGGCCCGTGGCAGCCACATTGATATCGATTTGGCCGTCAAGGCGGCGCGCGAGGTGTTTGAACGCGGCGACTGGTCGCAAGCCTCCCCTGCTAAACGCAAGGCAACATTGTTCAAACTCGCTAACCTGATGGAAGAGCACAGCGAGCAATTAGCGTTGTTGGAAACGTTAGATACCGGCAAACCCATCCGCCATAGCCTGCGCGATGATATTCCAGGGGCGATCCGCTGTATCCGCTGGTATGCCGAAGCCATCGACAAGGTGTATGGCGAAATTGCCCCAACCGGCCATGATGCGCTCGCCCTGATCCAGCGGGAGCCAATCGGCGTGGTGGGTGCCATCGTGCCGTGGAACTTTCCGCTGCTGTTAGCCTGCTGGAAGTTAGGCCCGGCGCTGGCGGCCGGGAACAGCGTAGTGCTGAAACCCTCGGAAAAATCACCGCTTACGGCGGTTTATCTTGGCGCTTTGGCACAGCAGGCAGGATTACCGGATGGCGTCCTGAACATTATTCCTGGTTTCGGCCACGATGCGGGCAAGGCGTTGGCACTGCATAACGACGTGGATGCTCTCGCCTTTACCGGCTCTACCCAGGTAGCCAAGCAGTTGATGAAGTACGCCGGTGAATCCAACATGAAGCGCGTGTGGCTGGAGGCCGGTGGCAAGAGTGCCAACATTATCTTCGCCGACTGCCCGGACCTGGATAAGGCGGCGCAGGGAGCGGCGGCCGGGATCTTCTATAACCAGGGCCAGGTGTGCATTGCCGGTACGCGGCTGCTGGTAGAGGAAAGTATTCAGCAGGCCTTTTTACAGGCATTGCAACGCCATGCAGAGGCCTTCACACCGGGCAACCCGCTCGATCCGCAAACGCTCATGGGTACGCTGATCGACCAACAGCACTGTGAAAAAGTCACCAGCTATATCGAACGGGGTTTGAACCAGGGAGCCTCGCTGTTCCTTGATGGACGTGCCCATCCGCAAGGCGATCATCACGGCTATCTCGGCCCCACCATTCTCACTCAGGTGGATAACGCGATGCACGTCGCACGGGACGAAATTTTTGGCCCTGTCTTGGCCGTCACGACCTTCAACGGTGAGCAACAGGCACTCACATTGGCCAACGACAGCGAATACGGGCTTGGCGCTGCCGTCTGGACCCGCGATTTGTCACGGGCACACCGCATGGCCCGCCAGTTGAAAGCAGGCACCGTGTTCGTCAACAACTATAACGATGGCGATATGACTGTACCGTTCGGCGGCTACAAGCAAAGCGGTAACGGCCGTGATAAGTCGCTGCATGCGCTGGATAAATTTACCGAACTGAAAACCACCTGGATTTCACTGGAATAAGGATTTGATGATGACTGAACACGTAAAAAGCTACTATGCGGCAACGGCCAATGACCATCAGCCTTATCCGCAGTTGAATGAATCGATCGACTGTGACGTCTGTATCGTGGGGGGCGGCTATACCGGCCTGTCATCGGCGCTGTTTCTGGTTGAAGCCGGTTATAACGTGGTAGTGCTGGAGTCTGCCCGCATCGGTTTTGGTGCCAGCGGCCGCAACGGTGGCCAACTGGTCAACTCCTACAGCCGCGACATCGACGTGATCGAAAGCCGTTACGGTGCAGAAAGCGCCAAGCTGCTTGGTAGCATGATGTTTGAAGGCGCAGAGATTATCCGCAGCCGTATCAAGCGCTATGCCATTGACTGTGACTATCGCCCCGGCGGGATCTTCGCCGCGCTGAACAATAAGCAATACCACGCGCTGATCGAACAAAAGCAGCACTGGGAGCGTTACGGCAATACGCAACTTGAACTGCTGGATGCCGACCGTATCCGCCAGGAGGTCAGCAGTGATCGTTACGTTGGCGCGTTACTCGATCACAGCGGCGGCCATATCCATCCACTCAACCTGGCGTTGGGCGAGGCCGAGGCCATTCGCCTGCAAGGAGGACGGATCTTCGAACAGTCCGCAGTCACCAATATCCGTCACGGAGAGCCAGCGGTGGTCAGCACCGCCAACGGCCAAGTCACCGCTCGTTACGTGATCGTAGCCGGGAATGCCTATCTGGGCGATAAACTGGAGCCAAGGCTGGCCAAACGCAGTATGCCGTGCGGGACTCAAGTGGTCACCACCGAGCCCTTGGCTCCAGAAGTGGCAGCCTCACTGATCCCACAAAACTATTGCGTGGAAGATTGCAATTACCTGCTGGATTATTACCGTTTAACCGGCGATAACCGGCTGCTGTACGGCGGTGGCGTGGTCTATGGCGCCCGCGATCCGGATGATATCGATAACCTGATCCGCCCTAAGCTGCTGAAAACCTTCCCGCAGTTGAAAGGCGTACGCATTGATTACCGCTGGACAGGTAATTTCTTGCTGACGCTATCACGCATGCCGCAGTTTGGCCGGTTGGAAAACAATGTCTACTACATGCAAGGCTACAGCGGGCACGGCGTGACCTGTACTCATCTGGCAGGCAAGCTGATAGCAGAGCTGATGCGTGGCGATGCAGAGCGTTTTGACGCCTTTGCCAAACTGCCACATCTGCCGTTCTTTGGTGGCCGTAACCTGCAAATCCCCTTCACCGCCATAGGCGCTGCCTACTACACCCTGCGCGATCGAATTGGGGTTTAATTCAACGCCACCTCAGCACAAATCTGCTACTTAAGTTGATACATTTTTCTAACTAGGCTGATTCTTACAGGTCGGACTAGTTAGATCCTTTGTTTAGCAAAATTATCAGTAAGTTAGCGATCTTAATTTTTATTAAATAGCGTTTAATATTTTACATGGCATTTACTTAATATTAATAACTACCGTAATGAATTAGAGCGGATTTTAAACTGAAATTTGCTGATTACACTATATTTTATATTGTTTCTTTCTTGCTCTACCGCCAAAAAAACAATATTATGAGACTTAGGATTAACGTTAATTAAGTTAATTATACTGTCTGACATGGAGTGAATCAGCATGACAAAGCCCCAATATCTCATCGAAGGAGATGTCCTTTTCTGCCCGAATAGCGTCGGTTTTTATCATCAGGAACTTCAAGAAGAAATCGTCACCATTTCCTCATCTGCAGCTCGACTTTTCTCCTTTCTTATTAAAAATAAAGGAGAAATTGTTGAGAGAGAAGTGCTTCTGCAAAGAGTGTGGGATGATTACGGTCTACAGGCCAGCAATAATAATCTCAACCAATGCCTGAGCACGCTACGGCGGATCATCAAGAGTATGGGCATTGATAAAAACATCATAGAAACCATACCAAAAGTAGGGTTAAGAATAGCCAATGACGTCGCCATTGAAGAGATCGCAATTAATCAGGGTGAAGCTGAATTGCCCTGTAAAAAGAAAAAGAATTTTCTGAGCAAAGTTAAAATCACTTACGTTTTAATTGCGCTGGTGATTATATTAACGGTGACTACCGTGGTACATATATTTCACATCTATCAGCACTACTACCAATCAGATGCGAACTATACCGCTATGAGGTGGAACAATGCGACCTGCGAGTTATCTGCAGATCCGTCAGTTGGTAATATGCCTAAGCTTTCCTCTTTTGCCAACACAGGCAGTCACCTATTAAAAAGGGAGCTGGTTAGCTCCCTGAAACTGTAGTCATTTTCGCCAAGTAGCGGCGCAGCATGCTGCGCCCGCTGATTCAACCGACAGGCTCTAGCTCACATCGCTACGCCGATAAAGCGCAACGCCTACGGCCAACACGCCAAGCATGCCGGCACAGCTACGGTTTACCCAGCGCATCACGTTCGCCGAGAATTTACGCATCGCATGGCGGCCGCCGTAGGCATAGATCGTCATCATCACGCAGTCGATCATTGCGCTGACCAAAGCCAGGATCAGGTATTGCATGGCGATCGGCTTTTCTGGCTGAATAAACTGCGGCAGAAAGGCCGAGAAAAACAGCAGGCCTTTAGGGTTGGACAAACCGACCATCAGGGAGCGCAGGAATGCCGTTTTCCCGGTCGCCGCAGCGGCGCTAGCGTTTACCGCCAAAGCCTTTACCGGCGCCCGCCACAGCACCCAGGCCAGGTAGACCAGATATAACGCACCGCCCCACTTCACTACGGCAAACAACTGCTCAGAGGCCTGCAACAACGCCCCTAGTCCGCAACCGACAGCGCCGATCAGCAACAGATCGGCCAATACCGCCCCCAGGAAACCGTAACTGGCAATACGCATACCGTGGATTGCACCATTGTTTAGCGCCAACAGCATGGAAGGGCCAGGCGTCACCATCACCGCACTGACGGCAATCACGTAAAGCAAAAGCGTAGTTAACTCCATCAACAACTCCGGATAAATGTAAAACTCTCTGCGCCGCTGCATCGCAATACGACAACATCGCTATGGGTGGGGAATATAGGGGATCAGCCCAATGTGATTCAAGTCACATTCTGTTTGGGAGGAGGTAATGGAGCAAGAAATCACCCCAAAAGGCATCAATTCAACAAAAAACAACCAACATGCGGACTTATTGCTCACAAATAACGAACAAATTCACAAAACGTATGAATAAGGCCAAATGCATACAAATTAATTAACTATAATGTTGCAATAATGCAGCAATTTATTGATGAACTCTCGTCTCAAAAAACATATAGTAATAGCAGATTAGTTATCAACGATTTCCCTGGTGTTGTTGTGTTTGCCCCTCATTTTTTGCGGGGCTTTTTTCTTCCCCTCCGCCCCTTCTCCCCACTTGTTACTCCCTTTTTAGCGCGCAGCTAGCTACGTCTCTACCAGTGGTTTACCAATCTATGTGGAGCTATCATCGAGCGATAAAGGTACACTGAACTCCTCCTACCTCTACCCGGTGAAAAAGATGTCTTTCTTTGATGCTTTTAAGCTATTCGGTGACGCCCCCGTTGATGTCACCTGCCCTGAATGCGCAAAAAGTTCGCCGCAAAATCGCAGCAAGGTGAAAAAAAACGTCACGCTGATCTGCCCCCACTGTGGACATTATTTCCGTAAACGCGAAGATTGAGAGTGCCAGGAACGAACTGCGTCGGCTGAGATAGACGAGAGTGGCTACGAAAAAACCGCTTAGGTGGACATGGCAAACACGGCCATTATCCCCATGAGCAACGATTGGGTAATGCCTGCCCTCTTCATTGAAGAATTTACCCCGGAATTTCACTCCAGGCTGACCCCATGACTATCGACTCCCAGTCTCTGACGCTCAAACAGGTTGGAAGCTAAGCACTGTTTGTTTGAATTGCTGGTAGGTTTCATCGTCATATGGCGCGGGGATGTCAGCATTTTTGATCGCTTTTATCGCAGCTTCACACAGCGGAGGATAGCCGTTGCCCTGCAGGTCATATACCTTCCCGTCTTTAGACATCTTGATGTTGATGTCACAGGTTTTACCGCGATAGTCATCCTCGATAAAAAGCTTCCGTTGAATGGCTGTCTGAACCTCACGTGCGTATCTGGTCGGCTTATCAACGAACGGTGCCACCTCTGCTGGCTTTAGCTCGATGGGTTTGTTATTGCTGCTTTTGTGGGGGCTACAGGCCGAGGCAAACAACATGCTGAGTAGACAAACAGAGGCAAGTTTTTTCATGTCTAAATTCCTTTTTAATGTTTGCATTAAATGTAGCAAAAAGGATCTTTCACGATAACAACCGAAGTTGATTTCTGTGCTGGCTGCATTGCAATGAGTATTGGTAGACACAAGGGATTCAAAGACTGCTGATAAACCCTCCCCGGCCTCAAACGTAGGGGCGCTGCATGCTGCGCCCGCTTTTTATCAATAGGTTAGCTAGTTTCGAACAGTTTGTACCGTTAAAAAACCAGCGACATTGTCATTTTGTCGCCAATCACAAGGGATTTAAAATCCCTTGTTTTCTGAGCTGCCTGCACGGCAGTGAACTGTTCCATCCTATCTCTAATTATCTGTTAATTAAACAATAATCTTTATAATCACTGATAAACCCTTTTTTGTGGCCGTCACCATCCCATCTGTAAAATCAATAAGTTATGAACCTCCCACAAAATTAGGGTCCAGCCAGAGACAGCGACCTGAGGCCGTATCAGAGGGGGGTTGAAGCGATCGGGTATTTATCAATACAGACGCTGGCTTGCACCTCAAGTGTATGCCCACCTTATCCTTCGCATCTGTATCCTTGGCGGCGAACTTACGGGCAAAACTACCGCCTGTGCTGGGGTAGAGATGATTAGAATTTGAAACCATTGAGCAGATTGTCTCACGGCCACAGGGACCCACCACATTCATAAATTTTACAGAATTAAAGTAAAACGAAAACCGGTTAAGACACCGGCCTTGCGTGAATAAAATTATTTATTATCAATTGAATACAAAAAAAAAGCAGAGTAAATTTTTTGATGCCCGCATCAAAATAGAACAAAAAACAATCAATAAATATAACTATGTCTATACTGTTTGAAGTGCGCACACATTCACTACATGAATACCCCCCTATGTCTTCCCTTACCTTAGATAAGGTTATGCTATGACGACTTACTACGCACCGACACAACAGCAACTTAATGATATCGTTAATAGTTTCACACAATACACGCAAGCCCCTTCAGGGGTTGCCATTGCCATCGGCTGGTCACTCACCGGCGACGAACCCGCGGAGGATATTTTTCTCGCGATCAAAGGCACGTTACGTACTGGTGACGACAATGAAATCACTCCCTCCAATCACATACTATTTAAATTAGCCTCCACCAGTAAATTATTCACCGCGACGGCGTTTGCCTATGCTTGCCAAGATGAGAATAGCCCTATACGGACTGACAGCCTACTTGGGCAATTCATTCAATTTACCGGCCCGATGGGAAATACGTTAAACAACCTGTCGCTAAAAAGCCTGGCAAACTATACCAGCGGCCTTCCTGCGGATAATGTCTCGTCTCCCCCAGGTCTTCTCCCACCACTCAGCCCCGACACACCGTATTGTGTACAGGAAATGATTAGCTTTTTAAATAAGACAGAATTTAACGTCGAGCCGGAAAACACCATTTATCAATACTCTAACCTAGGGTTTTCATTACTTGCCGTAGCAATTTCACGCGCCTACGGCACTAACGGTTTTAATATCTGGGTTCGCGACCACCTTTTTCAAAATGACACACTACAGATGCATGACTCTCGTTACTGTCCCATTCCTGAAGAACCGTGGCCAGAAAGCTTCCCTCAAGGTTATAACCTGGACCAATCCAACAACCAATATATCCCCATTACATCGCTCTACAACAGCAAATTTGGTGCTTATTATGGCGGTGGAGGGGTAATGTCTTCCCCCCATGATATGCTGACATGGCTTAACTATAACCTTGGTAAACTGCCTGAAGATCCCAGCATTCCTACCGGCCCTTTGTTATCCATGTTACAAAACCCCTCAACGGAGGTACGTACCAATAATCAAGGCTATCTCGGTCTAGGTTGGTTTATATCACCTGATAAAAGTATTCTGTCAAAAAATGGGGAGTTGCCCGGCACCAATACTGCCATAAGAATTGCCGCAAGCAGCGATGCAGGTACCAACCAGGCACCAGCGGGGGTTTTCGTCCTGATTAACATGTTAGAAGTAAACTCGACATCAACCGATCTGGCCACGCAAATTGCCATAAAAGTGCTGGCGGCCATGGAAACTCCAAGCTGAGTATTGCGCTATAGGTTAATTGCGTTTTTACTCCGAGCTCAATGTTGCAATAATGCTGTTTTAATATTAATCCGCTATGCAATACAGCATTAATATCAGCTACCAGCAGGAAATATTAAGTAAAATGTTATCACTATCATGACCTGGTCACAGGACGGTGACCAGGTCATCATACCACCAAAATTCTCATCCCTGATTTGCCCCCACTCGATATAAAACGATAATACTACCGCATCTCACAGGCCAGCTAGCTAAAATAGGATCAATCATGCTACACAGTGTAAGCTCCCCACGCCCGCCATTAAGTAAACCAACAGCATCACAGCCACCATGTTCATTTAACGCTAGGATTGCACTACCAGAATCATGTCTAGAGGGACACTACGAGTATCAGGGATAGATACAGGTTCGCGGGATGAAAACAGCTCGTTTTTTATACCACCGTGCGAAAGAGTTTCAGTGGAGAAAAGGAGATAGGAGCCATAGCTTCCGTCAGATTGATAACTAAGAGTGCTGTTCTCTATTGGCAAACTGAATCGAAGACCTGGATCGCCGAAACGGGACTGTTTTTTGCCTGCGGCATCAGCATATACCCCACAGTACATTGCATTTCACTACCGGCGCCCCACTTCACAACCAGTTCTCCTTTGTCTTCCGCTACACGAGCATACATTTGCCCACCTTGCCCCACAGAACCCACACTGTTGCCTTTGCTATCAAAGATATCGGCGCCGAACGGTACCGGTTCCCCCTGATAGGTCGCATTCACCAGAATTGCCGTCCCCTGCTTGGTGTTGTATTTCAATTTCACCACCGCCCCGGAATACGGCGCAACTTTCTGACTGGTGTTATCCAACTCAACGTCCGCCGCGGTGCCTTTCGGATCAATACTGATTTCGTTCATCTGGTAGGGATTCAGGTAAGGCACCATCGCATAGCCGCGGGAGTTAACGTTCACCCCTGGATACGAAGACACGCTAGCCCCTTCTGCTCCCTTGGCCTCTACCAGGGCAAAGGTGTCTGAGGTGTAGGGAGTGAAGGTAATTCCTCCTGCGTGGGCGATCACCGTCCCTGTCATACCGGCAGAGCCGCTCTGGTAGCCTTTCCCGGTGCTGTAGGTTCCACTCAGTGCGCTGACCCGGCTGCGATAGTTACCATTCACCGACCCGCTGGTCCCCATCCCCTGGTTGGCGTTCATCGCGGTTATGCCATAACTGAACTGATTCTCCACACCGGAGGTACCGGATACCGTGGCCTGCTGGCCATAACGCCCACTGCTGTCATGAGACAGGTCCATTCGCAGCTGTGGCGTGTGGAGTTCGTCATTCCGGCCCAGTGGCAGGCTGAAGCTTAGCAGGTAGTTGGTTTGCATCTGCCCGATGCTTGAGTGACTGCGGTTGGCACTGATGCCGTAGGACAGGCTCTTATAGCGGTTGTTATACCCCACCTGATACTGTATGTCGCTGCCATCCTGATTCCAATAATCCTGCACTGAGCTACTGACATACAGTTGCCCCCAGTTATCCGGCAAGCCTTGCCCTGCGGTCAGCGTCAGGCGGTTTTTGACACGTGATATGGAGTCCAGAAAATTCCCCTGCTCCGCCGCATCACGGGTTTGCGCGGCGGTCAGAAAATCCAGGTAGTTTTGGGAAGAAGAGCGATGGTATACCGCCGAAAGGTTGCTGTTGGTTTCGCTGATAAGCTTGCTGTAGCTCAGTTGGTAACGCTGCCCGCTCAGGGTGCCGCCTGGCTGATTCCGCCCATTGGCATCGGTGCTATCCCCCAGTTTAGTGCCTGCCTGCGTGACGTCAAAGGCCAGTGCCCCGATCGGGATCCCCAATGCCGCCCCTACCTGCACCGCATAGTAGTCCTGGCTGATTTGCAGCCCACCATAGCCGGTAATGGCATTGGTCAGGCCATATTGATAGGTACTCTGGAATAAAGTCGGTTCATCACGCAGGTTTTCGCTACGCAATTGACCGGCAGTGACGGAATAGCGCGATGACCCCGGGCGCAACAGTTGTGCCACCGAAGCATAAGGCACACTGAAGGTCTGTTCGGTGCCGTCGGACTCACGCACGGTAACCACAAGATCGCCACCGTAGCCGGTCGGATAAAGGTCATTAATCAGGAACTCCCCCGGCGTCACCGTGGTTTCATACAATACCTGGCCCCCCTGGGTCACGGTCACCCGGGCATTGGTGCGGGCGATCCCCCGGATCTCCGGCGCATAGCCACGCAGGGATTCCGGTAACATCCGCTCGTCGCTGGCCAGTTGAGCCCCGGTAAATGGCAAGGTATCAAACAATTGCCCGGTAGTATTCGATTCCCCCAGCAACATACGCCCTTTCAGTAGCGGGATGTCGCGCTGTAAATAGGTATTGATACTGCTGTATTGGCTGGGCCCGTCACTCATCTGGTTATAGGAGCCGTTGTGGCGTAAATACCAAGCCCCAACGTTCAGCCCAGCATTCACCCCGGCGAACAGCGAGTTAAAGGTGTCGCCGTGCGATTCGCTGGTGTAGCCATTAACGTTGTAACCAAACAGGAACGCCGGGATACCACTGTCCCATAATTCCGGGCTCACAGTGCCCCGGGCAATATTAAGCATGTAAATCTGAGGGATAATGATATCCAGGCGTTGTTCATTACTGTCGAAATTCACCTGGGCTTCGGGAAGCTTATTTTGCAGATCCATGCATAGGGCACCGCTAGACTGCTGTTTCAAAAAATCGGCGGGCAGTTTTTCGTAGTTGAACGCAATATTTTTAATAATGTCGCTGGTCAGGCAGGGATAGACCGATTTATCGGCCCGAGACTTGAATTCAATATCGGTATTGCTGATCAGTTGATCGTTGACATACAGCGCGGTTTTGTAAATTCCGGGCAACCCGGAGGCGCCTTCGGCGAAACGGCTAAGATCGACCGACTGTACGTCATCAACATTCAAAAAAGACGAGTCGAACTCCAGGCTCTTGGCACTGGTTTGCGGTGCATTTTCAGTTGCCGCATTGACGCCTCCCGCCACAAAAATCGATAGCGCCGCTACCGCCAAAGAGACGACCGGCACACGAATAGCGTAGCGCAAAAATTTTGACATCCCGCCCCCTCAAGAGCTTGATACCGGGTCAATCACTAAGACTTCAATATAAAAAATAGTGATAGATATTATTATGTTACTTTATTACAGCATCGAAAGCGTTGACCGCACCATAGTCATTAACAACGCTTCCACTGATTTTGTTGCCCCCATTGCCAGCCAGATTCAACACCATGCTTGAGCGCGGTGCCACCATGGCGTTGTCGAGTTTTTTACCGTTGACTGACAGGTTCACAAAATTGACATAAAACGGCGTGGGATTGGTTGCCTGTACTTTGCCGCCTTGCGTATTCCAGGTGACGGTTTTATATGCATCATTGGCATTGCCTTGCAGGCCCGCCGGACGATAGAACAGCTTGATCCGGGTACGGAAAGCCATTTGCAGACGGTTTTCGTTCGTTTTAGCTTCGCTCTTGGCCGGAACTTCCAGCACATTCAGCCAGAACACTGATTCCTTATCCATTGGCAAGCTTCCGCCGGCATAGCTGATACGCAGTGTCTGGCCTTTACCCTGCTCCACCCGGTTCATCGGTGGAGTCAGTACAAAGGGAACTTTGATAGCCGCAGGTTTGGCGTTGGGATCACCATTATCTATCCAGCTCTGCAGCAGTACCGGCGAGGGGCCGACATTATTGATTTTGACGCTGACTTCTTTGGCGTCCGACGGATAAATCACCCGTGTGCCGCTGAGTACCACGCTGGCGAGGCTACTGCTGCTGAATAGGGCAATCGCTGCAAAAGTGCCAACCTGACGCGCAATATTGAGAGGAAAAAGTTTCATAAAAAACCCCTGACCCAACGGAAGATAAGAAGGGGGACGACTCCCCCTTCGAAAACTGCTTATTGATACTGAATAGAATAGACTACATTGCTGATCACAGTGCCAGCAGTAGTGGCTCCTTCGGCATAATAACGCACTGCATAAGGCAGGGTAGCGCTACCGCTGGTAACATCTTGATAAGTGGTGTTGGTCACCTGGTTCGCGTTACCGGCCTCGATCACTGCCCGAGACGAGCTGGACGCGTCCAGCAGTTGCAGACTGACGTTGGAAGCCGTGCCAGTCAGGTTTTTCAGACGCCCGGTCACGGAATCTACCGAAGCACCCGCTTCAAAGAAGGCTGAGGCAGTCTGCAGTGTGCCTGAACAGTTGTTCAGTGCCATCACGAAACCTGTTTCACCTGCGGTTTGGGTCGCGCCATTCAACTGGCTGGTGCCGACGGTTGGCAGCACGACAGTGGCGTCTGCCGTCTGACCATCGACTACGACATCACAGGTGTTGGCGGTCAGTTCACCGTTAAAGGTGATGGTACCGGTAGAAGCGGCCTGAGCCAGACCCACAGAACCAAATACTGCAACCAGGGAAGCTACGATTGTTAAGTTTTTCATGTTTATTCCTATTTACCTTGCGTCATTAAACTATTAGGTTACCCACGGAGGGTAGATATCTTTGTGCAATACATAACTCTATAAATATGGCGAGTATATGTCGGCAATAACACAGCATTTAAAATGCAGGGCAATAACTGGCGTTATCAAATTAAATGAAGACAAACTACATTCACAAGATATCAATGAACGGCAGATCCTTGTTGAAAGCCTTTCAGCGTACCTTTATCCCTTACCTATCACGAACCATCCGTCCGGTACTGCATACTGCTTTGCTGTTGGAATAAATATTACCGCCGAATACAGAATATTCTGAGTGAAGTAGTATAAAACGCAGAAAAAAACCACTTATACGCATATCAATCAATAAGTTACATGAAATTCTTATATAAAAAAACGCATTTCTTAATTGTTCTAACAGCACTGAAACGCCATATAAGAAAAACAATAATCCCATTGATATATAACAGAAAGGTACAACATTGAGGGGTTTTGGCAGCGATACATCGATAGCTTCGCTTACCCGTAGGGTCTTTCATTAATCAGTAATAGTTAATTGTAAACGTGACTTTGCCGTTCGCCTTGCCTGGCGAAGTCCCAGAAGCGGTTTGAATATAACGGGCAGCCAATGGAACACGAATTGTCGGGCTACCGTCTTTTGGTAGCGATACTGACTGCTCTGCCGCAAAGTTAAACAGCGTCGGCGTTTGGCTGCTATTTCCCCAACCGAGCTGTATCCCCACCCCCGATGCTGCACCGGGTACCGTAGAGTCAATAGCCATAATCCCATTGGCAGCATCAATCACCGAAGTCGTCGGGGTCAGTCGCACGCCAATACTATTATTGGTTGAGTTGGCTACCTGCCCGGAGCCGATAGAATAATCAAACATTAATGTACTGTTGGCGGCATTATAATAACCATAGAAGGTTGGGCAGTTGGTCAAGGTGATCGAAGCATCAACCCACGGAGTGGTTGCCCCCTGTCTGGTAAAGTATTGCCGCGTGTCGTAACTCCCCAGATTAACATTCACATCTGGCGTAGTGCAGGTCTGGGCTGATACCGTTAACTGCCCCTGAAACTTGATAATGTACGCTTTAATAGGAAGCCCGGTTGTCGCCGGATAATTTATCGGATTCACAACCGAGAGTGCGGCAGTTGGTAGTGTGGTCGCATTGAGGGTGTAACTACCCGGTGTAATCGCACCAATTTTGATCAACGTTACATAGATCGTTCTGTTAGACAGAAAAGGTTTATAGGATCCCCCTGTCACCAGGCTGTTCACATCCGCCGGAAACTGATAGTTAGGTTTGCCTAATATGGCTGCATCGCCATTATTATTGCGGGAGATGGCAATTCCTACCCCAGGGATACTGGTCTGATAGACAGCGCCACCGAAAGGACTACCCGCCCAGTTGGCGAGGGGAAGAGGCGCCAGCTCAACGGTCCACGCAATGTTAAGCCACATTGAGGTATCCGTCGGCGAGTCACAGGACATCACCGAGAGGCCGGTAGCACCACTCACCCACCGGCCCTGATAAATCACAGTTCCGACTGGAAGATCACTCCCCGCCGAGATCGCTGAAGGAGACAGAGTCACATTATCGGTACGTGGGGAGCCATTCATCGGTGAACAGACTACCGCAGCCCAGGCACTATTGCTGGCGGACATGAGCAAAAGCAACCCGATCGTACCTTGTATTATCCCCTTCATTTTTACCTCTGGCGCTAAAGGCGCACTACGTTTGTCATTTTCAATGTCAGAACCCGATGCCAAGCCAGTTTAAGACCACCATATTCGCTGCGCGTCGTGGCTTTCAAGCTGACATTAACGAAACCCGTCACGTTGAGTAAGCAGCCGCAACCAGGCAACGAAGATAAAGCCTTTTCAATGCGACAGAACCGGCAAAAGTGCCAATCTGACGCGCCATATTTTGAGAAAAAGCTTCATCAAAACTCCTGGCCCAACGGGAGTTAAAAAGGGATGAGTCCCCTTCAACAACTCACTATTGATACTGATTAGAATAGACTACATTGCTGATCACGGTGCCGGCAGCGGTGACTCCTTCAGCATAAGGTAGGTTTCAAACCTTCCCATATAGCTGCGCTCCTCCAATATGCAGCACTCGTTTTTATGCAACCGATTCTTAGTCTGCGCTATTTTTGAAGTGTCTAAAGCCCATAAATCAGATCACCAATGTTGACTTAGCTGCCCAAATACTTCCTTATATTGCAGCTTTGTCGTCTCCTACCGGGAGACCAAGATTATCCAATAGCCAACTTGCTACGTTGGTGAACTAGCTGTGTTTAAAGGAATAAATATCAATGTCTTTGATTGAAATAGCTGCGAGTAGCACTTACGCCGCTTCAGTATGGATGGCTGCCCGTAATAATGTTCATACTTGGTGGATAGGCATTATTGGTTGCCTACTCTACGGGTGGGTATTTTTCTCTGTTCAGCTCTATGCCGATGTCACACTTCAGCTATTTTTCATTGCCAGTAGCATCGCAGGTTGGGTGAACTGGCTAACTGGCAATCAAGGTAAGGCAATCCATATCCGTAAAACCTCAGGGTGGTTGCTTGGCGGTTTTGCCCTGGCAGCCTTGCTGGTATCCTCTTGTTATGCCTACGTGCTTCACACTTATACCAACGCCTGGTCTCCCTGGCTCGACTCCTTGATCATGACATTCAGTATCATGGCGCAGTTTATGCTGATGGGGAGAAGGATCGAGAACTGGTATGTGTGGTTGCTGGTAAACACTATTGCGGTACCGCTTTACGCTTCACGTGAGCTTTACATCACGGCGATCCTCTATCTCATCTTCTGGTGTAATGCCTGGTACGGCCTTTATCAATGGCGTCAGGAGCTGAAAGCAAGATGAAACGCTTTGCTACTGGGCTGATCGTGGGCAAGTTTGCACCATTACATCATGGCCATGAAATACTGATTAACACCGCACTTGATGCATGCGAGAAGCTGGTCATTATCAGTTATTCCTTACCTGAACTCCCCGGCTTCGGCCCTGCTAGACGGCAGGCCTATCTACAGACCCGTTTTCCACAAGCATACATTCTGGTGATAGAACCCGAGGACGCTTTAGCTTGGGGCATTGGCCAGATGCCCCATAATGAAGGCGATGACGATTCACACCGCCATTTCGTCGCGTCATTGTGCCTACAGCACCTAAACATAATTCCTGAAGCCGTATTCACTGCCGAAGATTATGGCTCTGGATTTGCTCAGGTGCTTAGCAAACGTTTTCAACGGCAGGTTTCACATGTACGTCTGATGCGCGAGCTAGGGCCCGGAGCCGTGTCGGGAACACTGATTCGATCAGACATTCATCAATATCGACACCTGATGGCACCTGAAGTGTACGCCCATTTTGTTCACCGCATCTGTATCCTGGGCGGGGAATCTACGGGCAAGAGTACCTTGAGTATCGCATTAGCTACTGCACTGGACACTGTGTCGATCTGTGAGTATGGCCGCGAACGATGGGAACAAAGAAAGGGACATCTGATTTTCGAAGACATGCTGCATATTGCACATACCCAGACCTTATGGGAGATGACTGCATGCCCAAATCGCTATTTAGTTTGTGATACTTCACCGCTGACGACGTTATTTTACTCGTTGGCCATGTTTGGTAGTGCAGACCCTGCATTGGAGGAGTTAGCCTGCCGACATTATGACACAGTCGTGCTTTGTGCTGACGATTTCGCTTTCCATCAGGATGGCACACGCCAGGATGAGTCATTCCGTCAACGACAACAGCAATGGTATATCGAAGAGTTGACCAGACGTGGCATTCCCTTTTTATACGTTACTGGCAGTGTGACACAGCGAGTAGAGCAGATACTTGATCATCTTTCTCCCTCTAAGGTTTCGATTATTTGAACACAGAGTGTTACTACAAAGACACTGTTAGCTGGACTATCACGATAGTATAAAAATCTGCTTTATTTTTTCGTTTACGCTGCGCATCTCTGACTTCCTAAGCTTTCTTCAGTTCGATGGTTTAGCCCGCCTCGTCAGGGATACAAAGAACGGGAGCCATCAGGCTCCCGATATTCAATAGTGAATTTTTGATTTATTGGAAATTCAGCATGAAACCAGCTGCAGCCTGATAATCACCCGCTTGAATATTTCCCGGCACACCATCTCCCTGAAGGTAAACGGTAAAAGGAAGGGTGTTATTACCATTCTGGAGCGAAATGCTTTTGCTTGGTTTTCCCAGTTCAAGCACATTCCCTGAACCATCGGCCAACGCAACACTGGCACCACTAGCCGTACCTGTAATACCAAGGCGTCCCTCTTTTCCTTCCACGCCAACAAAAGTAACGGTCACACTATTGCCTCCAGAAACTTCACAATCTTCCAAGCGAATATTAAAATGTTGCGGAACCGACTTTCCAGAGCCATTGTTTTCAAGCAGTGCGGCATCGGCCACCTGCCCTAACGTAACCGTCTGGTCAATGGACTCAGGTGCTATAGCGCAAGATGTTTGCGTCTTAATAATGCTGCCTGACACGGTCATTCTTCCACTACCTTCGGCCATCGCCGCCGAGCTAAAAGCGAAGGTTGTTAAAAATAGTACAGCGAACAAGTTTTTAACTTTCATAATAAAATCCCTTATTAAAAAACAATTGCACCGAATGTGCATGTCAATAATCGCATTTCATCAGAAAATTAAAATTCATTTACGTTGTGTCAGCGACAGGCAAAAATCAATTTAATCCAGCTTGGTTTTGTGCGTTTTTTAGTCAATTTTGTACAACCTAAACGTGGAGGTAAATATTTATTGAGGGCAGTCGCGGCTATTGGTAACTCAACCAGCAAGATAAAAAGCCAGCTTTAATGCTGGCTAGGTTATATTGATAATAGGAAGAACGTTTAGAGACACCCTTTTATAGCGGAAATTAACGTTTTCTTAGTGCCCCAAATTTTATCCCCATTATGGTAAAAAATGACTTTGCTTTTACCATCAGCTGAAGGTGAAACATCAACTATTTCTGTATAATTAAGAGTATATAGTGTTATCATATCGCCAGTATTTCGCTGACTGACACCAGCTGCGGTAAGCCCCATGTGAACATCACTGTTTTGCCAAGCATTTTTTATACATGCCGCCGTAATTTCCGTATTCATAGATGAGGTGTATTCACTATCCATCCCGTTATACGCCCTTCCGGATTCAACGTTGGCAATGAAACAACCAGATAAAGCGACAGGAAGGATGAGGGCAATCCATTTATAAACTTTCATTTTTCCTCACATTAGCAAGTATTTATTTGCAGCGGCTTTAAAATTATTTAATTCTTGAGCGGCATCATTATTAACAGATATTTTTTGCATAAAGGTGACCCAGTCTGCATATGTATCTATAAGTGCTGCTTTTTCCTGTTCACTCATTGGCACTGACTTTAACTGTTGGAATTGTTGTTCTGAAAATTTAATAGCATTTTCGCGCGTTGTTAATGTACATGCGTGTACTTCTTCTATGTACGCTTGATCTGCTTTAGCTTGAGCGGTTTTTAGCTTTTTTTCCCCTATATCATTGAATAAACTAGCTAGAGAGGCCATTTGTTGCAAGTTGTTGATGAAGTCAGATTTACCAACCGTATCACGCTTCACATTTTCAGTTATATTAGGGCATTCAAACCTATGAAGATCCCAACCTTTACCTGTTACATCATATGTGCAACCTGATAAAAGAACCGTTCCTAAAAGAATAAAAGTTAAACTTACTTTCCTCACATCCTCGTCTCCATACCTAACATTTTGTAACATCCTAATGCCAATAGAACGCAAAAGAAAGTGAGAAAAACAGCAATCTGAACTAGCTAGTCATCTTTGTGATGAATAGAGCAATTCCCCAGAGGTAGCGCGCCGCGTTGGCGGTCTTTGCCGTACTGATGCCAACGTTGTTTGCGTAGTGGTTACCAGGAATTTGTTAATCATCTCGACAATAACTTTCAAAACCGAGGCGCTAATCTCCTTGAATGAGATTTTAGCGGTTGATTATTAGGCATGAAAAAGCTCATCTTTTGCACAGTCTTGCGGAGGGTTTTTGAGGGTAAAAAAACGGGAACCATTAGGCTCCCGTTCTTATTTAACGCCAAAACACACTTACATGTGCTTAACGATAGCGTCGCCAAACTCTGAACATTTCAGCAGTTTAGCGCCTTCCATCAGGCGCTCGAAATCATAAGTCACGGTCTTGGCAGCAATAGCGCCTTCCATGCCCTTAACGATCAGGTCAGCCGCTTCGAACCAACCCATGTGACGCAGCATCATCTCAGCGGACAGGATGATGGAACCTGGGTTCACTTTGTCCTGGCCAGCATACTTAGGTGCAGTGCCGTGGGTAGCTTCAAACAGCGCACAGTCGGAACCGATGTTGGCACCAGGGGCAATACCAATACCGCCAACCTGAGCTGCCAGGGCGTCGGAGATGTAGTCACCGTTCAGGTTCATACAGGCGATCACGTCGTATTCAGCCGGGCGCAGCAGGATTTGCTGCAGGAAGGCGTCGGCGATCACGTCTTTAACCACGATCTCTTTACCGGTGTTCGGGTTTTTGATTTTCAGCCATGGGCCGCCGTCGATCAGTTCACCACCGAACTCTTCACGTGCCAGTTCGTAGCCCCAATCCTTGAAGGCACCTTCGGTGAACTTCATGATGTTGCCTTTGTGAACCAGCGTCACTGAATCACGATCGTTAGTGATCGCATATTCGATGGCCGCACGAACCAGGCGTTTGGTGCCTTCTTCGGAACAAGGCTTAACGCCAATACCGCACTGCTCTGGGAAACGGATCTTCTTCACGCCCATTTCGTCACGCAGGAACTTGATCACTTTGTCGGCTTCTGCAGAACCCGCTTTCCATTCGATACCGGCATAGATGTCTTCGGCGTTTTCACGGAAAATCACCATATCGGTCAGCTCAGGCTGCTTAACCGGGCTTGGTGTGCCCTGGTAATAACGCACCGGGCGCAGACACACGTACAGATCGAGCTGCTGGCGCAGTGCCACGTTCAGAGAACGAATACCGCCACCCACTGGCGTAGTCAGTGGGCCTTTGATCGCTACGCGGTAGTCACGAATGAGTTCCAGTGTTTCTTCCGGCAGCCACACGTCTTTCCCGTAAACGTGGGTGGATTTTTCACCGGTATAGATTTCCATCCAGGAGATTTTACGTTCGCCGTGGTAGGCCTTTTTAACCGCTGCATCCACCACGTGGATCATGGCAGGAGTAACGTCAACGCCAATACCGTCACCTTCGATGAACGGGATGATAGGGTTATGCGGAACAACCAGTTTACCCTGGGCATCAACCGTAATCTTTTTACCTTCTGCCGGAACAACTACTTTGCTTTCCATCAACCTCTCCTTTCTGTCTTCAAGCGCAATTTTTGTTAATGCTTTGTAAGATGCGTGTCAATACTACTTGAATATTCAGCTCGCGCCAATCCGAAACGGATTAGGCTATAATGCGCTTAACATTCGAAATCGCAAAGACCATGACTAAATTCTCTGTTAAAAATCACCAAGTTAAACGATTCAGCCGCAGTAAACCCGCAGCACGCCAGAAATCCCAGGCGCCGCGGCGAGTGGTTATCTTCAACAAACCCTTTGATGTGTTACCACAGTTTACCGACGAAGCCGGCCGCGTCACTCTGAAAAAATTCATTCCTTTCAGCGATGTTTATGCCGCCGGGCGGCTCGATCGCGACAGCGAAGGCTTACTGGTGCTTACCAACGACGGTAAGCTACAGGCGCAGCTAACCCAGCCTGGCAAACGCACCGGTAAGATTTATTATGTGCAGGTGGAAGGCGAACCCCAAGAGAGCGATCTGGCTGCATTGCGCCTTGGCGTTACGCTGACCGATGGGCCAACCCTGCCCGCCGGAGCGGAGCTGGTCGAAGAACCAGAATGGTTATGGCCACGTACTCCACCCATCCGCGAACGCAAGACCATCCCCACCAGTTGGCTGAAAATCACGCTCTACGAGGGCCGAAACCGCCAGGTGCGTCGCATGACGGCACATATCGGCTTCCCTACCCTGCGCCTGATTCGTTACAGTATGGGCAATCTTTCCCTGGGGAGCTTGCAACCTGGGGAATGGCAGACCGTCGATTCACTATAAGGAACCGCCATGTTTAAGCCGCACGTCACCGTTGCCTGCGTGGTTCATGCCGCCGGTAAATTTTTGGTGGTCGAAGAAACCATCAACGGTAAAGCCCTGTGGAATCAACCGGCCGGCCATCTCGAAGCGGATGAAACGCTGGTCCAGGCCGCCGAGCGCGAGTTGTGGGAAGAAACCGGCATCCGCTCCACGCCGCAGTCTTTCCTGCGGATGCATCAGTGGATCGCGCCAGACCGCACGCCGTTTTTGCGCTTCTGCTTTGTGATTGAGCTGGAGCAGCCGCTGCCCACCGAGCCGCAAGACGATGACATCGACCGCTGTCTGTGGCTGACCGCCGAGCAGATCCTGGAGGCTGAAAACCTGCGTTCACCGCTGGTGGCCGAGACGATCCGTTGTTATCAGCAGCCGGAACGCTACCCGTTGTCGCTGGTTGCCAGCTTTAACTGGCCGCTTTAACGGCAAATAAGGGCCGTGCGCGCAGGCGGCCAACGTGGTAAAATCCTGCGCTTGTTTTTTATCGCACAGTACGTGTTCAAGTTCGTGAGATCCCCATGTCAGACAACAGCCAGAAAAAAGTGATCGTCGGAATGTCCGGCGGCGTCGACTCTTCCGTTACCGCCTATCTGTTACAACAACAGGGCTATCAGGTCGCTGGGTTGTTCATGAAGAACTGGGAAGAAGACGACGACGAGGAATACTGCTCGGCCGCCACCGATTTGGCCGATGCGCAAGCCGTCTGCGACAAGCTGGGCATCGAGCTGCATACGGTGAACTTCGCGGCGGAATACTGGGACAACGTGTTCGAGCTGTTCCTTGAAGAGTACAAGGCAGGCCGTACCCCTAACCCGGATATCCTGTGCAATAAAGAAATCAAATTCAAAGCGTTCCTGGAGTTTGCGGCTGAAGATCTGGGGGCGGATTTTATCGCTACCGGTCACTATGTCCGCCGCCAGGACGTGGATGGCAAAAGCCGCCTGCTGCGCGGCGTCGACGGTAACAAAGACCAAAGCTATTTCCTGTATACCCTGAGCCACGAGCAGGTCGCACAAAGCCTGTTCCCGGTCGGTGAGTTGGAAAAGCCAGAGGTACGCCGCATTGCGGAGCAACTGGAACTGGTTACCGCCAAGAAAAAAGACTCTACCGGCATCTGCTTTATCGGCGAACGTAAATTCCGCGACTTCCTTGGCCGCTATCTACCAGCACAGCCAGGCCCGATTGTTAGCGTCGACGGCCAAACCATCGGCGAGCACCAGGGCTTGATGTACCACACCCTCGGCCAGCGTAAAGGCTTGGGCATCGGCGGTATGAAAGACAGCAGCGAAGATCCGTGGTACGTGGTAGATAAAGACGTCGCCAACAATATTCTGGTGGTCGCTCAAGGCCACGAACATCCGCGCCTGATGTCTATCGGCCTGATCGCCCAGCAGTTGCATTGGGTGGATCGCCTGCCGTTGACACAACCTCTGCGCTGTACGGTTAAAACCCGTTATCGCCAGCAGGATATTCCCTGCACCGTGACGCCGCTAGACGCCGAGCGCATCGAAGTCCGCTTCGACGAGCCGGTCGCAGCCGTCACCCCAGGTCAGTCCGCCGTGTTTTATCAGGGCGATATCTGCCTGGGCGGCGGCATTATTGAACAGCGTATACAGGAGTAACCGTGGCGAAGAATTATTACGACATCACGCTGGCCATGGCCGGGATTAGCCAAGCTGCCCGTCTGGTACAGCAGTTGGCGCACGAAGGGCAAATGGATGGCGAAGCCTTCCATACCTCACTCAACAGCCTGTTGCAGATGGATCCCCCTTCTACCCTGGCGGTGTTCGGCGGCGAAGAGCGTAACCTGAAGATGGGGCTGGAAACCTTGATTGGCGTACTCAACGCCAATAACAAAGGCCCGGCTGCCGAACTGACCCGCTACACCATCAGCCTGATGGTGCTGGAGCGCAAGCTGAACGCCAACAAAACGGCGATGAATACGCTCGGCGAGCGCTTGAGCCAGTTGGAGCGTCAGTTGGCGCATTATGAACTGGGTTCAGATACCATCATCAGCGCCCTGGCCGGTATCTATGTCGATGTCGTGGCACCATTAGGGCCGCGTATTCAGGTAACAGGTTCACCCGCCATCTTGCAAAATCCGCAGGTGCAGGCCAAGGTTCGTGCCACCCTGCTCGCCGGTATTCGTGCCGCCGTGCTGTGGCAGCAGGTTGGCGGTAGCCGCCTGCAGTTAATGTTTTCCCGTAATCGTCTGCTCAAGCAGGCGCAAAATATCGTTGCTCATTGTTAAACTTCCCAGGAGTTGCTACCGATGGAATTATCCTCACTGACCGCCGTTTCCCCCATTGATGGACGCTACGGTGATAAAGTCAGCGCACTGCGCACCATTTTCAGCGAGTATGGCTTGCTGAAATTCCGCGTGCAGGTTGAAGTACGTTGGCTGCAAAAACTGGCCGCTTGCGCAGAGATCAAAGAAGTTCCCGCTTTTGACGCCGACGCAAACGCTTACCTCGATAAGATCGTCGCAGAATTCAGTGAAGAAGACGCCCAGCGCATCAAGACCATCGAGCGCACCACCAACCACGATGTGAAAGCGGTGGAATACTTCCTGAAAGAGAAAGTGGAAGCGGTACCCGCTCTGCACGCCGTGTCCGAGTTTATCCACTTCGCCTGTACCTCTGAAGACATCAACAACCTGTCCCACGCGCTGATGCTGCACACCGCGCGTCAGGATGTGGTGTTGCCGCACTGGCGCAAGATCATCGAATCCATCAAAGGTCTGGCGCTGGAATATCGCGATATTCCCCTGCTGTCCCGTACCCATGGTCAACCAGCTACCCCGTCTACCGTGGGTAAAGAGTTTGCCAACGTGGCCTACCGGATGGAGCGTCAATATCGCCAGCTAGAGCGCGTAGAGATCCTCGGTAAAATCAACGGCGCGGTGGGCAACTACAATGCCCACATCGTGGCCTATCCGGAAGTGGACTGGCACCGTTTCAGCGAAGAGTTTGTCACTTCGCTGGGGGTGACCTGGAACCCGTACACCACCCAGATCGAGCCGCATGACTATATCGCCGAGCTGTTCGACTGCGTGGCGCGTTTCAATACCATCCTGATCGACTTTGACCGTGATATCTGGG
Source organism: Serratia sp. 14-2641 (assembly GCF_001692375.1). NCBI lineage: Bacteria > Pseudomonadati > Pseudomonadota > Gammaproteobacteria > Enterobacterales > Yersiniaceae > Serratia > Serratia sp. 14-2641. Next base: position 66,328 of record NZ_LXKR01000066.1, on the reverse strand, counting down.
GTTACATCGCCCTGAACCACTTCAAGCAAAAAACCATTGCCGGTGAGATCGGTTCTTCCACCATGCCGCACAAGGTTAACCCTATCGACTTCGAGAACTCCGAAGGCAACCTGGGCCTGGCTAACGCGGTACTGGGCCATCTGGCTAGCAAACTGCCGGTTTCCCGCTGGCAACGTGACCTGACGGACTCCACGGTGCTGCGTAATCTGGGCGTGGGCCTGGGCTATGCGCTGATTGCCTATCAGGCCACCATGAAAGGCATCAGCAAGCTGGAAGTGAACCGTGCGCACCTGCTGGATGAGCTGGATCACAACTGGGAAGTGCTGGCCGAGCCGATCCAGACCGTGATGCGCCGCTACGGCATCGAAAAACCGTATGAGAAGCTGAAAGAGCTGACCCGTGGCAAACGCGTGGATGCGGCAGGTATGCAAACCTTTATCGATAGCCTGGAACTGCCAGAAGACGAGAAAACCCGCCTGAAAGCCATGACGCCAGCTAACTATATTGGCCGCGCCACCACCATGGTTGACGAGCTGAAGTAAGCGTCTTCCCTTGTATCTTTAAAGGCTCTTTAGTTACCCGCCCAAGGGCGGGTAAACTTTAACCGAGCTGAACCTGATCCCACAGCCGGATCACCTATGAAACAACAAGCCGGCAAGATCAGCGACCCTACGCAGCGAAAAGATTATCTTGCCGTTTTATAGTGAGCTATCTGTGAAACGCCGCCCTTTATGGTAGAAAACTCGATCGTGCTCACCGATTGGTCTTAGTACGCGGCAGGGAACGCCCACAGCAACCACGTCTGCAGGCACATCCTTGGTCACCACGCTTCCAGCACCAATAACGCTGTTACGGCCAATGGTAACGCCAGGGTTAATGATGACCCCACTCCCAATCCAGACATTATCTTCAAGGGTTACGGGCAAAGAAAACTGCTGGCCGGTAATACGCACCGCAGGATCCACCGGGTGCCCCGTGGTAGATATCGTGACATTCGGTGCAATCATCACATTATCGCCAATCTGAACCTTACCGTCGTCCACCACAACCAGATTAAAGTTGGCATAAAAGTTATCCCCAATAGTGATCTGGCTACCATAGGCAACATGCAGTGGCGGCTCAATCCAAGAGTTCTTGCCAATCCTTCCCATCAGTTGTTGGATCAGCGCTTCACGTTTGGTCCGCTCTGAAGGCCGCGTATGATTAAAGTCATAAACCAATTCTTTTCCGCGCAGGCGCTCTTCTGCCATACCTTCATCCATATCAGTGTATAAACACCCACTGGCTAACTTTTCCCGTTGCGTCATCATCGCATTATCCTTGTCGTTGACTATGCCATATCCCTTACGGCTTCAGGTTCACGTTTAAAAGCTGACAGCGGCCCACGTCCCGACAAAGTGAAGACTGATATCAGAGTAAACGTTAGCGCAATAAGCCCCAGGATAAGGTAGGTTCCGTGGAAGCCGACTTTTTCATACATGTTCCCGGCAAAGACCGACATAAACATGATGGCTAATTGTTTAAAGAAACAGAAGCAAACCAGATAAATAGTGGCAGAGAAACGCACCTCAAATACCGAAGTGATATATTTAAAACAGCCGACGATCAGGAACGGAATTTCAAACATATGCAAGGTTTTCAGAATAACCACTTCTAACGGCGTAGAGGCAAATGAAGAGCCGATAATACGTATAGACATGATTAGCCCCGCGAGCAACAGCGCATTTTTCCCACCGATACGATTCACAATGAGCGGTGCAAAAAACATGATTGAGGCATTCAGCAACTCCCCCATCGTGGTGACATAACCAAAAACACGCGTTCCTTGATCGGTAGAAGAGAAGAACGAAGTGAAAAAGTTGGCGAATTGCTGATCAAACACATCATAGGTACAGGAAACGCCTACCACGTACAGGGCTAAAAACCACAGTTTTGAGTCTTTCAATAATTCGAACGCCAAGCGTAAATTAAATGGCTTGGTGTTAGCGCCCAATTTGTCAGCAACCTGGGCGGTACTGCCGGTTTCAGGCTTGGCGATAAGTAACAGGATCGCCAGTATCACGGCACAACCAGAGCCTAACCAGAATACAAATTCGTTGTTGATGGTAAACATGATGCCAACCACAGAGGCACACAACGCCCAACCCACACAGCCAAATAAACGCGCGCGGCCAAATTCAAACGAGCTACGGCGGCTTACTTTCTCTATATACGCTTCAATAGCCGGCGCACCTCCGTTATAAATGAAGCCAAGATAAATCCCACCCGCAATGGAGCCTAAAACAATATTGGTGCGTAGTAACGGGCCAAAAACATAGATAAAGAACGGCGCAAACAACACCAGCATCCCTGTGATTATCCACAGCAAGTGTTTTCTCAACCCCAGCTTATCCGACAGCAAGCCAAATATCGGCTGAAACAGTAATGAGAAGAAGGAGATGCTGGCAAAGATAATGCCGGTATCGCTTTTACTGACCTGGTTGATGTCATGCAGCCAGATAGGGAAAAACGGAAAATAGGCGCCCATGATGAAGAAGTAGAAAAAGAAAAATAGCCCAAACATCCAGAAGTTAGTGTTTTTTAAATAGTACATGCGAACTCCTTGTGCAAAACCCAAGCGCGTTTGAGCTCATACTCAAGTACGCGACATTATTTATATTTTCATCAGGTAGGAGATAGATAGTTTTCCGTATTTTAAATACTCGAGTTGCGGGAAGGTGCTAAACCCACGCCCCCAGTCACATAGATAACCATGTGACTGAGGTAAACAAGTGCAACTAAGAATCCATCCCATGATGAATAAGTATTATCCGCCGTACTGCCAAACCAACTTATAGTTATAGTGCTCAGCATCCAAGATAAAATCCGGGCTCACACTCGGGCTCCATGAGTCATCACCGCCGACCCCCATATGGAAACCATCTATATTGACCCAAACCCCCTGCTCCGCACGCAACAAATGGTTATGCGAGGTATCAGCCAATTGTTGCTGGCCATATTGGCTGAGGCCAAAGTGGAAATCCCCCTGCCACTGCCAGTGGCCAAAATTCAGTTGCCGAGTATTGCAACGTAATCCATTCTCCGTTGGGAAAATGTATGGCGTATGTAGCTCAGAAAGCGGTAACGTCCACCGCCCAAGCTGAGCGGAAAGCTGGCGGTCAGGGTAGTTTTCGTGTGGGCCTAACCCCAGCCACGTTGCGCGTTCAGCAACCTCCGCAAGTTGGCAGCTCAAGCCAATCCGTGCAGGCGCTGGAATTCCATGGGCTACATCAACGTTGACATCAATATGCAGTTTACCCAGGCGGTTAATCAAAAAGGTCTTGCGGCTGATAAACATGATGTTGTTTTGGTAGGTATAAGCATGGGCTGTGCAGATCTGTACGCCTTGGGAAATCGCATCAACTTCACATTGCAGTAGGCGCGTTTCTAGCGCGTACATACCAGCTCTCTTCCAACGTTCTACCCATGCATTAGGATCGATGTGAGTGGTATCGCTCACCCCAATGTCATTATCAAGCGGTGCACGGGTAAAGTTGTCGCGTAACGGCGTCAACAGAGCGGCTTTTTCATCCTGCCACCACTGCTCAAGCAAACCGGTTTGCCGATTGAACTGCCAGCGCTGTGTCCCCCACTCAATGCTGAAAGCGTCATTATGCTCGTTCAACCGAGGTGACGGCGCCTGAACGTCACTGTGGTCGGTTGGTAAGGTTAATGGTCGAGATAAACGCCACTGGTCCCAGGCACAACGATGATGTTCTTCAGACCATGCTGTTGCCTTGATTTGGCGAACCTCCACGCTCAACCACAGTTCACCGCTCTCGTTCAGTTCGGGAATGTCACCCAGTACGATTTTCTGCGTACCCTGCGCCGCTAATGACAGTTCAACCTCGCCCTGTGCAATAGCTTTCCCGTCCAAGGCTACATTCCAATAAAGCCGCTCGTTATCGCTGGTACGGAATAAATACTCACTGTTCACTTCAATCGTTAACGGCTGCTGTTCGAGCATTTGGAACTGATAAAACTGCTGGGCACGTTGCGCTTCAAACAGTGCCGGGTGCGGACTGCGATCGGGGAATACCAACCCGTTTAGACAAAATTGGCGGTCATTAGGCGTATCACCGAAGTCGCCGCCGTAGGCCCAGTATGATTGACCATCATCGGCAAGACGCGTCAGACCTTGGTCGACCCAGTCCCAGACAAAGCCCCCCTGCAGTCGCGGATGTTTACGAAAAGCCTGCCAATAACGATCAAAACCGCCAAAGCTATTGCCCATGGCATGGGCGTACTCGCACAGGATCAGCGGACGCTGTTCGTCGGGTAAACCGATCCACTTGCTGAGCGACCATTTGGGTACCGCTGGGAAGGGTTGATCCTGCTCAACCCTTGCGTACATCGGGCAGATAATATCCGTTGCGGCTGTGTTGGCTCCGCCGCCTTCATACTGTACCGGACGGGTAGGATCCTCGCTTTTTATCCAGCGGTACAGAGCATCATGGTTGCCCCCATGGCCAGATTCATTGCCCAATGACCAGATGATAATACAAGCGTGGTTACGGTCACGCTGCACCATACGCGTAACGCGCTCGCTCATGGCGGGTAGCCAGAGCGGATCGTTGCTTAGCCGGTTCATCGGCTGCATGCCGTGGGTTTCAATATTAGCCTCATCCACTACATACAGGCCGTAGCGATCGCACAGCTTGTACCACAGCGGGTGGTTAGGATAATGGGAACAGCGCACAGCGTTGAAATTATGCTGCTTCATCAGCAGGATATCCTGACGCATAGTGGCTTCATCCATGACTTGGCCATGCTCTGGATGGTGCTCATGGCGGTTGGTGCCACGTATCAATAGCGGCTGTCCGTTAAGCTTTAGCAAGCCGTTGCTGATCTCAATCTGTCGGAAACCCACATCATAGGCTTCAGCCTCCACCAATTCACCGGTTGGGGAGAGCAACTTGACCACTGCACGATACAGTGCTGGCGTCTCTGCACTCCACAAGGCGGGTTGATCCACCGACAAACGCAGGGTCGTGCGCTCATCATAAGCGCCGCGCTCATCGATAATCTCGCTGCCGAAGTCCTGCATTTTCTCGGCGATCAGGGCATCTTTACGCCACAGTTGCACCTGCACCCGGTGTTGTTGTGGCTGATGAGCTCGCACCTCTACCACCAATTCCCCTCGGCGGAAACTGTCGCTTAATGGCGTGGTAATAGTGATATCGCTCAGATGAGTGGCGGGTTTATGCAACAGGCTGACATCGCGGAAAATCCCGCTCATGCGCCACATATCCTGATCTTCCAGATAACTACCGTCGCACCAGCGTAATACCATCACCGCCAGCCGGTTTTCCCCTGGAACCAAAACGTCGCTGAGATCGAATTCAGCAGGTAAACGGCTGTCTTGTGAATAGCCAACCCAGTGACCATTGCACCACAGATAAAACGCAGAATTGACACCGTCGAAAATAATCCGGGTCTGCCCCTGCGATAGCCACCCATCATCGACATTAAATGTGAGCGAATAACATCCTGTAGGGTTTTCTACCGGGACGAAGGGCGGGTTAACCGGGATCGGATAGGTGACGTTGGTATAAATCGGTGCGTCATAGCCTGCCAATTGCCAGTTTGACGGCACCTGTATTTCATCAGCGTTGTCCAGATCGCTCTGTAGCCAAGTCTCCGGCACCCGTTCTGGCTGACTAAAATAGCTAAACTTCCAGGTCCCATTTAATGAAACAGACTGCGCTGAAGCTCTATCTTCTCTGGCATCTTGCTCATTGCGCCAACTTTGAAATGGCGGGTGTGCTGGTAGGCGACGGTATTGCGTACAGGCAGGATTTTCCCAGTCTCGACGAGATAAAACAGCGCTGAGTGATTTCCCTGTTTGAGATGCGTTCATGCTTCCCCTCCAAAATGTTATGCGCTCACAATTAACAATAAAATGAACAGTACGCGTAGAGGTGTAAAGCAAATATCCTTGGGAAAGCGAGGTCAGTCACAAATTAAGCTCAGGGATCGCAACCGATCCCTGGCGTTGGCGGCTATTTTCCCTCGAGCGCGGAGATTTGGCGTGCGATACGCAGCAACTCCTGAGATAAAGTTTGCAGCGATACCTTCTCTTGATTCATAACCGCCGTTGTATGCCTTTGCACCAGACTGGTCGTCAAACGCAAAGAACCGGCATGAGGCACATGTCGCTCTTCCAGGCACTGAACCAGGCGTTTAACGCTTTCCTGCCCCAACATCCGAAAGTCCTGCTTAATGGTTGTCAGCGGGGGGTAATAATAAGCACTGTCTTCAGTATCATCGTAACCCACTACCGACATTTGCACCGGAATTTGCAACCCATACTCCTGCAGAGCACGCAGCACGCCTAACGCCATTTGATCGTTGGCAACCAATATCGCCGTTGGGTGTTTCGGCAAGCTCAGGATCTGCCCGGCAAGCTGATAACCGGAAGCCGCACTCCAATCGCCATGGAGTACCGAACAAGGCTTCAACTGACACTCCGCTAACGTAGTCAGCCACCCCTGATAGCGCAAACGCGCCGAAATCGAGACCAGCGGCCCGGTAATCAGTGCTATATCACGATGCCCAAGAGCAACGACATGTTCTACCCCTTGACGAGCCCCCTCATAGGGATCAAAAAGAATGCTGGAGACATCAGAATCCGGGTCGACGTCCAAAAACAGCGCAGGCACCTTGCCACAAACTTGTTCAATAGCGTGAGAATCTTCAGCGCAGAGAGAAACATTAATCAGTAATCCATCCACCCGCTGCGACAACAACTCATTTATCGCAGTGCGACAGGCCTGAACGCTAAGATCTTCAACCATGGAAATCACCACGTTAAATCCCATCTGGTTCGCCTGCGTTTTAATTGCCGAAGCGATTTGGGAAGGTGCGTGCAGCGCTAGTTCGGTGGTCGCCAGCCCTAGCGTAAAACTCTGTTTACCTGCAAGTTGCTGTGCGACACGGTTTGGTACGTAATTCAACGCAGCCATTGCTTGCTCGACCTTCGCGCGGGTTTTACCCGAAACGTGTTCAGCACGATTTAATACCCGCGACACGGTTTGATACGACACTCCGGAATAGTCGGCGACGTCATTCAGCGTGACAGATTTAGGCTTCATACAGTTTCTCGCGTCGATTAATTCAAAGAAATCAAGCTAATGAGTGTTAATCATAGCAGCTTAAGAAGCTATTCAACCAGGCATTATTGGCGGCACGGCCTGAAGGTATTGATTTCAGGCCTTCGGGCATATAAAACGTGAACCCGTAAATCCCGCAACCCTTATTTTTTACTAAAAACTAATGAAAGTTCGCCGACATCACTTACAATGCCAGATAACGAAGTTTGCCGTTCAGGCTGTGAGATAAGGATAGATATGGCAACGCTGAAAGACATCGCGGCCGAAGCAGGAGTTTCATTGGCAACGGTCTCCCGGGTTTTGAATGACGATCCCACGCTCAACGTCAAAGAAGAGACCAAACATCGCATTCTGGAAATTGCCGAAAAGCTGGAATACAAGACCAGCAGTGCCAAAAAGCATCTGACTAACGCGGTGGTGCAACATCACGTGCTGGCGCTATACAGCTATAAGCAAGAGATGGAAATCAACGATCCTTACTACCTTTCCATCCGTCACGGCATCGAAACCCAGTGTGAAAGGTTGGGGATTGAACTCACCAACTGCTACAAAAATAACCAACTGCCGGATCTGAAAAAGATCACCGGCGTGCTGATCGTCAGTAAACCTGCGCCTGAGATCCTGTGTAAGGCCGCAGCGTTAACCGACAACATCTGCTTTATTGATTTTAATGAGCCCGGTTCCGAATACGACTCGGTAGATATCGATCTGGCAAAAATCAGCAAAGAGATCATCGACTTCTTTATTGAGCATGGAGCCAAACGCATCGGTTTTATCGGCGGTGCCGACGAGCCGAACAAAGCGGATATCCGCGAAGCGGCCTTTGTGGAATATGGGCGGCTGAAAGGCGTAGTCCGCGAGCAAGATATCTACCGTGGCGATTTCTCTAGCGCCTCCGGTTATGAGCTGGCGAAAAAGATGCTGGCAACCACGGATTACCCTTCCGCACTGTTTGTCGCCTCAGACTCCATTGCCATTGGGGTGTTGCGCAGCATTCATGAGTTGAGGTTGAAAATCCCACAGGACATCGCCCTGATCAGCGTGAACGATATCCCGACCGCGCGTTTCACCTTCCCACCGCTTTCTACCGTGCGTATCCACTCGGAAATGATGGGGATCCAAGGGGTCAACCTGCTGCTGGAGAAATTCCGTGATGGCCGCGCCCTGCCGCTGCAGGTCTTCGTACCCAGCAAGTTAAAACTGCGTGAAACCACCAAGTAACTGACGACTCAATTCTCGCCATGTAGGGGCGCCGTATGTGCGCCCGCTAAAGCACCTGTCTCGCATCCAAACGCCTGGTTATTAGTAAAATATACTAATAATTACGGGGTTTTTTACCTCGAAACCTGCCAATTTCTGCCACTAACCCACGCCTACCACACCAATTCTCCCTTCTTTTAACCCGATCACAGATCCACCAGCGCATCGGGAATAAAGCGTGATCGAGTTAAAGTAAAATAAATTATTGGCTACATTTTAGTAAACATTTTACTAAAATCCATTCCAAGCATTGACGCATTCCATGCCAAGACTGCGACCTACAGCATTCAGATTAGGAGAGATGACGTGAATAATTGGGAAAACTTTCAACACCTGCATGAGAACCGAATGGCCCCCCGCGCCTACTTCTTCTCATATGACTCGCTTAAGCGTGCCCAAACCTTTCAGCGCGCCCTCAGTAGCCACTTTATGGCACTCAGCGGCCAATGGAGCTTTAACTACTTCACCAACCCGCTGCTGGTGCCCGAAGACTTTTATTCACAAAAGATGACTGACTGGGGCCAGATCACGGTGCCCAACATGTGGCAGATGGAAGGCCACGGCATCCTGCAATACACCGATGAGGGCTTCCCCTTCCCGATCGATGTCCCTTTCGTACCGACAGACAACCCAACTGGCGCTTACCAACGTAGCTTTACACTAGGTGAACAGTGGAGTGGGAAACAGACCATCATCAAATTCGATGGGGTCGAGACCTATTTTGAAGTGTACGTCAACGGCCAGTATGTCGGCTTCAGCAAGGGCAGCCGCCTGACCGCCGAATTTGATATCTCTGGATACGTGCACTCCGGGGAAAACCTGCTCGCCGTGCGCGTCATGCAGTGGGCAGACTCGACCTATATTGAAGATCAGGATATGTGGTGGTCTGCTGGCATTTTTCGCGATGTCTATCTGGTGGGCAAAGAGCCGGTTCACGTGCAGGATCTGACCGTTCGCACCGATTTTGCCGATGACTACCAAAGCGCGACCCTGTCTTGCGCACTGGAGATCGAAAACCTGTCTGGCGCACCACTTTCAGACTACGTGGTCGAGTATGCCCTGTTTGATAACGATAACCTCCTGGCGCAGCAGTGCCTAGGTGCACAAACGCAGACCCATTTTGCTATCAATCTGGCTAATCCAATCCATTGGTCAGCGGAAAACCCTTATCTCTATCAGCTGTATATCACGCTTAAAGACCAAAGCGGCACCGTGCTAGAAGTGATACCTCAACGCGTCGGGTTCCGCGATATCAAGGTGCGTGACGGCCTGTTCTACATCAACAACCAGTATGTGATGCTGCACGGCGTCAACCGCCATGATAACGACCATCTGAAAGGCCGTGCGGTGGGCATGGATCGCGTCGAAAAAGATCTGATCCTGATGAAACAGCACAATATCAACTCGGTACGTACCGCCCATTACCCTAACGACCCGCGCTTTTATGAGCTGTGCGACATTTACGGGCTGTTCGTGATGGCCGAAACCGACGTTGAAACCCACGGTTTTGCCAACGTGGGCGATCTGAGCCGCATCACCAACGATCCTGCCTGGGAAACGGTATTCGTCGATCGCATCGTGCGCCACGTTCACGCGCAGAAGAACCATCCGTCGATCGTGATGTGGTCGCTGGGCAATGAGTCCGGTTACGGTTGCAACATCCATGCGATGTACCATGCCACCAAGGCCATCGACGATACCCGCCTGGTGCACTACGAAGAAGACCGCGACGCCGAGGTGGTGGATATCATTTCCACCATGTATACCCGCGCGCCGTTGATGAACGAGTTTGGTGAACACCCGCACGCCAAACCACGCATCATTTGTGAATACGCGCACGCCATGGGCAATGGCCCCGGCGGCCTGACGGAATATCAGAACGTGTTTTACCAGCACGATCATATTCAGGGCCACTACGTTTGGGAGTGGTGCGATCACGGCATCCTGGCGCACGATGAGCAAGGCCTGGCGTTTTACAAATACGGCGGCGACTTCGGCGACTATCCGAACAACTACAACTTCTGCATGGACGGGCTGATCTTCCCGGATCAAACCCCAGGGCCAGGCCTGAAGGAGTACAAGCAGGTTATCGCGCCGGTGAAGATCCGTGCGCTTGAGCCTCACCTTGGCACCTTCCTAGTCGAGAACAAGCTGTGGTTCACCAATCTGGATGATTACACCCTCACCGTCGAAATCCGCGCAGAAGGGGAAACGCTGGCAACGCTGCCTCTGCGGCTGAAAGATCTGGCAGCCAACTCTTCACGGGAAATCCGCCTTGAGCTGCCTGAACTGGATGAGCGCGAAGCCTTTGTGAACTTCACCGTGCGCAAGAACTCCAGCACGCTGTACAGCCCGGCCAATCATGATATCGCGGTGTACCAGTTCCAGCTCAAAGAGAACACTGCGCAAACAGAAGCCTATACCAACCTCAACGCCCTGCCTATACGGGTAGCGGAAAGCCGCCTGGCGTACTGCATCAGCGGCCAGGACTTTACGCTGACCTTCTCCAAGGTGAACGGCAAGCTGACCTCCTGGATGAGCAACGGGGAAGAGATTATCGCCTCTGCTCCGGCGTTAAGCTTCTTCAAACCGATGATCGATAACCACAAACAGGAGTATCAAGGCCTGTGGGAGCCCGCTCATCTGCAAATCATGCAAGAGCACTTCCGTACATTGGACGTCGTTCAGGCCAATGGCCGCGTTGAAATCACCGTGACCAGCATCATCGCCCCGCCGGTCTTCGACTTCGGCATGCGCTGTTGCTACCGCTACCAGATCAATGCCGAAGGCCAGCTCAACGTGGAACTCAGCGGCGAGCGTTACGGCGATTACCCGTACGTGATCCCGGCCATCGGGCTGGATATCGGCATTAACGGCGGCTTTGATCGGGTAAACTACTATGGCCGCGGCCCGGAAGAAAACTATCAGGACAGCCAGCAGGCCAACCTGATCGATATCTACCAGACCACGGTGGCCGAGATGTTCGAGCACTATCCGTTCCCACAAAACAACGGTAACCGCCAGCATGTGCGCTGGGCTGCGCTCACCAATCGTCACGGTACCGGCCTGCTGGTCAAACCGCAGCAACCGATCAATTTCAGCGCCTGGGAGTACACCAGCCAGAACCTGCATCAGGCGCAGCATACCAATGAGCTGCAACCAAGTGGATATATCACCCTCAACCTTGACCACCAAGTGATGGGGCTGGGTTCCAACTCTTGGGGCAGCGAAGTCCTCGACTCCTACCGGGTTTACATGGCGCCATTCCGCTATGGCCTGACCCTGATACCGCTGCAAGCCGGTGACGTCAGCGCACAGACGCTGGCCAACCATGACTTTGCCAATGACTTCTTCACTCCAACCACCAATGAGGCCTGATCCATGCACGTAATAGACAACCTGGAACAATTCAAAGTGGTTTACCGGGACGGGCGCAAATGGAACCGTTGTGTGGAAGCCATTGACAACATTGCCAATATCAAAGACGGCGTGATGCACTCCATCGGCGATACGCTGGTCTATATGATTGAAGACGGCGTCACCTGCAATCACTCGACCTTTGAAGGCAACCGTCGCTATTTCACCATCCATTACTACCTCGAGGGCGGCGAAACGGTGGAATTCGCGCAGAAATCAGCCCTCACCCCCGTTGAGGCCTACCGCGATGAAACCGACCGCGAATATCTGCAAGGCACCGGGCAAACCTGCGAATTACGTGCCGGGCAACTGGCGATTTTTGACAATCAGGAAGCCTACCGCTTCCACGGCGATAACCGGGTAAGAAAAGTGGTGCTGCGGGTCACCATTGAGGATGGCTACATGTTGAACAAGTGATCCTGCTGATTATGAAGCGAACCGGGCGGGAAATCACTCCCGCTCCATCCAGATTGAGTTCATCATTGATGTCGTTCATCGGAGGACGCTATGTCCGATTCTTTACGTGGCACGATTGGCAAGTTTGCCCTGTTGTCGATGACCTTTGCGGCGGTGTTCAACGTACGCAATATCGTCAACAACAACATTGAACTGGGCTTGAGTTCAGCCCCGGTATTTTTGTTTGCAACCCTGGTCTACTTCATTCCCTTTGTGTTTATTATCGCGGAGTTTGTGTCCGCCAATAAGAACTCCGAGTCGGGAATGTACGATTGGTTAAAACAGCCTCTGGGCACCCGTGCAGCCTATATGGGGTCGTTCCTGTATTGGTTCGTCAACCTGTTCTGGTTTGTATCACTGTTGCCCAACGTGATTGCCTATGCGTCGTACGCCATTATGGGCCGCGAATACGCCTTTTCCCCGGTGATGGTATCGATCATCTCGATCGTACTGTTTGCCGCCACCACCCATATTTCCACCAAGGGTGCCAGTTGGCTGGGCAAGATTGCCGAAGTCGTCGCCTATGGGGTGTTCGCCCTGTTTGCGATTTACGTGCTGGGCGCGTTGATGGCGCTGAGCGGCGCTCACGTCCCGGCGCAACCTATTACGCTGGAGGCGATGACACCGACGGTGAACTGGGCAACGTTGGGTATCATGTGCTGGATCTTCCAGGCGGCTGGCGGTGCGGAAACGGCGGCGGCCTATCTCAATGACGTCAAAGGGGGCCAGAAGTCGTTTATCAAGGTGATTATCATTGCCGGTGCCGTGATCGGCGGGATGTATGCCGTCGGTTCCCTGCTGGTTAACGTGTTTGTCGCGCGTGAAAACCTGACCTACGCGGGCGGCATGGTGGAGATCTTCACCGGGATGGCCAAGTACTTCGGCATTTCCGAAACGCTGGTGGGCCGCCTGGTGGGCATCGTGCTGTTTATCGCCATTTTTGGTTCGATGATGATGTGGACCTCCGCGCCGGTGAAGATCCACTTCTCCGAGATCCCGAAAGGCGTTTACGGCCAGAAAACCACCGAGCTGAACAAACATGGCGTTCCGGTACGTGCTGCATGGTGGCAATTTGCCTTCGTGTTCGTGATGTTGGTGGTTAACGGCTTTGGTTCCGAATCGGTACAACAGATGATGAACACCGCGATCAACCTGACGGCGGGTACGGCGATGCTGCCGCCGATCTTTATCATGGTGGCCTACTTCGTGTTCCGCTGGAAGCATGACGATACGCCGCGCGAGTTCCGCATGGGATCGCGCAAGTTCGGAATGGGCGTGGTTTCGGTGCTGATCACCATCTTTGTGGTCAGTATGACGGCATCGGCATTCCCGCCGGGGGTCGATCTGATGAAAGCCTTCTTTATCAACGTCTGTATGACCGCGGTGTTCTCGGCCCTGGCCTGGTGGTGGATTTCACGCTTCGAGGCCAAGCAGGTAAGAAATAAAGCGGCGCTGAACGAGCAGTAAGCTACATAGGGGCGAACATCCACATGTTCGCCCCCTACATATCAAGGCATAAACGCCTGCAAACGCTGTATCTGCTGGCCGTCGGTACCAAAATTCTCGTCAGCCAGCCAACCTTCGAACGCACTACGCATCTGGGGCCAGTTTTGGTCGATCATGGCGAACCAGTCGGTATCCCGGTTGCGGCCCTTGGTGACCAACGCCTGCAAAAAGCGCCCTTCGTATTGGAACCCAAAGCGTTGCGCTGCCTGCCTGGAAGGCGCATTCAGGCTATCGCATTTCCATTCACAGCGGCGGTAGCCCAACTCGTCAAAGGTATGGCGCAGCATCAGGTAAATCGCCTCGGTGGCGCAAGAGCGCTGCTGCATCAGCGGTGACCAGCAGACGTGGCCAATTTCCAACACGCCGCTAGCCTCTTCAATCCGCATAAAGGCCACCGTGCCGACGGGCATATCGGTGGCTAAATCGAACACCACCAGATTCACCAGCGCCGGGTTGGCCTGCAGGTTTTCCAGATGCGCACGCAGTTCCTGCGGGCTATCCGGTCGCTCCCTCATCAGGTAAGTCCAGTCACGGCCATCTGGCGCTAGCTGGTAAGCCGCAAACAACGCGGCAAAGTCCCGCTCGACGTCCAACATCGCGAGGCGGCAAAATTTGCCCGTCAGCTTCACCTCCTGCGGCCGTGGCAAGGCATGCCATTGCGCCAAGGGTTCACCCACCGTCTGACCATATTGATTTATCGCCATAAAAGTATTCCGTCTGGTTGCTGCAAAAGCAGGTTCTCCACCGCAGCATATACCGATGTCAGATCGCATCATACAGACCAATTAACCCTAGCGACTAGACCAATCAGCCGAAGCTCGTTAGGCGTAATAGTCAAGGCAAATTGTTAATGAAATGATCTAAATCAAAAACAATGTGAAGAAAATGTTTTGAAACAGATGCTTTATTGTTTGTCTTAGCTACCAAGACTTAAACTTAGATCACCATACCAGTAGCTTGCTAATCGTTATTGGTCATGGAATAGCAACTCCCTCTGCCCGTTACTGCCCAAGACAGCGGCGGTGCGTACCTGATTCGCACGCGGGCATTTCTGTGAAACATATTCAAGGTGGAACTATGTCACAACAGCACTCTTCTATACCGCCCAGGCGGAGCTTTCTTAAAAAGACTTTGGCGTTAATCCCACTGGCCGCAGCCGGAGGTACCGGCGTTCTGACGATGACGCCCCTGCCAGCCTCGGCGGCGGGTGTCTCCTCTCACTATGTTCCCGCTTATTTCAATAACGAAGAATGGCGCTTTGTGCTGGCGGCCTGCGATCGACTGATCCCTAGTGATAGCAATGGCCCCGGCGCCGTCGAAGAAGGCGTGCCGATCTTTATCGATAAGCAGATGGAAACGCCTTATGGTCACGGCGGCCTGTGGTATATGCACCCGCCGTTTGTCCCTTCGGCCCCTGAATTAGGCTATCAGTCCAAACTGACTCCGCGTGATACCTATCGCATTGGCATTCGCGGCCTCAATGCGCACTGCCAGCAGCAGTACCAGAAAGCCTTTGTGGATCTGGATCATGCCCAGCAAGATCAGATCCTGACGGCGTTGGAGAAAGGTGAGCTGGACTCCGAAGCCCTGCCCGGCAAAGCCTTTTTCAGCCAACTGCTGCAAAACACCAAAGAGGGTTATCTGGCCGATCCACAGCACGGCGGTAACCAGTCGATGGCCTCATGGAAGCTGATCGGTTTCCCTGGTGCGCGGGCAGATTACACCGACTGGGTCGATCATCCCAATCAGGCTTATCCCCTTGGCCCGGTAAGTATCTCCAGCAAAAGGAATGCATAAATGAGCACGATAAAAAAGCCACCGGTAGACGTGGTGATTGTCGGATTTGGCTGGACCGGTGCCATTATGGGCATGGAACTGACCGAAACCGGCCTGAGCGTATTGGCACTGGAGCGCGGTGAGCAGCGCGATACCTACCCTGATTTTGCCTATCCACGGATTGCGGACGAATTGACCTATGGCATCCGCCTGAAACTCGAGCAGGAGATGGCGCACGAAACCGTCACCGTGCGGCACACGCCAGCGGATTTCGCCGTGCCTTATCGTCAGCTTGGATCCTTTTTGCCCGGCAACGGCGTTGGCGGTGCTGGCGTCCACTGGAACGGCATGCACTGGCGCGCCCTGCCCGCCGATCTGAAAATGCGTACCACAGTGACGGAAAAGTATGGCGACAAATGGGTGCCAGAAGGCATGTTGTTGCAGGATTACCCTCTCAGTTACACCGAGCTGGAGCCTTACTTCGATAAGTTCGAGAAGGTCTGTGGCACCGCAGGCAAAGCCGGTAACCTGCAAGGCAACATCGTCAAAGGCGGCAACCCGTTCGAAGGGCCACGCACTAGCGAATATCCCACTGCCCCCCTCAAGCAGCTCTATTCTGGTTCGCTGTTTGGCAAGGCGGCCGAGTCGCTCGGCTATCACCCGTTCAGTATTCCAGCAGCCAACTGCTCGGAGCCTTATACCAATCCCTACGGTGTGCAACTCGGTCCCTGTAACTACTGCGGTTACTGTGAGCGCTTCGGCTGTTTTATGTACTCCAAGGCCTCACCGCAAACCACCATTCTGCCGGTGCTGATGAAGCGGAAAAACTTCGAATTGCGCACCCAGTCGCAGGTTATCAAGGTCAATCTGGACAGCAGCGGCAAAAAGGCCACCGGTGTCACCTATGTCGACGCCCAGGGCCAGCAGATTGAACAACCGGCGGACCTGGTGATCCTCAGCGCCTTTCAGCTGCATAACGTGCGCCTGCTGCTGCTCTCCGGTATCGGTAAACCTTATGACCCCGTCACTGGCGAAGGGGTCGTTGGCAAGAACTACGCCTATCAGATGAACAGCGGCATTTCGCTATTTTACGATAAGGACACCCACTTCAACCCGTTCATCGGAGCCGGAGCCGCAGGCACGGTGATCGACGACCTCAACTCGGAAAACTTCGACCACGGCGAGTTGGGCTTTATCGGTGGTGCCTATATTTCCGCCACCCGCACCGGTGGCCGCCCGATCCAACAGATGTCATTACCGCCAGGAACGCCCACCTGGGGCAGTGGCTGGAAACAAGGCATCAAAGATAATTATCCGCACTCGATGAGCATTGGCTCTGAAGGCTCGGTGATGCCCTATCGCGACTGCTATCTCGATCTCGATCCCACCTATCGGGATGCCTATGGGCTACCGCTGCTGCGCATGACCTTCGACTGGAAGGCTAACGAGATCAAGATGACCCAACACATTACCAGCAAGATGGCGAACATCGCCAAAGCCATGGAGCCGAAGCAGATGGCGATTTCGGTGATGGGCAGCGGTTCGCACTATGACGTGCGCCCGTACCAATCCACTCACACTACCGGCGGGGCAATCACCGGCGACAACCCAAAAACCAGCGTGGTGAACAAGTACCTGCAATGCTGGGACGTGCCCAACGTGTTTGTCACCGGTGCCTGCGCCTTCCCGCAGAACCTGGCTTATAACCCCACCGGGATCGTCGGTGCGCTGGCCTATTATTCAGCGGAAGCGATCCGTAATCAGTATCTGAACAACCCCGGCCCGTTGGTTCAGGCCTGATACGCAAGGAGAAGACGATGAAAGGATTAACCCCCTCGCTGCTGGCCTTGCTGGTATTAAGCGCCAGCGCTCAGGCCGCCGAGGATACCCACCAGGTTGGGCAAATCGCTCATGGCGAATATCTGGCCCGCGTTGGTGACTGTGCCGCCTGCCATACCGCGCCAGGTGGCATGGCATTCGCCGGTGGGCTGAAGATGACCACCCCGGTTGGTGCGATCTATTCCACCAATATCACTCCAGACAAAACCACCGGGATCGGTGCCTACGATCTACAAGCGTTTGCCGACGCCCTGCGTAAAGGCATTAGGCGCGATGGCACTCGGCTCTACCCGGCCATGCCCTATCCCTCATTCGCCAAAATCAATGATGAGGATATACGCGATCTGTATCTCTACTTCACCCAACAGGTAACGCCGGTGGTGCAGCAGAACAAGGCTAGCGATATCCCGTGGCCGCTGAATATGCGCTGGCCATTGGCGATGTGGGACGGCATTTTCCGCGAGGATGGCGCCTATCAGCCAGACGCTAACCAAAGCGCACAATGGAACCGTGGGGCTTATCTGGTACAAGGATTGGGCCACTGCGGCAGTTGCCATACGCCACGCGGCATTGGCTTCCAGGAGAAGGCGTTGAACCAGACTGATGACGCCTATCTGAGCGGTGGGACGCTGGAAGGTTGGCACGCCGCCAGCCTGCGTGGCGATGCGCTCAGCGGGCTGGGTAGTTGGAACGCGGAAGATCTGACCCGTTTCCTGAAAACCGGCCACAGCGACAGATTTGCCGCCTTTGGCTCCATGGTGGACGTGGTACAAGACAGCACTCAGCACCTGAGCGACGGGGATTTGCAGGCGATCGCCGCTTATCTGAAATCGCTGCCTGCGGGGGATGAGCAAATAACGCCAACGGCCAACCAGCCGCTGGCACTCTACAGCACCGGCCGAGGCAACCCAGGCGGTCAGGCTTATCTGGACAACTGCGCCGCCTGCCACCGCAGCGATGGTCAGGGCTATCGCAATACCTTCCCACAGTTGGCCCATAATCCGGCGTTGCTGGCGGAAGACCCTGCTTCGGTGATCAGCATCATTCTGAATGGTTCACGTACGCCGATGACTATAGACGCCCCTACAGGACTCACCATGCCAGACTTTGGCTGGCGTCTGAGCGACCAGCAGGTGGCCCAGATTGCCAGTTTTGTGCGCACCAGTTGGGGGAATAACGCCGCTCCGGTCACTGCCGATCAGGTCAAAGAAATACGGGAGAACAGCGCCGCCAAACCTTCCCAGCAGTAAACACTACAACGGGCCTGGTCTGCCAGGCCCAACCATTTCCACCAATCTCGTCCTGCACGGTTGCACCGCCCGACGAAATCACCTTAAATAAGCTATCGCATTGAGGCTACAGGATTTCGGTCGTCTATGAGCACGGATCCCAACCAGCGCCTGCTGGACAAACTGCAACACGATCTGACCAGCGCTGGCGCTATGCCGCTCTACCTGCGCTTTAACGAATCGATACGACAGGGCATTGAGCTTGGCATATTGAGCCAAGGGGATTTTCTGCCCAGTGAGCGCCATTTCACCGAACGGCTGGGGATCTCGCGCATTACGGTACGCAAAGCCCTGGCCTGCCTGGAGCAGGACGGCATTATCGGCCGTTCGCGGGGCTATGGCACCTTCATTCAAAATACCGTGGCTCAACCTAAACTGGCCTATTCGCTGGCGGATGTGAAAGGATTTTCACGTGAAGTGATGCTACAAGGGCGCAAGCCGGACACCATGTGGATCAGCCGTGAGCAAATCCCGGCGGATAGCACACTGGCCGAGAAGCTGTCGCTGGCCGAGCATACGCCGGTGTACAAACTCAAACGTATTCACTTTATCGATCAGCGCCCCATGTCGGTGGCGGTGTCTTATGTGGTGGCGGAGGCGATAGCCAACGTTGATGATATTGGCGTTTCTCTGTATGACTACTTCCGTTTGAACAACGTGGAGTTGGGATCGCTGCGTAGCCAGGTCAGCGCCGCCATGAGCGACGGTGAAACCCTGCAAGCGCTACAGCTGAAAGAACCCATGCCGCTGCTGATCATCAAGCAAACGCTGTTCGACAGCCGGAAAAAGCCCATCGAATACAGCGAAAGCTTCTGCCGCAGCGACATGTACGAGTTTATCAGCGAGGATTGAGTTCCTCGCTGGCCAGGAGCTGGGCCAGGGTTGGCGCACAATCTCCACCGGCCTGCGATACCACGTAACCGGCGATGCTATTGGCTAGCGTCATGCTTTGGCGGGCGGTCAGGCCCAGTGCCAATCCGGCGAGCAAGCCGGCGCTGTGGCTATCGCCAGCACCAATGCTGTCTACCACTTTGACCTGGCTAGCGGCGATCCAACCATGATCCTCTGGCCCGACAAAGTAATATCCGCCTTCCCCACCACAGCGCACAATCACCAGTTGCCCGGTGGTTAACCATAATTGCTGGCAAAAACCGGCAATATCTTCCTGCATGCCAAGGTGCTGGGCTTCACGCTGGTTTAGCGTCAGGATCACACCAGGGCGGATTAGGCGTTGCAGCAGGCTCTCCGCCATCACGTCGATGCGCGGGCCAATATCCAGCACCACTCGAACCTGTTCGGGCAGGCGTAACAGCCAATCCACCAGCACGTGGCCCTGCCTGGCACCCAGTTGATAACCGGAAAGGTAAACCAGCCCGCTTTGTGGCGTCACGTCTGCCAACCACTCTGGCTGCCACTGGTTCTCTATGCCATCGATAGAGATAAAGGTGCGCTCACCGTCCGGCTCGACCAGCGCCAGACACCAGCCGTTATCCTCACCACCCACTTGCAGATCGGAACTCACGCCGCGCTGCGCCATCTCGCTACGCAAACGCTCCGCCCACACACCTTCACCCACCGGCAGCAGATTGCGGCTGGTAATGCCCAACTGGCGCAGAGCCACGGCAATATTCAGCGCGCAGCCCCCTAAATGCAGCCCCTGCATCTGGGCCGACACGTCGCCACCGCGTACCGGCAAGGCATCGGCGCTCACTACCATATCCATCACCGCTGCGCCAATCACCGTCACCGGGCACTGTTGATACCAACCGCCCTGGGTCAGCGTCTGTAATAACTCGCGTCTTTCGTTACTCATTCAGCCTCCTGCCAGCGCTGGCGGAAACGGAGAAAGGCCTGCGCGTAGTGGTTAATATCCAGCGGATTCACCCGCTTTAATTCTGCCAACATGGCCGCGTCAAACGCGTCGATACCGTTCAAGGCACCGCAGATCGCCGTGGCCATCGCGCCGATCGTGTCCGTATCACCGCCCAGGTTGGCGCACAGGATCGCACAGCGGGTAGGATCGGTTTGCGCCAGTTCGACCATCGCCAACGCGGCCGGTACGGATTCTATGGTGCTGACCCCTGCGCCAACCAGTTGGTAGACCCGTTCGGAGGCCTGCTCGGTACCGCCAGCCTGTTCGACTACCTGGAAGGCCAGTTCGATACGCGCCGCTAAAGACGCGCTGAAGGTGGTGCTCTGGCGGCGCTGAGCGTAATCTGCCACCCCCGGCAACGCCAGGCGGATCTCTGCCCAACTGGCCCCTTCGACCGCCTTGGCAACCGCCCAGGCAATCACCACCGCACCGGCAACCGCGATATCGGATTTATGCGTCGGGCTGGAGGCCAGCCAGACCTGCTGGCAAAACTGCTCCAACGGCGCAGAAGGCAGCACACAACCCAACGGGGAAACCCGCATCGCCGCACCGTTGGTCACACCGTTATTTTCCAAATTGCTAATCGGCGCGCCCTTCTTCTGCTCCCCCAGCGCCAGTTTGGAACTCGGACCCAGGATGTTTTTGTTGAAGGCATCAAAACTATCGACCCAGCGGATCACGTTGCGGGCAATCAGCTCCGGAACCACTTCACCGTCGGCCTCGATCAAGGCGTCGGCGAGTGCCAGAGCCATCGAGGTATCATCGGTATACTGCGCTGCCGTGAAATAGCAGGCGGCACTGTTTTCCGCCGGGCCGTCGAGGAAGCGGTCGATCCAGCCAAAGTGGCGCTTAACCCGCTCACGCGGCCACAGCTCGGAAGGCATGCCGAGCGCATCGCCCAGCATTTGGCCATAAAGTGCGCCCACCACGCGTTGTTCCTGGGTTAACTGCTTCATCTGTTTCTCCTGAATTTTTACCTTGCCGGGCAACACGCCCGGCGCAACGAATTAAGACCGTGCCACGTCAATCGGGGTGATATTGTCGCTGCGTTCACGGAAGAACAGCAGGAACAGCAGCATGACGCCCACCACCATCACCGCACCCACGCCCCACACGGCAAACCAGTCAAACGTCATACCGTCTCGCGGTTGTTCAAGGGCGAAAGTGGTCATCGCCCGGCCCCCGAGCCAGTTACCAATAAAGCTACCTAATCCCTGGCAAATCAGGGTGATCAGGCCCTGAGCAGCGGTACGCATATGCGGCGGCGCTTTTTTGTCGACGTAGATATAGCCGGTCACGAAATAGAAATCGTAGCTGACGCCGTGCAGCAAAATACCCAGGAACAGCATGCTGTAGGCCCAGACGTCGGCAGTGCCGCCGTAGATAAAGAATACATAGCGGATCGCTGCGGTCACAAAGCCCAGCAGCAGCACCTTCTTGATGCCGTATCGCTTGAGCAGCAACGGTAGCGCCAGCATGGCGAAGATTTCCGAGACCTGCCCCAGCGTCATCCAGCCTGTGGCATTCGGCAGCCCAACCTGCGTCAGATAGCCATTGGCAAACTGGTAGTAAAACGCCAACGGCATACAGAACAGGAACGAGCACAGGGCGAAGGTGGCAAATGAGCGATCCTTCAGCAGGCCAAGCGCGTTCAAGCCCAGTAACGCCTTGATATCCACCGGGCCAGTGCCTTTGGCTGGCGTATTGGGCAGCACAAAGCTGTATAAACCGAGCGCGATCGAGGCTACACCGGTAATGATTAACGGCAGGTTGCTATCGGAAATATTGCCTAAACCCAGCAGCGACGGCAGCATAAAGCCCACCACCAGACCGGAGGCAATCCACCCCAAAGTGCCCAGTACGCGGATGCGAGGGAACTCTTTCTCGGTATCGGTAATGTTGGCAAAGGCGATGCTGTTGGTCAGCGCCACGGTCGGCATATAGGTGATGGCATAAATCACCAGCAGCGGGAAGAAGGTGGCAAAGGTGGTTTGCCAGGCGATGATAAACATCAGCACCCCACCTGCCAGATGCAACCAGCCCAAGACTTTTTGCGCGGCGAAGTAGCGATCGGCAATAACGCCAACCAGCACCGGCGAGAGGATTGCCGCAATCGCCGTACTGCTGTACGACCAGGCAATTTCGCCCGGCGTAAAGCCCAGTTTGTTGAGGTATTGCCATAGGGGAACAAACCACGCTCCCCAGATAAACCACTCGATAAACATCATGACAGACAGCTTCAGATGAGGACGTTTCATTATTATGTATCCTTGCTGGCTACCTTCCCGGCATCGGCTCGGGAAAGCGGTGTAGGGTTCCTGGTATTAGCATCATTACGATACCTATATAATACCTTAATGATACCTTTAGCCCTTTGCAGCGATCCCGCTCACACTTCCGGCAGTCAGGCTTTGTTTAAGTTTTGTTTACCTTTGGCACTGCGCTGTTTATCCTGCGTTTATCAGCCATTGCCGATAATCAATGGATGACAGAATCAAGCGATCAGGGAATGGTCAGCTAATGCGCGTTACCACAACGTGGCAACAGCGTGTAACCTTTTCAGTGTGGGTGCCTGGTGTTGCACCCGCCTAAACAACAGGAGTCTGTACCATGCGAGTACTGGTTGTTGAAGACAATGGCCTATTGCGCCACCATCTTAGTGTGCAAATGCGCGAAATGGGGCATCAGGTTGATGCCGCAGAAGATGCCAAAGAAGCTGACTATTTTCTGCAGGAACATGCGCCTGATATCGCCATTGTCGATCTAGGGTTGCCGGGTGAAGATGGCCTGAGCCTGATCCGCCGTTGGCGTGCCAACCAGATGAAGTTGCCGATCCTGGTGCTGACCGCCCGTGAAAGCTGGCAGGATAAGGTGGCGGTGCTGGAAGCCGGTGCCGATGATTACGTCACCAAGCCCTTCCACCTGGAAGAAGTGATTGCCCGCATGCAGGCCTTGATGCGCCGCAATAGCGGCCTGGCTTCACAGGTGATCGTACTGCCGCCATTCCAGATCGACCTCTCACGCCGTGAGCTGAGCGTCAACGAACAGCAAATCAAACTGACGGCCTTTGAGTACACCATTATCGAAACGTTGATCCGTAACGCGGGTAAAGTGGTCAGCAAAGACTCATTGATGTTGCAACTCTACCCGGATGCCGAACTGCGCGAAAGCCACACCATCGACGTATTAATGGGCCGCCTGCGTAAAAAGCTACAGGCCGAATACCCACAGGAAGTGATCACCACCGTACGTGGTCAGGGCTACCGTTTCGATGCCAAGTGAGCATAATGTTCAACAGAGATAAAAAGCCCTTCTCACTGCGCGCCCGCTTTCTGATGGCCACCGCCGGGGTGATCCTGGCGCTGTCGCTGTCCTACGGGCTGGTTGCGGTCGTCGGCTATATCGTCAGCTTTGATAAAACCGCCTTCCGCCTGCTGCGCGGTGAGAGCAACCTGTTCTTCAGCCTGGCGCAGTGGAAAGACCAGAAGCTGACCATTGCCATCCCGCCCGATCTCGATCTCAACTCCCCAACGCTGGTGTTTATCTACGACGAAAAAGGCAACCTGTTGTGGAGCCAGCGCTCGGTGCCGGAACTGGAAAAACGGATCCAGAAAGAGTGGCTGCAAGAGTCCGGTTTCTATGAGATAGATACTGACACCCGCGTCAGTAGCGAAGTGCTGGGCGACAACCCCAAGGCCCAGGATCAGCTGAAAGACTATGACGATACCGACCATGAGGCGTTAACCCACTCGGTGGCCGTCAATACCTATGCCGCCACCCCACGCCTGCCCGCCTTGAGTATTGTGGTAGTCGACAGCATTCCGCAGGAGCTGCAACGCTCGGATGTGGTGTGGGAATGGTTCAGCTACGTACTGCTGGCCAACCTGCTACTGGTCGTGCCTCTGCTATGGCTAGCTGCGTATTGGAGTTTGCGGCCGATCAAGGCGCTGATAACCCAGGTCGGTGAATTGGAAAACGGCGAGCGCGAGCAGCTGGATGAAAATCCCCCCAGTGAACTACGTGGCTTGGTACGGAACCTGAATATCCTGGTGCGCAACGAGCGTCAGCGCTACACCAAATACCGCACTACGCTGTCCGACCTCACCCATAGCCTGAAAACCCCGCTGGCAGTATTGCAGACCACCCTGCGCTCGCTGCGTTCCAGCAAGCAGACCACCATCGAAGAAGTCGAGCCGATCATGCTCGAGCAGATTAGCCGTATCTCGCAGCAGATTGGTTATTACCTGCATCGGGCCAGCATCAACTCTGGTCAAACCGTGCTGACCCGCGAGATCCATTCGGTTTCTGCCCTGCTCGACAGCCTCAGCGTGGCACTGAACAAGGTCTATCAGCGTAAAGGGGTAGTCATCACCCTCGATATCTCACCAGAAGTCACCTTTATGGGCGAAAAAAACGACTTTATGGAGGTGATGGGCAACGTGCTGGAGAACGCCTGTAAATATTGCCTGGAGTTTGTGGAGATCACCTCGCTGCACTCGGACAAATACCTGACGATCGTCATTGATGACGACGGCCCCGGCATCCCGGAAAGCAAGCGTGAGCTGATCTTCCAACGCGGCCAACGCGTCGATACTCTGCGCCCCGGCCAGGGGATTGGCCTGTCGGTCGCCGCCGAGATCATCGAGCAATATGACGGGCAAATTACCATCAGCGACAGCCCGCTGGGTGGAGCACGGATGGAGGTCACCTTCTCCCGCCAGCACGACTCCCACCATCACGATTAAATTCTATCGCTCAGGCCCCGATCCACGGGGCCTAACTTCCGTTATAATCCCTGCAGGCTCACTCTATCCTGGAATAGAACATGGATTACCAATTAGATCTCGACTGGAACGACTTTTTGCAACGCTATTGGCAAAAGCGCCCGGTAATTATCAAGCGTGGTTTTAACAACTTTATCGATCCGATTTCCCCGGATGAGCTGGCCGGGTTGGCCATGGAGAACGAGGTGGACAGCCGCCTGGTGAGCCATCAGGAAGGTCGCTGGCAGGTTGGCCACGGCCCGTTCGAAAGTTTCGACCATCTGGGCGAGAACAACTGGTCATTGCTGGTGCAGGCCGTTGATCACTGGCATCAGCCTTCCAGTGCCCTGATGCAACCGTTCCGTAAGCTGCCGGACTGGCGCATGGACGATCTGATGATTTCGTTCTCGGTACCGGGCGGCGGCGTTGGCCCACATCTCGATCAATACGACGTGTTCATCATCCAGGGTACTGGCCGCCGCCGTTGGCGCGTGGGCGAAAAAGTGCCGATGAAGCAGCACTGCCCGCACCCTGACCTATTACAGGTAGAGCCGTTTGACGCCATCATTGATGAAGAGATGGAGCCTGGTGATATTCTGTATATCCCACCGGGATTCCCGCATGAAGGCTACTCACTGGAAAACTCGCTCAACTATTCCGTCGGCTTCCGCGCGCCGAATGGCCGCGAGATGGTGAGTGGCTATGCCGACTACGTGCTAGCGCGCGAGTTGGGCAGCAAGCGTTACACCGATCCGGATATCGCGCTGCGCGATCACCCGGCGATGGTTCTCCCCCATGAGGTTGATGCACTGCGCGGGATGATCCTGGAGCTGGTGCAGCAGCCGGAGCACTTCCAGAACTGGTTTGGCGAGTTTATTTCGCAATCGCGGCACGAGCTGGACATCGCGCCGCCAGAGCCGCCTTATCAGGCCGGTGAAATCTATGAGTTACTGCAACAGGGTGAGCCATTACAACGTTTGGGTGGGTTACGCGTGCTGCGCGTTGGCGACCAATGCTTTGTCAACGGTGAGCTAATCGACACCGAACATCTGCAAGCCGCCGATGCGCTGTGCCAGCACGCCAGCGTTGATGCCACCTTGCTGGGCGACGCGGTGGACGATCCGTCGTTCCTGGCCCTGCTGACGGCGTTGATTAACAGCGGTTACTGGTATTTTAACGACTAGGACGCCCCTCACCCCAACCCTCTCCCACAGGGAGAGGGGGCTGGTATGGCGTTATAGTCAGGTACAGTAATTACTCTGTAACGCCGTTGAGGTCTAGGCTTAGTGCCACATTCGGTCGCCTCGCCCTTTGGGAGAAGGAGCTGGTATGGCGTTGTAGTCTGGTACAGTAATTAATCTGTAACGCCGTTTAGGTCTAGGCTTAGTGCCAAAGCCCAGTGGTAGCACATTCGGTCCCCTCGCCCTTTGGGAGAAGGAGCTGGTATGGCGTTGTAGTCTGGTACAGTAATTAATCTGTAACGCCGTTGAGGTCTAGGCTTAGTGCCAAAGCAAAGTGGTAGCACATTCGGTCCCCTCGCCCTTTGGGAGAGGGTTAGGGTGAGGGGCCTTTGTTAATGCAAAAAACTACCGTTTAGCGCGCTCGGCGCTCAGAGTGGCAATGCGCATAATCACCGCCACCGCCTGCTCCATCCCTTCCAGCGTAATAAACTCATGCTTGCCATGGAAATTATAGCCGCCGGTAAACAGGTTTGGACAAGGCAGCCCCTTGAAGGACAGCTGTGCACCATCGGTACCACCGCGGATCGGCTTCATCACCGGCTCAATATCGCAGTCCCGCATCGCCTGCTGTGCCAACTCAATCACATGAGGATGCTCGGCCACCTGCTCCCTCATGTTGTAGTAATTATCCTCGATCGCCACCTCAATGTAGCAATCCCGTGGTAAACCACGGCCAACCTTTTGCGCGACTTCAATCATCTTGCGCTTGCGAGCCTCAAAGCCTTCACGCTCAAAATCCCGCAGGATGTAGTGCATCTCGGCACGTTCGACGTTCCCCTTGATGCTGTTGAGATGGTAAAAGCCCTGATACCCCTCGGTATGCTCCGGTGTTTCCTCGGCGGGTAACTCCTGTTGGAAACGGGTTGCCAACGACAGCGCGTTCACCATCACCCCTTTGGCACTGCCAGGATGTACGTTATTACCGACGATTTTCACCGTCACTGCCGCTGCATTGAAGTTTTCACACTCCAGCTCACCAACTCCACCACCATCAACGGTGTAAGCCCACGCGGCATCAAACGCGGCAACGTCAAAGAAATGCGCTCCCTTGCCCACTTCTTCATCCGGCGTGAACGCCACGCGGATATCGCCGTGAGGTATTTTTTGCTGCTTTAGCCGCACCATCGCGGTCAAGATCTCGGCAATCCCGGCTTTATCGTCAGCCCCCAACAGCGTTTTGCCGTCGGTGGTGATCAGCGTTTGCCCCAGCATCTGATGCAAAATCGGGAACATCACCGGCGATAACACTTCATCACCGATACCTAAGGCAATGTCACCGCCGCGATAGTTTTCCACTACCTGCGGTGTCACATGCTTACCCGAAAAATCGGGTGAGGTATCAAGGTGAGAAATAAAGCCAATGGCCGGCACTGGCCAGCTCACATTGCCAGGCAGCGTGCCCATCACGCAGCCATGTTCGCTTAGCGATACCCGTTCAAACCCCAGCCCAATCATTTCCTGTTGCAACGCACGCGCCAGCTTCAGTTGCCCTTCGGTACTAGGCACATGTTTGACGTTCGCTTTAGCCTGTGTGTCAAATGAGACGTAGTTAAAAAAGCGATCTAGTAGTTTATCCATGGTTCCGCCCTCAGAATTTCGCGTTTCATTATGCGGAACCGATCCGGATCAAATATTGAGACAGGTCATTAATAATCAGATTTAACACAAATCATTAAAGCAAGTGATGGTTTAATAGGGTAACTACCGACGCAAAAATCGGCCAACTGGCATGATTTATGGGCTGTTTGGCTTTCAATTACCGGATTCAGCGTCTATCATGCGCCCTCTTAAATTTTTGATCGGCGCCGCTGGCTTTGAGCTTCAGTACCTGACGGGTCACTCCCGTAAGCTCGCGCAGTCTTTTCCAGCGGCGGTTCTATCTGCACCACCGTACGGGATAGAGACACTAAAATGACTGAACAATCCTCTTTGGTTACACTGAACGCCCTGAGTAAAAGCTTTGACGGCAAAGAGATCATTCGCGATCTCAACCTTGAGATTAACGATGGTGAATTCCTGACCCTGCTTGGCCCTTCCGGCTGCGGGAAAACCACCGTGCTGCGGCTGATTGCCGGGTTGGAAAATGCCGACCACGGGCAGATCGTGCTCGACGGGCAAGACATCACCGCCATCCCGGCCGAGCATCGGCACGTTAACACCGTGTTTCAAAGCTATGCCCTGTTCCCCCATATGACCGTGTTTGAAAATGTCGCCTTTGGCCTGCGCATGCAGAAAACCCCAGAGGCGGAGCTAACACCGCGCGTGGAGGAAGCTCTGCGCATGGTGCAATTGGACGAGTTCGCTCAGCGCCGCCCGCATCAACTGTCTGGTGGGCAACAGCAACGGGTCGCGATTGCCCGGGCCGTGGTGAATAAACCTAAACTGTTGCTGCTCGACGAGTCGCTTTCGGCACTGGACTACAAGCTGCGCAAGCAGATGCAGAACGAGTTGAAGGCGCTACAGCGCCAATTGGGCATCACCTTTGTGTTCGTCACGCACGATCAGGAAGAGGCGCTGACCATGTCCGATCGGATTGTGGTGATGCGCGACGGGCGAATAGAACAGGACGGTACCCCACGGGAAATCTACGAAGAGCCCAAGAACCTGTTTGTCGCCAGCTTTATCGGTGAGATCAATATCTTTGATGCGGTAGTGCTACATCGTATCGATCCACAGCGGGTGCGCGCTCGTGTAGAAGGCCGTGAGTGTGATATCTACGCCGATCTCCCGGTTGAGCCTGGGCAATCCCTGAAAGTTCTACTGCGCCCGGAAGATCTGCGCGTTGAAGAGGTGAACGACAGCGAGCAGATAGATGGCCTGATCGGCTACGTGCGCGAACGCAACTATAAAGGCATGACGCTAGAATCGGTGGTTGAACTGGAAAACGGTAAGATGGTGATGGTCAGCGAGTTCTTCAATGAAGACGATCCTGACTTTGACCACTCGTTAAACCAGAAGATGGCGATAACCTGGGTTGCAAGCTGGGAGGTAGTGCTGGCCGATGAAGAAATCGCGTAATTTGCTGCAAAACCTGGTGATCAGCGGCACCGTCGGCTGGCTGGTGCTGTTTGTTTTTCTGCCGAACCTGATGATCATCGGCACCAGTTTCCTCACCCGTGACGATGCCAATCTGGTGCAGATGGTGTTCACTCTGGATAATTACACCCGGCTGTTTGATCCCCTGTATGGCCAAGTGATGCTCCACTCGCTGAACATGGCGGCGATCGCCACCTTGTGCTGCCTGCTGCTGGGTTATCCCTTTGCCTTTATTCTGGCTCGCCTGCCGCAAAGAGTACGCCCGCTGCTGCTGTTCCTGCTGATTGTGCCCTTCTGGACCAACTCGCTGATCCGTATCTATGGCCTGAAACTGTTTCTCAGCACCCGCGGCTATCTGAACGAGTTCCTGATGTGGGCCGGAATCATCGACACGCCGTTACGCATTATGTATACCTCTGGCGCCGTGGTGCTGGGGCTGGTCTACATTTTGCTGCCATTTATGGTGATGCCGCTCTACTCCAGCCTGGAAAAGCTGGATAAATCCTGCCTGGAAGCGGCCCGCGATCTCGGGGCCAGCAAGCTGCAAACCTTTATCCGCATCATCATTCCGCTGACTATGCCAGGCATTATCGCCGGTTGCCTGTTGGTGCTGCTGCCCGCTATGGGGCTGTTCTACGTGGCCGACCTGATGGGCGGAGCCAAAAACCTGCTGATCGGTAACGTCATCAAGAGCCAGTTCCTGAATATCCGTGACTGGCCGTTTGGTGCCGCCACCAGCATTTGCCTGACGCTGGTGATGGGGCTGATGCTGTGGATCTATTACCGGGCCGCCAAGCTGCTGAACAAAAAGGGGGAGCTGGAATGATCGGACGCCTGTTGCGCGGTGGCTTTATGAGCCTGATTTACGCCTATCTCTATATTCCCATCGTGATCCTGATCGTTAACTCGTTCAACACCTCGCGCTTTGGCATCAACTGGCGGGGTTTTACCACCCACTGGTACAGCATGTTGATGAACAACGACAGCCTGTTGCAGGCCGCTGGGCACTCGCTGACCATGGCGGTGCTTTCCGCCAGCTTTGCGACCATGATCGGCTCTTTGGCGGCGGTGGCATTGTATCGCTATCGCTTCCGCGGGAAACCCTTCGTCGGTGGCATGCTGTTTGTGGTGATGATGTCGCCGGATATCGTCATGGCCATCTCGCTGCTGGTGCTGTTTATGCTGCTGGGGGTCTCGTTGGGCTTCTGGTCGCTGTTATTTTCGCATATCACCTTCTGCCTGCCCTTTGTGGTGGTCACCGTCTATGCGCGCCTGAAGGGCTTTGACGTCAAGATGCTGGAGGCCGCACGCGATCTGGGTGCCAGCGAAATGGTGATCCTGCGTAAAATCATCCTGCCGCTGGCGATGCCCGCCGTCGCCGCCAGTTGGCTGCTAAGCTTCACGCTGTCGATGGATGATGTCGTGGTCTCTTCGTTCGTGACCGGGCCAAGCTACGAGATTTTGCCGTTGAAGATCTATTCGATGGTGAAAGTCGGCGTATCTCCTGAAGTTAACGCCCTGGCGACCATTCTGCTGGTGTTATCGCTAGCGCTGGTACTGACCAGCCAACTGCTGTTGCGCGATCGGCAAAAACACTGATTTGCCAACGGGATAAGCGCCTTTACCCCACTGGGTACGCCACCTATAATGGCCACTCTCTGGGGTATCGCGCATCACGCTATACTGTAAAAACACGCACTGCTAAAGGATCCGCACCATGAAAAAGTGGTCACATCTGCTCGCAGCCGGGATGATGGCACTGAGCCTTGGCTCGGCAAACGCCGCGGACGACGGCAAAACGCTCTATTTCTACAACTGGACCGAGTATGTCCCGCCTGGGCTGCTGGAACAGTTCACCAAAGAAACCGGTATCAAGGTGATTTACTCCACCTATGAATCCAACGAAAGCATGTACGCCAAGCTGAAAACCTACCGGGACGGCGCGTACGATCTGGTAGTCCCTTCCACCTATTTCATCGCCAAGATGAGCAAGGAAGGGATGCTGCAAAAGATCGACAAAAGCAAACTCAGCCACTTTAACGATCTCGATCCCAACCTGTTACACAAGCCGTTCGATCCCAACAACGATTACTCCATTCCCTATATCTGGGGGGCAACCGCCATTGGCGTCAATACGGATGCCATTGATGCCAGCACCGTAACCGCCTGGGCCGATCTGTGGAAACCGGAATACAAAGGCCGCGTGCTGCTCACCGATGATGCGCGTGAAGTGTTCCAGGTCGCGCTACGTAAGCTGGGTTATTCGGGCAATACCACCGATCCTAAACAGATCGAGGCTGCCTATAACGAGCTCAAGACGCTGATGCCAAACGTGCTGGCGTTTAACTCTGATAACCCCGGCAATCCGTATATGGAAGGTGAAGTCGATCTAGGCATGGTGTGGAACGGTTCGGCCTATGTCGCACGCCAGGCTGGAACCCCACTGGAGATCGTCTGGCCGAAAGAAGGCGGTATTTTCTGGATGGATAGCCTGGCTATTCCGGCTAATGCCAAGAACGTCGAGGGAGCGTTGAAGCTGATCGACTTCCTGCTACGCCCGGAGATCGCGGTGCAGGTGGCGGAAACCATCGGTTACCCTACCCCCAATCTGGCCGCGAGAAAGCTGTTGCCTAAAGAGATCGCCAACGACAAATCGCTGTATCCAGATAATGCGGTGATTGAGAACGGTGAATGGCAAAACGATGTGGGCGATACCAGTACGCTGTATGAGACCTACTTCCAGCAGCTAAAAGCCGGACGCTGATCCCCTCAGCAGCTCCCTCTCCCACAGGGAGAGGGAGCTGCTAAAGTGGCATGGTCAGATCTCGCGTTCAATCTGTATCCCCCATGTCCAGGTAAGTTTCTATAACTGATAGCGGACTTGAACCCTCTCCCGGCGGGAGAGGGTTCAAGTGAGGGGCAAGCACCAATCTCCCCCCAACTTCCTGCTACGGTTTATCCGCCCGCTCGACCTTGCCCATCAGGAACTTGTGCACAAAGCGTGGCACCACTTCGCTGGCCGGGCCGTAATGCTTCTCTTCGAACTGGCTTTCCACCAGGCTCGGCTCCAGGTTCAGCTCCATGGTATAAGCCCCGCCCAACCGTGCCTCGTGAACAAAACCTGCCGCCGGGTAAACATTGCCAGAAGTGCCAATCGCAATAAAGAAATCGGCCTTGGCCAACGCGGCGTAAATCTCATCCATGCCCAACGGCATTTCACCAAACCACACCACGTGGGGCCGCAGAGGCGCAGGGAACTGGCAACAGTGGCAACGTTCTTCCACGCTCAGGTCTCCCAACCATTCCACCACCTGCCCAGAACTGGTGCAGCGCACTTTCAGCAGCTCGCCGTGCATATGCAGCACCTGTTTGCTACCGGCCCGCTCGTGCAGGTTGTCGATATTTTGCGTGACCAGCAGGAAGTTCTCCTCACCCAACCACTCTTCCAAATCGGCCAGCGCACGATGAGCCGCATTAGGGCCAATATCCGACTGCTGCAGCTGCCGGCGGCGCGCATTATAAAACTCCTGCACCAAGGCAGGATCGCGCTGAAAACCGTCCAGGGTAGCGACATCTTCCACCTTGTGCTCTTCCCACAGCCCATCGGCAGCGCGGAAAGTACGGATGCCAGACTCGGCAGAGATCCCAGCCCCCGTCAGCACCACAACAAACGGCTTTTTCAGCTCTGCCGCCGCCATGGTATCGCGTTGGAATATCCGCGAGCGAAAACGCTGATGCCGCACATGCTTACTCTTGCGAAACTGACACAACCGATGGCGAGTGTGCATGAACTCTCCTTATTTATGACTTTCCACCAAATTGAGGAACGCTGCCCCGCGAACACCACCGGCATCGCCATAGCGCGCCTTCTCGATGCGTGGCAGTTTGGCTACCCGTAACAAATGGGTGGGCAAACGCTGGGGCAACGCCTGATAAATTGCGGCAAAATTCGATAAGCCGCCGCCAATCACCACCAGGTGGGGGTCGATGATGGTCAGCAGGTTGCCCAGGCAAATGGCCAGGACATCCAGAAAACGTTCTACGTGCGCCACGGCCTGTGGCTCACCGGCCTGATAATGCGCAATGATTTGCTGCGCTGGCAACTGTTGTTGATAAAAATGCGCGTACATCCACTCAAATCCGCGGCCCGAGATGTAATTCTCAATGCAACCGTCATGGCCGCAGCCACAGGGAACGCGAGGAATATCACGCCCGAGCACCTCCAGCGCATCCACAGGCAAGCGGAAATGGCCAAACTCTCCGGTGATAAAGTTACGCCCAGAGACCACTTTACCATTAACGATCAAACCACCACCAACTCCGGTACCCAGGATGATACCCAGCACCGTCGGGTAATGGCGAAACTCTTCGTCCCAAGCTTCCGAGAGCGTGAAGCAGTTGGCGTCGTTATCGACCTTGACCTCACGGCCAATCAGCGCGCTCAGATCGCGAGGCAGCGGCTGCCCCATCGCGGCCGGGACGTTGGCGGTAAACAAGGTGCCATCTTCATTTGGCAGCCCGGGAATACCTATGCCCACCAACCCTTGCGTACCACCGACGGCATCGGCCTCATGGGTGAGATCGCGTAATACCGCCAGCAGTTGCCGGTAGTCGTCACGCGGCGTCGGCACCCGCTTTTGCCAGATACGTTGCAGATTAGCGTCGAACACCCCAAGTTCAATCTTGGTGCCGCCCATGTCGAAACCGTAGTACATAACTCGCCCTCAGGGTAAAAAAATGGGGCCCGCTACTGGCCCCAGGTTTTTATTACTGCCCGCTCAATACGCGGGCCGGATCGATGCGGCTGGCACGTCTGGCCGGATACCAACTGGCCAGCAGGCTAAGCACGATTGCCGTACCCAGTACGATCGCCACGTCAAGCCAGTGCAGCTCGGACGGCAGGAAATCGATAAAGTAGATGTCACCAGACAGGAAAGAGTGGCCCATCAGCTTTTCGATACCTTTCATGATATTAGTCAGTTGTAGCGAGGCAATCACTCCAACCACTACCCCACTAAGGCTACCTACCAGCCCGGCCAACAGGCCATACCAGACAAAGATGGCGCGGATAAAGCCGTCTTTGGCCCCCAGCGTACGCAGCACGGCAATGTCGCCGCTCTTGTCCTTCACGGCCATCACCAGGGTGGAAACGATATTGAAACAGGCTACGCCAATCACCAGCACCATCGCCAGATACATGATGGCGCGGATCATCTGAATGTCGCGATACATAAAGCCGTAGGTACCAATCCAGCTCTTGATATAGACGGTGGCATCAGCGACTTCCCCAGCGTCACGCACCAGCTTGTTAGCGGCGAAGACGTCGTTGACCTTGATGGCGATGCCGGTGACACTGTCACCCATATCCAGATATTGCTGGGCATCTGCCAACGGCACCATGGCCAGACTGTGATCGAGCTGGCCGCTAAGTTGCAGAATACCGGTGACATGCAGGCGAATACGCTTCGGCTGCAACAGTTTCATCTCAGGATCGCTATTGGGGATCATCACTGTGACGTAAGAGCCCTGCTTCACGCCCAGAGCGTCAGCCACCCCTTTGCCCAGGATCACCTGCTGCTCACCGCTTTTGAAGTTAGCCCAGGCATCGCCCTGCACATAACTTGGCAGCGCGCTGAGCTGTTTTTCCTGCGCAGGATCGACCCCTTTTACCTGCACGGCACGTAGCTGAGCACCATTTTCCATCAGCCCGGTAAAGTTGATATAGGGTGCCGCAGCCAAAATGCCCGGTACCTTTTCGACTCGTTGCAGGATCTCCGGCCAGCCGGTGAACGGTTGCTTGACCGGTTCGATCTCACCGTGCGGCACCACCGCCAGAATACGGTTCTGCAGTTCACGTTCGAAGCCGTTCATTGCGCTCAGCCCCACGATCAGCACCGCAACGCCCAGCGCGATGCCGATGGTGGAGATCACCGAGATTAACGAAACCATGCCGCCGCGCCGCCGGCCACGGCTAAAACGCAGCGCCATCAGCAATGAAAGTGGCGAAGCGCTCATTACTCGGCCCCCATCAGGGTCAGTTGCGCCTGTAGATGGCCGTCTGCCATTTCCAACTGGCGGCTCAGGCGTTTAGCGAGTTGCAGATCGTGGGTGACCACCAAAAATGCGGTGCCCTGACGTACGTTCAATTCGCCCAGCAAATCGAAGATGCTGTCTGCGGTGCGTTTATCCAGGTTGCCGGTAGGCTCATCCGCCAATACCAGCGAAGGGTTATTCACCAACGCCCGGGCAATCGCCACGCGCTGACGTTCGCCGCCGGAGAGCTCGGACGGGCGATGTTTGCTACGTTTTTCCAAGCCCACGGCCGCCAGCATCTCCAGCGCCTTTTCCTTCGCCAGCGCCGGTTTCATGCCGCCGATCAGCAGCGGCATCGCGGCGTTCTCCAGCGCGGTGAAATCTGGCAGCAGATGATGGAACTGATAGATAAAGCCGAGCTGGCGGTTGCGCAGTTCAGCTTTGGCAGTAGAAGAAAGCTTGTTCAACGACTGCCCTTTGTAGATCACCTCACCCGAGGTGGGCGAATCCAGCCCCCCCAGCAGGTGCAGCAAAGTACTTTTACCAGACCCCGAGCTGCCGACGATCGCCATCATCTCGCCCGGTTGCATGGCAAAACTGACATTGCGCAGCACGTCGGTATGCAGGTTGCCTTCCTGATAGGTTTTACACAGGCGCTCACACTGCAATAAAGGATGGTTACTCATAACGTAAAGCCTCAGCGGGTTGTACGGCGGCAGCGCGCCATGAAGGGTAAAGCGTGGATAACAGCGAGACCGCCATCGCCACTACGGCAATGATCGTCACCTGGATAGGGTCAACCGCCACCGGCAGAGAAGCCCCGTCGATCAACGCGCCAAGGATCGGCATCAGGTTGTTCAGATTGGTGGCAAGCAGAACGCCTAACAGCGTTCCCAGTAGCGAGCCGATAATCCCGGCGCTGGCCCCCTGCACCATAAAGACCGACATGATCTGCCGCCGCGTCAGGCCCAGGGTTTGCAGAATGGCCACTTCGCCTTGCTTCTCCATCACCAACAGGCCCAGCGAGGTAATAATATTGAATGCCGCCACTGCCACGATCAGGCTAAGCAGCAGCCCCATCATGTTTTTCTCCATGCGCACCGCCTGGAACAACTCGCCCTTGCGTTCGCGCCAATCTTTCCACTGGGTGCCTTCCGGCAGCGTTTGCTGGCTAAGGGTGTCAACGCTCAACGGTTGTTGCAGGAACAAACGCCAGCCGGTGATATTACCCGCTGGGTAACGCATCAGACGTGAAGCATCTTGCTGGTTCGCCAGCAGTTGATAGCCGTCCACTTCACTATTGGCGTGGAAGGTACCAATCACGGTGAACAGACGTTGGCTCGGGATGCGGCCCATCGGGGTAAACTGGCTGGCGCTCGGCACCATCAGACGCAGTTGATCGCCACGCTTGACGCCCAACTGCCCGGCAAGTTGCTCACCGATAATCAGGTTGTACTCGCCCGGTTGCAGCTGTTGCTGTTTAACGTTGACCAGATAAGGCGTCAGCGGATCAGGCTGCTGCGGGTCAACCCCCAACATGACGCCAACGGCCACGCTGCGAGCACTTTGCAGCACCACATCGCCGGTAGTCAACGGGGTGACTCGGGTGACACCATGCAGGTTTTGCACGGCAGAGGCTGGCAGCTGTTCAGGGTTGATGGAGCCCTGTTTACTGGTGATCAGTGCCTGCGGCATAAGCCCCAGGATGTTGTTTTCGAGATCTTTCTCGAAGCCATTCATCACTGAAAGCACCGTCACCAGCGCCATCACCCCCAGCGTAATGCCAATGGTGGATAGCCAGGAAACAAACCGCCCAAAGCGGTCTGAGGCTCGCCCGCGCATATAACGCAGGCCAATAAATAACGCGACAGGTTGATACATGAAATCCGTTTTGTTGCCGTAGCTTAAGCAAAGTGATCAAGGATAATAAAGGCTCTACCGGGTTTATGGAACCACCCGGCCGGTTTTATTCATCATGTTTGCACGGGTTTACAGAAAATGCCGGATTTTGACCTTCCTGATGACACGGTTGTTTCCGCTGACAGCCGTTTAACCGTTTGACAATCCGTTTACAACGGGCAAATTAATAGACTGAACGAATCAATGCCAACCACATGAGGTAGTCATGACCGTTAAGCCCCACTGCATCACCGCCGCCGATATTGCCAAAGCGGCCGAAATCCTGCAAAACCACGCGATCCGCACACCGGTAATGACTTCCCGCCAGGCGGATGAGATCGCCGGTGCCCAGCTCTTTTTCAAGTGCGAGAATTTCCAGCGCATTGGGGCCTTTAAATTCCGTGGTGCCTATAACGCCATCAGCCAATTGGCTCCGGCCCAGCGCCAGGCCGGAGTGATAGCCTTCTCATCCGGTAACCATGCGCAGGCCATGGCGTTGGCGGCCCGTGAGCTTGGGGTGAACGTCACCATTGTGATGCCACATGACGCCCCCGCTGCCAAGCTGGCGGCAACCCGCGGCTACGGAGCTAACGTGGTGATCTATCAGCGGCAAACCGAAGACCGGGAAGCCATCACCCAACGGTTAGCGGCGGAACAGGGCTTAACGGTGATCCCACCTTACGATTATCCGCAGGTGATGGCAGGCCAAGGCACCGCAGCTAAAGAGCTGATCGAAGAAGTTGGCCCGTTGGATATTCTGCTGGTTTGTACCGGTGGCGGCGGATTGCTCTCTGGATGCGCCATTGCGGCACATCACTGGTCGCCCGGTTGCCGGGTATTTGGCGTCGAACCCGAAGCGGGCAACGATGTGCAACAGGCGTTCCGCAGCGGTGAAAAAGTGTGGATCCCGGTACCAAAAACCATTGCCGACGGCGCGCAAACCCAACAGGTGGGCAATCTCACCTTCCCGATCATTCAACACTATGTGGAAGATATCCTGACGGTGACCGACCAACAGCTATGCCAGCAAATGCGTTTCTTTATGGAGCGGATGAAGATAGTAGTCGAACCGACCGGTTGCCTGGCTGCCGCTGCGGCGATGAATCAGGTCATCGATCTGCGGGGCAAAAAAGTCGGGGTGATCGTCAGCGGTGGCAACGTGGACGTCGATAAAATCGGCCAGTATCTCGCCATGGCGCAGAATTGATTAAATTACCGCCAACAGGAAGCTTGCTCGCGCTTTTACCAGTGTCAGTTTATAAGCTGCTAGGCTAGTATAACCAAGGTAAAAGGTGATGGGCTTGAACCACTTGATGGTCCCCTCACCCTAACCCTCTCCCAGAGGGAGAGGGAACCGAATGTGCCACAGCCATACTCCGTTCCTAATCGCAACACCGCTCCCTCTCCATGGGGAGAGGGTTGAGGTGAGGGAAAACGGATTAGCTTTAGCCAAACGCCAGGTAAACAGGATTTTGTGGTATTCACACGTCAAGCGCCACGGTGAACACCACAAAAACTGTTATTCAATTCATTGATTAAAGATAACTGAATGAGCATTTCTGATAAAAGCCGCAGCTCCGCATCGTCCTACCGTTACTCTCTTCCTGACCGCGCGGGCGATTTACGCCAGCTAGGGCAACTCACCGGCTCTGCCTGTGCCGTTGAATGTGCGGAAATCGCCGAACGCCATCCCGGCCCGGTGATGCTCATCGCCCCGGATATGCAAAATGCATTGCGGTTGCGTGACGAAATCCAGCAGTTTACCGATCAGATGGTGACCACCCTTTCCGACTGGGAAACGCTGCCGTACGATAGCTTTTCGCCCCATCAGGAAATCATCTCGGCGCGGCTTTCCAGCCTGTATCATCTGCCGACCATGGCACGCGGCATCATCATTTTGCCGGTGAATACGCTGATGCAACGCGTCTGCCCGCATGAGTTTCTGCATGGCCATGCGTTGGTGATGAAAAAGGGCCAACGGCTGTCGCGGGATCTGCTGCGGGCACAGTTGGAACAGGCCGGTTACCGCAGCGTCGATCAGGTGATGGAACATGGCGAATTTGCTACGCGCGGTGCGTTGCTGGATTTGTATCCCATGGGCAGCGAAGAGCCTTATCGCATCGACTTTTTCGACGACGAGATCGACAGCCTGCGCACCTTTGATGTGGATAACCAACGCACGTTGAGCGAAGTGGAAGCCATCAACCTGCTGCCAGCGCACGAGTTCCCGACCGATAAGGCCGCCATTGAGCTGTTCCGCAGCCAATGGCGTGAACAGTTTGAAGTGCGTCGCGACGCCGAACATATTTATCAGCAAGTGAGTAAAGGCACCTGGCCTGCCGGTATCGAATACTGGCAACCGCTGTTCTTCAGCCAGCCGCTGCCCTCCTTGTTCAGCTATCTGCCAGCCAATACGCTGCTCGTCAACACCGGCAACCTGGAAGGCGCCGCCGAGCGTTTCTGGCTTGATGTCAATCAACGCTATGAGAACCGGCGGATCGATCCGATGCGGCCGCTGCTGGCCCCGGATACCCTTTGGCTGCGGGTCGATGCGCTATTTGCCGAGCTGAAAGCCTGGCCGCGAATGGCGTTGAAAACCGAGGAGCTGCCCGCCAAAGCCGGTTGCACCAACCTTGGCTATCAAACCCTGCCGGATCTCGCCGTCCAGGCCCAGCAGAAGGCCCCACTGGATAATCTGCGACGCTTTATTGAAAGCTTCACCGGGGGCGTGGTCTTCTCAGTAGAGAGTGAAGGCCGCCGCGAAACCCTGCAAGATCTGCTTGGCCGCATCAAGCTGAGTACCAGCCTGATCCATCATCTGGATGAGGTCGAAGCATCGGGCCGCTACATGATGGTCGGCGCCTCCGAGCGTGGCTTCCTGGATACGCTGCGTGACCGGGCGTTGATTTGTGAAAGCGATCTGCTCGGTGAGCGCGTCAGCCGCCGTCGGCAGGATAATCGCCGCACCATCAATACCGATACCCTGATCCGCAACCTGGCAGAGCTGCACCCAGGGCAGCCGGTGGTGCATCTGGAACACGGCGTTGGCCGCTACGTTGGCCTGACGACGCTGGAAGCCGGGGGCATCAAAGCGGAATACCTGATCCTCTCCTACGCCGGTGAGGACAAACTGTACGTGCCGGTCTCTTCCCTGCACCTGATCAGCCGCTATGCCGGTGGAGCCGACGAAAACGCTCCACTGCACCGGCTCGGCGGGGATGTCTGGTCTCGAGCCAGGCAGAAAGCCGCCGAACGCGTGCGTGACGTGGCCGCCGAGCTGTTGGATATTTACGCCCAACGTGCCGCCAAGAGCGGTTTTGCGTTCAAGCATAATCGTGACCAGTATCAACTGTTTTGCCAGACCTTCCCGTTTGAGACCACGCCAGATCAGGAACAGGCCATCAACGCGGTGCTGAGCGATATGTGCCAGCCGCTGGCGATGGATCGTCTGGTGTGCGGCGACGTCGGCTTTGGTAAAACTGAAGTGGCGATGCGTGCCGCCTTCCTGGCCGTCGAGAACGGTAAGCAGGTCGCGGTACTGGTGCCGACGACACTGTTAGCACAGCAGCACTTCGACAACTTCCGCGATCGCTTTGCCACCTGGCCAATCCGCATCGAAATGATGTCGCGTTTTCGCAGTGCCAAAGAGCAGCAACAGATCCTGGAAGAGGCAGCCGAAGGCAAAGTGGATATCCTCATTGGCACCCATAAGCTATTGCAGAGCGATCTGCGCTGGAAAGATCTGGGGTTGTTGGTTGTCGATGAAGAACACCGCTTTGGCGTACGCCACAAAGAGCGCATCAAAGCAATGCGGGCCGACGTTGATATCCTGACGCTGACCGCCACGCCAATCCCGCGCACCCTGAATATGGCCATGAGCGGCATGCGCGATCTGTCGATCATTGCTACCCCACCGGCCCGCCGTCTGGCAGTGAAAACCTTTGTCCGCGAGTACGACAGCCTGGTGGTGCGCGAGGCCATCCTGCGTGAGGTACTGCGTGGCGGCCAGGTGTATTACCTGTATAACGACGTTGAGAATATCGATAAAGCCGCCGAACGCCTGGCGGAGCTGGTGCCGGAAGCGCGGATTGCCATTGGCCACGGCCAGATGCGGGAACGCGATCTGGAACGGGTGATGAACGATTTCCACCACCAGCGCTTCAACGTGCTGGTCTGTACCACCATTATCGAAACCGGCATCGATATCCCCAGCGCCAATACCATCATTATCGAACGGGCCGACCGCTTTGGCTTGGCACAGTTGCATCAGCTGCGTGGCCGCGTCGGGCGTTCTCACCATCAGGCCTATGCTTATCTGTTAACGCCAAACCCGAAGGTCATGAGCACTGACGCACACAAGCGGTTGGAGGCGATTGCCACGCTGGAAGATTTGGGGGCCGGGTTCGCGCTCGCTACCCACGATTTGGAAATCCGTGGTGCTGGGGAACTGCTGGGAGAAGACCAAAGCGGCCAGATGACCACAGTGGGCTTCTCGCTGTATATGGAGCTGTTGGAAAGCGCCGTCGACGCCCTGAAGAACGGGCGTGAGCCTTCGCTGGAAGATCTCACCAGCAATCAGACGGAAGTGGAACTGCGCATGCCAGCGCTGCTGCCCGATGACTTTATCCCGGACGTGAATACCCGTTTATCCTTCTATAAACGCATTGCCAGCGCTAAAAATGAGGGTGAGCTGGAGGAACTGAAGGTTGAGCTGATCGACCGCTTTGGCCTGCTGCCGGATGCAGCACGTAATCTGCTGCAAAGCGCGGCGATGCGTCAACAGGCGCAGATACTGGGGATCAAGCGTATCGAAGGCAACGAGCGCGGGGGCTTTATCGAGTTTGGCGATAAAAACCGGGTCGATCCAGGTTATCTGATTGGCTTGCTGCAAAGCAAACCGCAGGTTTACCGCCTGGATGGGCCGACCAAGCTGAAGTTTATGTTGGATCTTAGCGACCGGGCCGAACGATTGAAGTTTATCGGCGAACTGCTGGCGGCGTTCAGAGAGCATACTTTGGCCGCTTGATGGTCAATGTCCCCTCACCCTAACTTTCCCAAAGGGTTAAGGAATTATAACTAATTTTTATTATATTTTTCAAATAGTTAGATGGTATTTTTTACGAATTGTCTGTTCCATTTTGTTCGTAAATTAGCAGTGAGAGAATTACGATCGACTTCTTCCCGTCTGCTTGAAGCTGTTTTTTTAGCCCTTTCATGGGTAGAAACAGCCTATTTTGCGCCAAATCGTAACCCTCACTGCCGCTCGCGGTTAATCTTACTGTTCCCTTCCGTAATTCCGCCTGGCCGCCCACATGATCGCAAGTGCATCAATGATGTTCTGCAACAACAGAGCTGGCGCGACCATATACCACCG
The DNA here is from genome assembly GCF_001692375.1 of Serratia sp. 14-2641. Lineage (NCBI taxonomy): Bacteria > Pseudomonadati > Pseudomonadota > Gammaproteobacteria > Enterobacterales > Yersiniaceae > Serratia > Serratia sp. 14-2641. The sequence continues at coordinate 23,415 of NZ_LXKR01000066.1, read as the reverse complement.
CTCATGGATTTCGATATTGTAGTGTTTTATATAAGCCGAGCAGTTAACAACTTCACCACATCATCTACAGAGGGCAAAGATGGATGGCTCACCATGCGGTGTAACGCAGTATCATAGTTTTCATGCCAAACAGGTTGAATCATTTCATAACCATCCTCGCGCAGTTGGTTAACGTTGCGACGTACAGCAGCTTTCTTCCACATCACGGTCCCCATTACCGGGAAGAACAACACCGGAAAATCCGCAGCAAGCACTACCGTGGTCAAGCGATTTGGCGCAGCACCTTGCGCGACCGAGGCCAGCGTATTCGCCGTTGCAGGCAATACCGCCATAATGTCATGGTCAGAAACAATCTTTGAAGGTTTGTCGCTGGGCCAATCAGCAGGTTTTTCACCCGCAATCACACGGTCAGCCCACAGCCCGAGCGTTTCCGCGGGGATAAACTGCTCTGCTTGCCGAGTCATCAACACGGTTAACGAACAGTGAATATTCTTTTTGATCGCCTTCAGGTACTCAGGAAGATAGGTGATATCCACCGAGCCGGTGGCACCAATTAAAATCCGCTTCTTCTCCGTCATGATCGTGCTCCACACAAAGCTCTCTAATAGCCACTGCTATGAAAGTAAAAGCCGCAGCCTCTACTTTCATGCATCAAATACCCGCAGAAATTACAGCGTACCAGGAGGTGCTTCACCCCAGCCCCACTTCTTAATCGTTTCCCGCTTAGGGCGTGGCGCTTTAGGTTGCGAATTCGCCTGGGCGCGACGCGATCCCCACTCAATATAAGCGGCAAATGCGGAACGGAACTCAGGATCGGTAGGCAAGTTAACCTCGTCCACACACTCCATCATCAAATCCACCCAACGCTGACGCTGCTCCGGTTGGATACTCCTGCCGCGATGCTTGGAAACCATGCCCTTAAATCCGCCTCGATAAGCCGTGTAATTAGCCTCCCCCCCCAGAACCTCTTCCAGCCAGATAGCGACATGCTCCGGGTGGTCACCCGCCATATGAGCAAACATCGGCGCTAATAACTCATCCTTTTCAACCTTGGCGTAAAAGGTCGTCATGAGTTTTAGCAGAACCTCTCTTCCACCCATCCATTCAAATAAAGTTGGTGTATTTTCTGACATAAGTACTCCAGCAAAGTTAGTTGGTGATGATTCAGACAATATTGATAACTCAACCTAATTCCAGAGAAGCCAGGGCATTAATTCCTGGCTGATAATCTGCAGGCGGTTCCCCACGATACATCCGGCAAGTATGAAACAATGTTTTGAACCCTAAAGAGCGGACAAATTCGATGGCTTGTTGGGCGTATTCTGGAATATCTAGAGTGACATTCGTCTGCTGCGGTATCTCATTCATCGCGGCCAACAACAGTGCTTTCATATTTTTCTCATTAGCGGCATAGAAAGGCCCGACTCGATAACCATCATCGGAAGGACGTAAACCAATTACGCCTTCAATCCCTTCATTACCCACTAACAGAAGTCCTTTTCGCCCTTGGTCGAAAAACCACTCAGCAAGTAAACCGGCACGAGAATACCCGACAAAATTCGCGTCAAAATCAATCACAGAGGTAATATTTTTTTGATCGACGAGTTCTATATTGTGTAGTTCGACAATGTTTTTAGTCGCCGCTCCCACCATACGGAAAGTGTGATAGTGTGTTTTGAACCCATACTTCTGATAATTGTCCTCTTGGGCGGGCATGCCATCCAGGCCAATACAGCGCCCTTCAGCATGTTCAATCGCCATACTCCAAACCGCCAAGCCAAACCCTTGACCGCGAAAATCGGGATTAACAATATAATGGCCGAGATGAGCGTAATTTTGCGCGTGGTTCACAACAGATATCGAAGCAATCGGCCTATCTTGCCAATAACCGATATAAAAACCCAGCGTATCTACATTAAGGAAACGACTCGCGTCTCCTTCCCCAAGATCCCAGCGCTCCTGACGTGCCATTTCCACCACCACCGGCCATGTTTCGGGTGTAGCGATACTTACCTGAAATTGGCTTTCAGGGCATTCGGTTATTTCATTCATAGTATCTCCTAACCGGACGAATAACTTCGGTTACAACCCCATAGACTTGCTAATAAACTCTTTAAGCACTTCACTCGTGCCGCCATAAATAGTTTGCACCCGGCTATTTGCCCAGGATTTTCCTATATATGAATCACTCATATAACCAGCCCCTCCATGCAACTGCAAACAGCGATCGGCCACTTTTATCTGAAGCTCAGTAGTCCAGAGTTTAATTCTTGCCGCATCAACCACGCTGAGGCTTTTCTGGTTAAAGCGAGCGATTGCATCATTTAAATACACCCTGGCTATTTTTACTTCCGTATCCAGCTCCGCCAGCATAAACCTATTCGCTTGAAACGATCCGATAGGCTGCCCGAAAGCCTTACGGTGCTTTACCCATACCAGCGTTTTTTCAAGTAGATATTCCGCTGTGGCAACGGCAACGGTCGCAATGCTCAATCTTTCTCGCGGCATCCCTCCCATAAAATAGAGGTTGCCAATATTCTCGCGACCAATAAGATTTTCGCAGGGAACCCGACATGCGGTGAAATGAAGATCGGCGGTATCACTGGCATGCCAACCTATTTTTTTCAGCAATGGCCCGCGCTCAAAACCCGGGGTGTTTCGTTCAACGATCAGCAAACTGGTGCCCTGCCCACGTGACGCCTCTGAGGTTCTTACCGCGGTCAGAATAAGATCGGCATTAATCCCATTGGTGATATAGCTTTTATGACCATTGACAATATAGTGCTGCCCTTGCTTTACCGCGGTCGTCTCAAGATCTGCCGAATCCGATCCACCATTGGGTTCGGTAATAGCGATCGCCGCAATAAGTTCACCGCTGCACAACCCTGGCAGCCAGCGAGCTTTCTGCTCATCGGTACCGTGGCTGTCTATATAACTGGCGATCACATCATTATGAGAGATAATGACTGGCGCGGTCATCTCGGCGCGAATTAACTCCTCCGTCAGGACAGCAGCATAGTGATAATCAGGCTTCTGCTGACCGCCCAATTCACGGACAACGCCCAATCCTAATAACCCCACTTCACCCGCGTGGCGCCAAAAATCACGCCCGATCAGGCCGTTAGTTTCCCACTCAGATAGAAAGGGATTAGCCTCACGCGCCAGGAAATCACGGCAGGTAAGTCGAAAATGTGTTAACTCTGTGTTTTCCATAATATCCTCAGAAAGATTCCGCGACCAATGCCTGAGTCTCTGGTACCTGCGAAAATAGCGCCTTTACCAAGTCAAAATAGTTATAAATAGCGAAATGGCCCCCTTCGATAGGGTGTAGTTGGGTGGTGGCAAACGTGTGGTTCCGCCACGCTGCTTGCATTTCTTCAGTGACATGTTCATCTTGATCCGCTGAGATAACGGCCAAGGGTTGCGACACTTTTTTATCCACAAACGCCAGGAACTGATGGCGCAAGATATAATCGGTACGGAGCGAGGTCACCAGCCTGCGGGCGAAGGCGGGCTCATTGAGAATGCTCTCTGGTGTCCCATTATCCGCACGCATTTTTGAAATGATTTGATCGTCCGTCCACAAATGTCGGTCATCGTCAGCCTGCACGCTCGGTGCGATAGAGCCTGAAATCACGGAAAACAGCGGGCGCATAGCATAGTTTTCCGCCAACGCCGCACTCACGATAAAACTCAGCACGCCACCAAAACTATGACCAAACGTCACCCATTCGGTCGTCCCAGCCTGCTGGCGCAGGGCAAAGTCCGCATGGATATCGGCGCAGATCCGATCGACCAACAACGGCAGATTGTCGATCACCTTTTCACGGCTCAGCACGTCACGGCCAGGTATCTCGATAGGCTTGAATACCAGATTGGAATCCCCTTTGAAGCGGCCAAGCCAAGCACGATAGACGCTCGCGCTGGCGCCTGCGTGTGGGAAGGCATAAATGACGCGCTTGGGCGCAGACGAATTCATATATGGCTCCCCAGTAAGAAAGAGGCGATACGCTCAGCAACCATCACGGTAGTGAGGTTCGTGGGCATCGAGGGGATACAAGGGAAGAGTGAAGCATCTGCAACGGCGATTTGGCTCAGGCCGTGCAGGTTACCCTGTTCATCCGCTGCAGTCTGCGGATCGCTCGCACATCCCATCCGTACCGTACCAGAGGCATGCCAGCCGGGGCTGAGCAGATTTTTGATGGCGTTATGCATAACCTCATCATTGTCGATCATAGCCTCAGACCAGAACTGGATACCGTCGAGATATGTCGCAAGCTCAGGATGATTGATCAACCGCCACATTTGACGTACACCCCCGACCAAGCGCGCGATATCCTCTGGCTCCTGTGATAACGGCAGATCGATCATCGGCAGTTGCTGACTATCCCTGCTCTGGATAAACACTCGTCCTCTGGACTTGGGACGCATCAGCATCACAGAGGCCCCCACCAAGCGTGGGTAATCGGTGCGATTCTGAAAACCGGGTACGGTCTTGCTCGCCACGTTGTTCATTAATCCTAATTGCACATCAATCTGCGCATCGTACCCGCTGTTCAAGCGCGCCGCAGTTTGCCGCCACGGTGTTTCCTGGATGCTATTTCCAGATTTTGGGAGTGCCCATAGTACTACCGAAGCGTGATCGGACAGATGGTTGCCAATGGCAGGCAGATCGGCCACCACGGGAATATCAAGTTGTTGTAATAAACGCGCATCTCCAACGCCGGAACGCTGCAAGATTGCCGCAGATCCTATCGCCCCGGCGCACAGCACGATCTGGTTGGCACGATAGGTAGTATAGCCCCCGTCGTGCGACGCTTCGACACCAACAGCCTTGCCCGCGTTAAACAGCACTCTCTCGACCGTCATGTGCGAGAGGATCTGAAGGTTTTCCCGCTCGCGTGCCGCAGAAAGATAGGCGCGGTAAAGATCGTACCTTTCCGCTCCCTGCACCACATTGGCTGGTACGACACCCACCGCCGCACTTTCTCCCTCATTCAGATCGTCAACAAAAGCGATGCCGTTCTGTTGGCATATATCGGCAAAGGCTTTCTCCAATGGCAAGATATCGTCCCCTACAGGCCTCCGCAACCTGAGAGGCCCTTGGTGACCATGCAGTGAAGAATGCGGACGGTCAACGTCATTTTCCAGCTTCTTGTACCACGGCAAAACGTCACACCACGCCCATTGACGACACCCCATATTTACCCAGCGGTTAAAATCGCTGGGAAAGGCCCTTAAGGCTACGGCACCGTTAATCGCAGACGATCCCCCCATGACTTTCCCCAGGCGATAGCCAAAGGCTTTACGCCGGTTACGCTCTAACGGCTGATTATCATCTACCTGGACGAAACGAGAAAATCGCTCTGTCCCATGCACGTTGGCTTCGTATGACCAGTTATAGCCTTCAAGAACCAGGCGGGAAGCATCCCGCAACGGACTATCAGGTTGAGCAACGTCAGAATCCTGCCCCGCCTCAAGCAATAAAACACTGTGTTTGCCACTTTCGGAAAGACGAGAAGCCATCACACAACCCGCTGTCCCGCCTCCGACCACAATAAAATCATAATCAACCTGCTCTGGAGCCGGTTTAAATGGATGCGTCATGCGTATTGCTCCTGAATCTTGTCCGCTACGCTGGAAAGGATGCGCGAAAAATCACGTACTGAGGCATTCATAAACAGGCTCTCGATCATATCCTGTTCACTGGACGGGCCGACCTTGAAGGTTTCGCGTACCGCGCTCAACAGCCCTACCGCATGCAATGAATCGCCACCGATGTCGAAAAAACCATCATTGACATCAAAGTCACCGTGTTGCAGCTGTTTTGACCATAAGGCGAATACACGGGCCTCAAGCTCATCGGCGGGTTCACTCTTATCCGACGCAGCTACCACTTCCCCCCATAGCACGGGCAAAGCGTTACGATCTATTTTCCCATTAGCTGTCAATGGCATACTGTCCAATAAGACAAACCAGGTTGGTATCATATAAGAAGGGAGATGAGCTTGAGCGAGTTCGCGTAGTGTACCTTCCAACGCGCTCTTTTCGTTCTCGCTGGCCAGTTGCTTCGGCACAATATATGCAGCTAGCTGCTTTTGGCCGGTTTTCGGGTGGCTTACCGCAGTGATCACGACGTGGTTCGCCTGCGGATTCTCCAACAGGCAAGCCTCTATTTCACCCAGTTCGATGCGATAGCCATTAATTTTTACCTGATTATCTTCACGTCCCAAGATCTCAATCAGTCCTTCATCAATATAGCGTCCCAAATCACCGGTTCTATACAGCCGCTCGCCAGTGATCGGATGGTTAAAAAATCTCTCCTGCGTTTTTTCAGCATCGCCCAGGTAACCTTGTGCCACGCCAGCGCCTGCAATGAACAGCTCACCAGTAACCCACTTGGGACAAGGTTCAAGCCATTCATTGAGCACATGAAATTGCTGATTAGCCAATGGCTTACCGTAAGGAATGCTTTTCCAGGCGCTATCTACATGCCGGATTGGGTAAGCAATTGACCAGATTGAACCTTCTGTCGCCCCACCAAGGCTGATCACATCAATACCGTTGACGGCGGCCTTGATTTGATCCGGCAGGTTGACCGGGATCCAGTCTCCACTCATCAGCACCAGACGCAAAGCACTGCCAGAAAGCTGCGAACCGGCCCGCTCTACCAAGGCTTTCATTGGTGCCGGCACGCTATTCCACAAAGTCACCCGATGTTTGGTGATCTTTTCAGCCCATATTTTCGGATCGTTAGCCTCATTTTCCGCAGCAAACAGGATGCTGCCACCGGCTCCCAGAACTCCAAAATAATCATAAACGGATAGATCGAACCCCGCTGGCGCAACGGAGAAGACACGGTCATGCTGATTGACGTTGAAACGACGATTAATATCCAAAACCGTATTAGCGGCGTTGCGGTGCGTAATCATTACCCCTTTTGGCTCACCAGTAGAGCCGGAGGTAAAAATAACGTAGGCCAGATCATCCAATGTCTGTTTTGCCACCAGTGAAGGAAACTTCATCGGTGCAGCACTATTAATGACCACCCCGATGTTGATTAATCCATCTATTGGTTCCAGGCCAGCAGGCGTCACGATGGCTTTCGCAGCACAGCGCTCAATCAACCGCGCTTTACGCTGCTCAGGAAATTGTGGGTCAATCGAGACATAAGCCGCACCCGCGAACAGTACACCCAGAATGGCGGCCAGCATTTCCGGCCCTTGCGGCAGAGAAACAGCAACGATGTCACCCGGTTCAATGGCCACAGCAGCACTCAGTTGCTCGGCAACGTGGTTACCGCTGGTGACCAACTCCCCGTAGCTGACCTCTCTTTGCCCCTGAATAATCGCCGTTTTGGTTGGGAACTGACGTGCAGCATGCAAGATCAGATCCTGCAACAACGCAGGTGGCATACCATCATCCGTCGAATTTGCAGCCAGTCTCTCCTGCATGTCGTCCGTGTTCAAGGTCACTACCGCACCCTGTTGTGACCAAATCTGCGGGTTTTCGCCACAGGCGTTCAGCAGTTTAACGGCTGCCTCAAACATCATTTCCGGCATACCCGCCGGGAACAACCCTTCGACGTAGTTCCAGTTCATCACCAGATCGCCATTGATACGCAACAACTGATTTTCGAGCCAGACGCCGGGCGTTTGGGTGCTGCTATACTTGACCATCGCCGTGCCTTCCCAGCCATAGTCGGTGACAATATCTCGTAGTTCCGCATTCAAGGTATTGCTGAATACCACCGGGAAAGAGAGCGCCCGTCCTCCCTGGCTCCGACGCGTCATTTCGCGTAGAACCTGAATCCCATTGAATGAGGAATGCCAGTAGTTCAACAACTGTTCAGTCTGCAACATCACCAAGCGCTGACCAAACGCCTCCGACTTACCGTCTTTAACACACAACAGGCTTGACTGAAGATAATTCCCTACGCTTTGTTGCACATCCGGGAAATAGTTACGTCGCGCATGCTGGGTTAAAGTGAGAGTAAAGTTCTGGCGCCGCGACCACTGCCGCAAGGTTTCAACATAAACGCCAAGAAAGAGTGTTTCCAGGGTAATACCCTGTGCAGTCGCGATCTGACGAAGCTTATTGACTAATTCCAGTGAGATCGGGTGTGAAAGCGTTTTAAATATGGGGTTTTTAATTAATTAAGGTGACTGATACAGTGGTAGTTCAGGAGCTGCGGGCATCGCACCCACTTTATTTAACCAATAATCCTTATCCCGGCAGCCTTGCTTACTCTGCAGAAGTTGCCTTTCTCTTTCGATATAATCGCCAAAATTAAATTCCGGCTCGGATTTTACTACATATGGATTTTGATAGAACCGCCACCAATCCTTCATCACTATTTTCACACTATGCAAATCAAGAAACATCAATTCAAAACAGAGGTGTAAACGAACCTTCATCTTATTCAATAAGGAGGCTCTAATCTCGAAAGACGGTGCAACAGCCAACGAACGTAAATGCGTTTCCATGTCACTTCGTGTGCTATTAATAAATTCCTGCAACTGGTTATCATCCATGTATTGGCAATCCGTCACGGCAATCTCATAATGTTCAAGGGCCGCAGAAATTCGTTGACGGCCACTATCAGTCAGTTCGGCGCGCAGCATGGCATGCAGGGACAGCGTTTGGTTCAAGGCTGCATTGAGCCGCTGGAGATCGGGGTTGAAAATTTCGACTTCAAAATAGTAATGCGTTGCAATCCCTCCCAGAGGTATTCCTGCATTGCGACCAATCAAATAAGCGTATTGAATATCGGTTAGCGGAAATGACTCATCCTCTTTTCTTTCCACTGTTTTATCAAAGGTTGTCGAATCATCTACAGGTAGTTTCCCATTAAGCAACTCATTTATTTTAGTGACATTTTTTTCAACGGAATGTTCAATCTGATTGGTGATCAGGTCATTTTCTTTCCCTGAAAGTTTTAAGCCAATTCTCTTGGCCGATTCCTGCATGACTCGCATAAAAAGCCCCTCTGAGATTATTCAATAAAAATAGCATGAGAGCGTTACGCATCCATCAAAACGTTTAAGAATACCAATTACTTAAAGTTAGGGGTAAAACCTCCCCCAAAAATACCGTTGTAGCAGCAAACATCGGATAGATGAGATGCCCAAGCCCTTCATATAAACATCGTGAATATTTCATTACAACAATCAATCAACTGATCAATTGATTGTTGAAATACTACATTAATATGTTTTATGACGTCAAGCATAAACATCACAGTGCATAACAATTTGATATCATAAAAAAAACAAGCAATTACTCGTAACAAATTGAATTAATTGAAATAAAATAAAAAACCATTCAGCACTCATGATAAGGAACCAGTAATGACCATCAATAAAGTAATGAAAAATTAATATTAATTTATACGCATTTTTCTTTTTAACTTGACAACATCAGATCAACACGCACAATACTCAATTAATCAATTGAATGATTTTATTTATTCATAAATAAAATTAATGATTACACATAGGAAGTAAACTTATCCAACAGATGACAAGTAGGGTGGTAAAATGAGTAATGATTTTGTGACAGACAAACGCGATTCGGCCCTTCCTGAAGATATGGCTCGACCATTAGTCGTAGAGGAAAATAACGCTTTAGTGTTTGCTATTCTCGCCTCCATTCAGGCAACGCTGATTTTTACAATTGTCATGATTGGAGTCCCACTACCAGCGATTGGCACAGAATTCCAGTTGGTTCAAGCCGAACTGGTGTTGGTGAGTGCTGCCTATGGGTTGCCATTTAGCGGCCTGTTGCTGTTTGGCGGGCGACTAACTGATCGTTACAGTGGAAGAAAAATGTTTACTTTGGGGATGCTTATCTTCGGCCTTGCGTCATTGAGCGGCATGTTCGCTTCCTCCTATTGGATTCTAGTAGCAATTCGCTTTTTGCAAGGGATCGGTGCCGCGCTTACGGCTCCAGCCCTGATGGCATTATTGCGCCAACTCTACCGAGAGGCGGGCCAGTTCAACCATGCAATGGCAACCTGGGGCGGAGTATCGGTTCTGGGGGGAGCCGTTGGTTTTCTTTCATCAGGCATCATCACCACTTGGCTGTCTTGGCGGTGGATGTTTATTGTTCCGGTTGTTGTTAGCTTGTCCGGTCTGCTTTTGGTACGCACAATGATGAAGCCGCTCCCCCTACATGATAACGACTCTCCTGGTCTAGATTTGAGTGGTGCTCTATTGGCGACTAGTGGCATTTCGCTGTTCAGCTTTGGCCTGATCATGAGTGGCGAATATTCTTGGCTGACTGCGCCTGTCTATCTGCCTGTTGCCGCTGGCCTGCTGTTCATTTTCACTTTCATGCTCGTCGAGCGACATGTTAGCTCTCCTCTGCTACCCCCTGGTTTTATCCTCAACCCAATGCGCATGACTGGCCTGATTGGTATTCTACTGGCCGCTGCGGGTATGGGCTTGATTACCTTTTTACTTTCCCTGTATCTGCAACAATTTCGCGGTTGGTCCTCTTTTGCAACCTCCATGGCCTTTATACCTTATACCGTTGGACTCCTAATTATGAATCGTGCCGCCGGGGCCCTCATTATGCGCTTCGGCGCCTTGCAAATCACAATTGTCGGGCTACTGCTCGGTGCTGCGGGGCTGCTTTTATTGGCACAGCTCAATGAGCAAACCCACTATGTACTTGGCCTGCTTCCTGGTTTATTTATCCTCCCCGCCGGAGCTTCTTTGACCTTTTCCGGCAGTGCGGTACTTTCTACGGCAAATGTTCCCCTACGCGAAGCGGGCCTTGCGGGCGGCGTAATGAACACATCAATGGAGTTAGGTCCAACTATGGGGCTGGCTGCATTAATGGCAGTAGCGGCAACCCAGGCAAACGTAGTTAATGGCTATGCATGGGCATTTGGCACTGCAGGAGGAGTCTATTTACTCGCAGCGATAGGCGCGCTAATTTTAATGAAAAAGATCAATTAGCCTTAATAATCGAAATACCACTGGAACCATAATGTTGAGTATCAGGATCCAGTGGTGTTTCCGTGACAGGTTATACCAGTAAACAGAGAAAACGAGGACTTACCGGTTAATTTGCACCTCCAACCCGGCGGCCTTCCACTCCGGAAAGCCATCCTCTAGGCAACGAGCGAGAAACCCATTGGTATGCAGGGTTTTCATAGCGTTGAGAGAGAGGACGCAGTACGGCCCGCGGCAATACGCCACCACTTCCTGTCCTTTAAGCAGTTCAGATAGGCGACCCTCTAGTTCTTCGGCCGGAATATTGACCGCTCCAGGCAGATGGCCAGAGGCGAACTCTTCGGGGGGACGCACATCCAGCAGAGTAATATCCCCCTCATTCAAGCGATGCAGAAGCTCTTCGCGAGAAATCGATTCCAGCCGTTCACGCTGGCTGAAAATATCAGTAACGAATGATCTGATCTCGCTATGTCGATATTCCACAAATTGCCGAATCGCCGTCAAGATATTCTGGACTGGCCCATTGCCCAAACGGTAGTAGACGTTTTTCCCTTCGCGGCGTGATTGCACAAACCCCGCACGTTTGAGATGTTGAAGATGCTGAGAAGCATTGGCTATCGTAAGACCAGCCAGTTCCGCTAGCCTTTCAACCGGTCTTTCTCCCTGTGCGATATGCTCAAGCAGTAGCAGACGATGTGAGTTCCCCAAGGAACGTGTCACTTCTGCAAATTCATTAAGAACTTGACGTTGACTATCGCCATTGAGTGTTGACATATTGTTTTTACTACCCCATCATTCAATATAATAATTGAAAGATATTATATCAAAGGTTGAAGGAGCCCACCAGTTTACTGCTGCTACCTTTCAATCGAGATTGTGTTACAGAACATGTTACGTTTTCCACGTCCTAGAAGCGTAAAAAGGATCGTTAAATGGATATATTATTACGTGCAGTGCTGATTGGTACTGGAGCAACCTTAGTAATGGACATCTGGGCATTACTGCAAAAACGCTTTTTTGATATCCCTTCGCTCAACTATCAGTTAGTCGGGCGCTGGTTAGGACACATGCCAAATGGCAAGTTTTTTCACCATACCATCATGCAGACAACACCAATAAGCGGAGAAAAGGCTCTGGGGTGGACGGCACACTACGCTATCGGCGTCGTCTTTTCTCTGATATTTATTTATCTCATGGGGCAAGACTGGCTTGAGCACCCCACATTTTTGGCAGCACTCATTATGGGCATTATAAGCGTCATAGCCCCTTTCTTTGTTATGCAACCTGGATTTGGTTTTGGCTTGGCTGCATCCAAGACACCGCAACCTAATATAGCGCGCCAGCGTAGTCTAATAGCACACGGTTCGTATGGTGTTGGGATATATCTGAGTGCTGTTTTGCTACAGTACTGCTGGCCGATAAGCTGAGAAAAGTCACTAACGCGGGTAATGACTCCAATAAGTAGAACATGTACTTTTCGATGGAGGCCCCGATGACCTTTTCTTGCAACTCAATCGACCATGAGAATCAGATTGTTTTATGGTACATGCGCTTTATAGGGGTTCGCAACGTTAGGTTATTACGTTAAATACATTTAGTAAATATGCAGCCCGTCAGATGCTTATCCTTCTGTACTTTCCGGCTATAACTGCCCCATTCATCACTGGCTAGCATGCCGATATTGAACGGGATCAGTAATCGGCAAGTTTCATCGGTGCGGTGCCCAAAGGTGTAGGCCAGTACACTGCCTGTTTTGGTATTGTTTGCATACTAGAGCCAGTGCTGGCGAACCTTATTGCAGACAAAGCTCCACTGTTCATCGAGTTCGCAGGTAAGCGCTACATCAGCATGAGCGACTAGTGAGGACGTTATCCGCTTCGGCGCGAGTTATTAAAGTACGCATGACGGCGTTGATACCGACTTTTAGCGTTCTTACCGTATCCGGACACCAGCACCGTTGAAGGCCTAATCAACGATTATCGGCGCCAGAACGATTCCTTCTCCCTGTGGGCTGAGGAATCCCCAGAAAAATTGAGACGAGAAGCAGGCTGTTTTTCACCTAGAAACGGGATGAAAAACAACCTTAAGCAGACGAGAAAAGGTCATCGTAATTATCTCACTGCCAATTTGCGAACAAAATGGAACAGATTGCTCGTAAAGCACTCGTTCTAATTATCTGAATCCACTAAAAAAATTAGTAGGGATTATTCCTCAGCCCTGTTGAAGGATTGTTGTGAGGAGTAAACTGCGAAGATCAGACTTTGGTCAGTATCAACTGACCGCTTTTATCCAGCGGGATCTGGGTGCCTGGATCGTGATCCATGCGGATTTTGCCCTGCTGGTCGCCAATCTTGTAAGTCACGTCATAGCCCAGCATTTTCTGCGATTTGTCATACACCGTTTTGCAGCGCTGCTGCGTGCTGGTGGTAGTGTCGTTGTCTTGCAAGGCACCCTGTACCTGGTGACCGGCATACCCGCCACCCAGCGCACCTACCACGGTCGCAACATCACGGCCCCGGCCACCGCCAAACTGGTGGCCAATCACGCCCCCGGCAACCGCCCCCAGCACGGAGCCAGCGATGCGGTTTTCATCCTGAACCGGCGCACGATGGGTCACCGTGACGTTACGGCACTCTTGCCGAGGGGTTTTGATGGTTTCTTTGATCGGTGTTGCGGCGAGAACCTGCGCATATTGTGGGCCAGGAGTGAATACGTCCAGACCAGCTACGGCAGCAATTCCCAGAGCGGCTGCAATACCAATCCCAACACCGGCTAACATTGATTTGTTCACAGGAAATCCTCCTGAATGTGTTACCACGCATTATGCACCGGGCGAGCTCGCCGTGATCACTGGCGATCCCCCGGTTTACGGCGTGCGTGACGCGCCGTCTGTAAACTCCCTAAAGTCTGCACAAGGAAGTTCAGCCTCGCAATAAGACTCAATGAGCAAAACGCACTGTAAACGGGCCAAAACCCATGAATTGAGAAGAATCCTATCCCTGCCAGCTCCCTATCTCACGGCAATAAAAAAACCCACGCGGCAAGCCTACGTGGGTTTTCATCAACCGAACGAATGGGTTAAAAAAATCAGTGCATCTTCAAGCGCGGACGGATCACGCGGTTGATACCACCCACCAGCATCATCAGGCCGGTTTTGGTATAGCCATGCAGCGCTACCTGGTGCATACGGTACAGCGAAATATACACCACGCGGGCAATACGCCCTTCGACCATCATTGAACCGCGCATCAGGTTGCCCATCAGACTACCTACGGTGCTGAAGCGGGAAAGCGAGACCAGTGAACCGTGATCCTTATAAACGTAAGGTTTCATCGGCTGATCGTGCATCATCGCCAGGATGTTGCTATAGCAACGTGATGCCATCTGGTGAGCAGACTGTGCCCGTGGTGGCACAAAGCCGCCGCCTTCACGTGGGCAGGAAGCGCAGTCACCGATAGCAAAAATGTTGGCATCACGGGTGGTTTGCAGCGTTGGCTCAACTACCAGCTGATTGATGCGGTTGGTTTCCAGCCCAGCAATCTCTTTCATAAAGTCTGGAGCCTTGATGCCGGCCGCCCACACCATCAGATCGGCATTGATAAATTCGCCGCCTTTGGTGTTCAGGCCATGCTCATCGGCACTGGTCACCATGGTATTGGTTAATACCCGCACGCCAAGTTTGTTCAGTTCCTGATGCGCCGCTGCGGAAATACGCGGCGGCAGCGCTGGCAGAATACGCTCACCGGCTTCCACCAGGGTAACCTTCAAGGCGCTGTTATCCAGCCCTTCAAAACCGTAGCTGTGCAACTGTTTGACCGCGTTATGCAGCTCTGCCGACAGCTCAACGCCGGTAGCCCCACCGCCCACGATGGCAATATTCACGCTCTCCTTCTCTTCCGGATTGGCAGAGAACTTGAGGAACAGGTTCAACATCTCGTTATGGAAACGGTGCGCCTGATTCGGGTTATCCAGGAAGATGCAGTTATCTCTTACCCCTGGGGTGCCAAAGTCGTTCGAGGTGCTGCCGAGCGCCATCACCAGGATGTCGTAGCTCAACTCGCGGGCGGGAACCAGCTGGCAGCCTTGCTCATCGCAGATCTGCGTTAACTGCAGCGTTTTATTTTCACGGTCAATGTTGACCAGTGAACCCAGTTGGAAGTTGAAGAAGTGATTACGCGCATGTGCCAGGTAGTTCAACGCATCCACACCGTCATCCAGGGAGCCGGTAGCCACTTCATGCAGCAACGGCTTCCACAGATGGCTGTGGTTGCGATCCACCAGCGTGATCTCCGCTTTGTGCTTACGACCCAGTTTATGGCCCAGGCTGGTTGCCAGCTCCAGACCACCGGCACCACCGCCGACAATAACAATTTTTTTCTTTGGCGTTGTCAAAATGACCCCCTGAATGTGAACCAATTGTTGCCTAAGGGTAAATAAACAATATCCTTAGAATACATAGGGTTCGCTTAAGTTAAACCTGCAATCTGGGGCCAGAATAGCACGAGAGGTTATTTGGTCATACCAAAATTGATGTACATCAAAGTTTTTTGGTTAAAGGCTGGACGAAGGGATTTTTTGAGGATTGTGATTCAAATAGTTAGCGTGAGATCACAGTTTTACATTTTGCTGCCCACCGGCGAAAACGGGCACGATAAAAACAAAAAAGCCGCAATTGCTGCCCTTGGGGAACAGCGTTCACGGCTCAAAAATGCGTTATAAAACTGTTACGCCAATGTCTTGAACGCTTTGATGCGTTGCAAGTGCGGCGAGATGTTTTTAAACTTGTGACTCTGCTGTTCATCCCAGACGATTTCATAATACTTGTGCAGCAACTCGGCACTACGCTGGCTGTCCAACACTTCGTCCTGGCGAGAAAGCACCACCAGGCAGCGATCGCGGTTCTTCTCACGGAAATCTTCCACGCATTTGGTGGCGATATCGCGATACTCTTCCGGCCGGTCGATCTTGCCGTGCATATGTTCTTCCGGGTACAGGTTCGGGTTGAAGATCACCTGACGGATGCCGCACAAAAAACCGATACGTTCGGCCCAAAAACCCCCAAGACCCACACCGCAGATCAATGGATGGGCATCCCCTTCCTGCTGTACCGCCTTGTCCACCTCTTTCAATAAATGCTGCATATCATGGCGCGGATGCAAAGTGCTGTAGCTGATAAAGCGCACGTCCGGATCGATGAACTGTAACTGCATAATCTTTTCATGATTGCCGGGACTGGTGGAATCGAAGCCATGCAAATAGATAATCATGTGGTTCCTCGCAACAAGCTGGGGGCCGCTGGCAGCCCCCATTATTAACGCCGCCTTCTTGCGGCGCCCTGGCCGTTCACCCCGCTGAGCGTTGCTTATGCTCTTCCCAGCGTTCATGCAATTGACTCAGCGCATGATGCGCCTTTTGCCAACGGTCGGAATCGCGCAGTTCCTGACGGGTGAACTGACCGCGATGATATAACCGCTGCAATTTCTCTACTTTGACCGGGGACAGGTTATCTAACACGCTGACCGCCCCTGCCCGATTATTACAAACCAGGATCATATCGCAACCGGCATCCAGCGCCGCCTGGCCACGTTCGGCATAGCTGCCCATGATCGCCGCCCCTTCCATCGACAGATCGTCAGAGAAAATCACGCCCTCAAAGCCTAGCTCCTGACGCAAGATTTGCTGCAGCCAGTAAGGCGAGCCGCTGGCCGGGCGCGGGTCTGCTTCAGTATAGATAACGTGGGCTGGCATGATGGCATCCAGCAATCCGCGTTGGATCAGCTCACGGAAGATAGTCATATCATGTTCGCGGATTTGAGCCAATGGCCTTGGATCGCGCGGAGTTTCTTTATGCGAGTCCGCCGTGACTGCGCCATGCCCTGGGAAATGCTTGCCGGTGGTTTTCATCCCGGCGCTGTGCATCCCCTGGATAAAGCGTTCGGCCATCACTAACGCCTGCTGCGGATCGCTATGGAAAGAACGCTCGCCAATCGCCGCGCTGGCGTGGCCGATGTCCAATACCGGGGCAAAGCTGATATCGATATCCTGGGCAATCATTTCCGAGGCCATCAGCCACCCGGCTTCCTGAGCCAGACGCCCGCCTTCCTGAGCATCGTTGAGCGCCGCAAAGGACTGCGCCGCCGGTAAGCGGGTAAAACCTTCGCGAAAGCGCTGTACGCGCCCGCCTTCCTGATCCACCGCCACTACCAGCCGCGAATGCGAGGCCGCGCGGATTTGGCGAACCAGCTCACGCAACTGCTGCGGATCGGCAAAGTTGCGGGTAAACAGGATCAAGCCCCCTACCAGCGGGTGTTTTAAAATTTCGCGTTCTTCTGCGTCCAGCTCATAGCCGACGACATCTAGCATTACTGGGCCCACGGCCACCTCACATCAGTATTCATGATTAATTTGACGATGATAAACAAAAACGCCGGTATAACGCTGCGCCCCAACGCAAAAATTCCGCATCCCGACACTGCTGCCAGCGCACTTCGCACCACATCAGCATCAGGTAATCCACCCACGGCAACCAACGCTGAACCTGTGAGGCCAACTGCGGCAAATCGGCATAGCCGTGGGGTTGGTATTGCTCTAAAAAGCGTTGTTGCACAGCCGGGGAAAATTGATTGAAGCGAAACATCGCCGCCAGCTCAAGGGCGATATCGCCATCGGCGGCATACTCCCAGTCGATCAGCCTTAGCTGACCGGCCTGTCGCAGCAGATTACCGGCATGAATATCCATGTGCAGCGTTGCCAACTGCAACGGTCGCGGCATGGTGCCGTTGATGAAATAGCGCTGCCAACGCAGCCAGGCTGGCGTGATCCGCCGGCGATCAATTTGCTGCCAATAGCGGGTATATTGCTGTTGCAGATCCAGCCGGTAACCACTCAACCCACGGTTATGCAACCGGGCGGTCAACTCTGCCAACTCCCCGTTGGCCGTTAAGGAAGCAAACGCCGTTTCGTCAACGCTCTCACCGGCAAGCCATTCGACGATCAACCACTCAGGGCTCTGTAACCACACCTTTGGCCCCATGCCTAATCCAGCACGCTTGAGCACTTGCCCCTCACGCCGACGGTTAACGCCGAGCATGCGTTTTTCTGGCGTCTGCGGACGGGCTAGCAGTTGCACATCGCCACTGTCGATCCGCCAGCTCTCGCCGCTCAACCCTTCTACCAGGCTAAAATGACAACCGGCGGTATTTACCGCCGGCAGCCTGTTACTCAAGAGTCGCCGCAGCTGGGATTCAGTATTTGACGTCGCCATTGCCTGACCAGACGATCTCACCGGTTTGTACCAGCATCAGTTGCATTTCCATCGCCGGTGACTTCACATCGCCACTGACGTCGCTATACAACACGTATTGCGCATTGACGATGCGCGCCAGGCCAATCGCCTTGCTGCGCGATCCGAGGCTGTCTTCCGCCGACAGGCCCAGCGTTTGTTTGGCGCTCGCCAACTGCGATTCCGGCACAACGGCAAAGGTGTTGTTGGATGCCAAAGCCTGATGCAGCGCCGAGGTGGCGTTGCCGATGCTCAATGAGCCATTGGTATTGTTTTTCACGCTGTCCAACAGCAATACGCTGCCAGGCGTGACGCCATCAGCCTTCAGCATCTGATTGACCAACGGCTGCACGCTGCCCAGCCAGTCAAGCTGCTGGATCTTCGGCGGCTGTGGCACCGGCTCGGTGGTTGGTGGCAACGGTTCAGGCTGAGGCTCTGGTTGCGGTTGTGGCTCTACCGTCACCGGTGCCGTAGGCTCTGGCGGACGTGATGGACAACCGGTTAACACCAACGCGGCCAGTGCCACCCATAGGAACTTTTTCATTACCTTCTCCAACGTAACCCAAAACTTATAAGTATAAATACAGACGTACACGCTTGGCATCAAGATTGCCATTCAACGAATAAATCTCGGTGTCTGAATTGGCGGCAACGGTGACCGTACGCGGCTGTTCAAAAGGCAGGATATCCAACCCCTGTTTGTCATACCAGTAGAAACGATAGTGGAGGGTCACCGGCGTCGTCTGGGTGTTGCTGAGCACCGAACTGGCCCGCAGGCGGCCAGATGCGTCGGCAATAGACGGGTTATCCGCCAGAATACCCGCCGTCAGTACCGGTGAATCCATCACCACCGTTTGCCGTTCATTGACCGAGATGCCCTTCGGGCTGCTACAGCCCATCAGCATCGCGGCGGGGAGCACCAGCGCCATCAAGTAACGCGTCGTGTGGATATAGCGCATGGTCTTCCTCGGTTAACGTGACAACAACGGGCCCAGAGCGCGCCCACCGACTAAATGCATATGAATATGATAGACCTCTTGCCCGCCGTGACGATTGCAATTGATGAGCAAGCGGTAACCGTCTTCGGCAATCCCTTCCTGCTCGGCAATTTTGGCCGCCACGGTGATCATACGGCCTAATGCGGCCTCATGTTCCACGGTCACGTCGTTCACCGTTGGGATCAGGACGTTCGGCACGATCAGGATATGGGTCGGTGCCTGTGGGGAAATATCACGAAATGCGGTGACCAGCTCGTCCTGGTAGACGACATCGGCAGGGATTTCACGGCGAATAATTTTACTGAAAATCGTTTCTTCGGCCATCTGGAACTCCTTGTTCAGCGAAAATATTGGTTTACGCAGTATGCGTGACAAATTCTACTGCTATCAACCCGATTGCGCACTTTCCGTATCGAGTGATGGAGAATCACTCAACCTTACGAGTTTACCAGCGGTTATTGGCTACCAATCAACTGCGGCGCATGGCCACGCATCCAATCGGCCAACGAGTCTAACGTGGGGCGCAACGTTTTACCCAGAGGCGTTATCTCGTATTCCACCCGTGGTGGCACCTCAGGAAACACTTGCCGAGTGACAAGACCGCATTGTTCAAACTGGCGGAGCTGACGCGTCAGCTCTTTTTGCGCGATTGGGGCCACCGCGCGCTGTAATTTGCTAAAGCGTATTGGACCGTCGATCACCATCAGGCGATACAGGATCGGGATCGCCCATTTTCCCGAAACCAAATTGACGAAGCTCACCATCGGGCACGGTTCTCCCGCCGGCGGTAACGGGAAATTTTTTTCGACCTGCCCTTTCACTATTGACGCCATTGCATCCCACCTTGTCTTTTAGTATCCAAACGGTACCTACTATGCAAAAGGTACTGAGAGACCAATAATGGCGTAACTGACCAACGAGAGGAAGGGTTATGTCACGATTAACAGGTAAATACGCGTTGATTACCGGGGGAACCAGCGGCATCGGGCTGGAGACGGCCCGGCAGTTTATTGCCGAAGGAGCCACCGTGGCGATCACCGGGCGCAGCGCAAGCGGGTTAACAGCGGCTGGCGAAACGCTAGGGGATGTCGTGCTATTGCACAATGACGCCGGGGATATCGGCCAACAGCCTGTTTTAGCCGCGCAGTTGGCTAAAAGCTGGCCCCGGCTGGATATCCTGTATATCAACGCCGGTGATGTCACCCACCTGCCGTTACAGGAATGGGATGAACAACGCTATGACCAACTGATGAACACCAATCTCAAAGGCCCTCTGTTTTTGATCCAGGCCCTGTTACCGTTGCTGGGCAATCCTGCCTCGGTGATCCTGTGTGGTTCCGTCAGCGCGCATATTGGCCTGGCGCAAAGCAGTGTCTATGCCGCCAGTAAAGCCGGGATTTTGTCTTTGGCGCGTTCGCTTTCTGCTGAGCTGCACCCGCGCGGTATTCGTGTCAACGGCCTTAGCCCTGGCCCAACGGCAACTCCGGCGCTGGGCAAGCTGGGTTTACCGGCACAGGCTGAACAGGAATTGCGCGAAGAGATCCACGCGCTGGTGCCGATTGGCCGCATGGGGACTGCGCTGGAATTGGCCAAAGCCGCCGTATTCCTCGCGTCTGACGAATCCAGCTACATGGTGGGCAGTGAACTGCTGATCGACGGTGGCGTGGGGAATTTAGCACGGAGTTGAAAGGCTATTGTAGGGGCGCTGCATGCTGCGCCCAATGAGATCATGCCAATGTTTGCTCCACGAGTTTAGCGCTTCAGCAAAACTTCCAACCTGGCTTTCACCTCACACCATTCATCATCGATAATGCTGAACCTGACCGAGTTACGTTTGCGCCCGTCGGGCATGATGCGCTCATGACGTACAATCCCCTCCTGCTTGGCACCAATCCGCAAAATTGCCGCGCGTGACTTGTCGTTCAGTTCGTCGGTGGTGAACTGTACCCGTACCGCCTGTAATACTTCAAAGGCATAGCCGAGCAGTAGGTATTTCGCTTCAGTATTCACGCCGGTACGCTGCACCGATTGGCTCAGCCAGGTGTGGCCGATTTCCATTTTGCGATTAGCCCGGTCGATTTTCCAGAAACGGGTACTGCCGATAATTAGCCCGCTATCCTGCTGAACAATGACAAACGGCAGCATGGAGCCAACATCACGGCCTGCCACGGCGGTGGCGATATAGCTGTCGATCATACTGGCACTCGGCACTGCGGTAACCTTCAGGTTCCACAGTTCGCCATCAGCAGCGGCGATCAGCATTGCCTCACGGTGCTCTGGCTGCAAGGGTCGTAGTTCTATTTGTTTGCCGACCAACGTTGGTGGCTTGAGCACGGATGGGGTGGACATTATTCCCTCTCTTGCAACGATCGATGAACTGCCATCAGCATCGCAATAAACAGGGAAAAAAACCAACAAATTAAACAGGATGTACACTGATCCCGTTCAGCTTACTTGTTCTATGTAACAAAGCGCTGATTTATTACCAGGCGGGATTACTGTTAACATTCGCTTGGGTGCTCTGGATCTTTTTGTCCTGAGCATTAACAAGGGATAGAAAGAGAAAAGCCCCGAATCGATGTAAATCAACCCGAGGCCACTCTTATGCCCAAACACCATAAAGGTAGCCTCTTACCCGCCGAAAGGCAAGGACAAGGAGGCTATCATGCCGCAAAAGTTAGTAGTAATGGCCCTGGTTATTCTCTGTATCACCGTACTGGTGTTCACCTGGATGACCAGGAAAAGACTCTGTGAGATCCGCATTCGTAGCGGAGAAACGGAGGTTGCGGCCATGATGGCTTACGAATCCGCAAGGTAAGGCAACCCAACGGCGGGGCTTGCCCCCGCCTGTTGGTTGTTTGAGCAGAGATCCATGAGCACCCCTTCCATCCAAAAGAAGACTTTCCCCGCCTTTACTAGCACTATCTCGTTCCCAATGTCCTCTTCTTTTTGACAATGTGCCACCTTTAAGGGAAAGTTATAGCGTAAGTCACCACCATACCAAGGGCATTAGTTCGTTTTTCAATATATATCTTGTTATTAAACTCATAGTTGCCCACTGGATTGCATACTCTAATACTCATGTCTAAATCTGCATCATTAACTTCTGCCCCAGTACAACTGTTGCGACTCCCGTAAGCATAGGAATACGTCGTAGTATATGAAGATGTTTTACTGGGTAGATAGTAAGTAGCCGTTATTAATAACATGATAGCGACAAGCACCGTTACGATGCTAATAGCACCATAAAGCTTAATATAATCAATGAATTTACTGCTATTAAACGCGCCACTTCTGATAATCAAAAGTGAGATAAGCAAAGCCAGTGCCAGCGCCGTCACAAACATATAACGCACACTTGTACGATTCAGAAAGGTTTGACGATAGATCTCACTACGCCATAGTACCATCCCCAAAACGAATCCCAAAAATAGTATCGTCACGCTAAAAAGATAAGGATAAGAGTATTTTTTCATCGCCAATGTCCTTCTGGCTGGCTTCATGATGCTAATTTTTTGTACTAACGGATATAAACTTAATACCGAACTCATGTCAATAACGGTTACTAGCTCAGAAAAGAGCATAAAAAAAGGGAGGCCTAAGCCGCCATATTGAGGGTAATAAAAACAAGCAGTTACATAGTTATCAATGATTTAGATACCTGTAACTGCGTGCTGAAAACGGCTATAGCGTGGGCGTTTGGGTCAATTTGTGGTCATGGGAACTACTTCCCCAGATGCGGACGTTAATAACCCATTTCATTCAGCATTCCGCTGATAATAAAGTCACTCTCTATTTTTTTTACATACTCTTCGTCAATTATTTCTTGAAGCAACCTAGCTGACTCTAGATAAGAATCATAAAAGTTAGTTACAACTAATTCATCAAAATTTTCTAATACATGCTTCACATCTGCAAGACGTAACCAATTAAGATCTCTTCCGAGTTGTTTATATTCATCCCTTTCTGTCTCTTATACACATCTC
>NZ_LXKR01000066.1:0-142 GCF_001692375.1 Serratia sp. 14-2641 | reverse complement strand
AAAAAAAAAAATACAAAAAAAAAAAAAAAAATATACCCACCCAAGTTTCAGTTACAACCTCTATCACCTACTATCATCTCCAACCACTCCATAACTCACACAATATGCAACTATGACTCGATGCATGCACACTTGAACACCC
>NZ_LXKR01000065.1:0-6898 GCF_001692375.1 Serratia sp. 14-2641 | reverse complement strand
GATGCCGAAGGCATTGACCGTATTGGTTTGCGGCCGGTTTTTGACATCTTCCAGCAGCTCCTGAGCCCGCGAACGACCGCCGGTGATGAAGTTCATCATCCGCAGATCGTCTTCACGACCAAAGCGCCGCGCCAGAGACGCAATCGCCAGCGCCACGTCGTTCTGTGCCTTGGCGTCGGAGTAAATCAACCCCTTGCCCAAACTGAGCTGGTTGAGCACATAACCCAGCAGCGTTTCCGTTTTGCCGGCACCGGTGGTGCCAAACATCAGAATGTGCCGCGTCATGTCATCCATCGACAACCACAGTTCACGCCCAGCATCACGCCCACGGAGATACCCCAGATAGAGGATGCCGGCCGCCTTGCCCATGGCGATACGCATAACCGTTACGGGCAAGAAGCCAAACAGCTTGCCCGGCACCTGCCGTTGTGTAGAAGGATCGAGCCGATCCATATCGGTCGGCATGCGCATCGGCATTTGCCAGGGTTCCATCAGCATCGCGGGCGCCCAGAACATCATCACGGGCAGCGTTAACCACAATGTGACCGGCCAAACCACACCGGCGATGACAGCCCCGGTCATCCCCAGCGCCAGCCCTCCCGGGGACAGCATCCAGTCCCCCAATGCTGAGTGATAAACACGGCGGTTAACGCGGTTGCGTTCAACACCGTAGTCAGTGGGTTGCATTCAGCGTCTCCTTCTCACTCAGAAACTGACTCAGTTGGGCGGGGTCTCGCAGGACCGCCTGGGGTACATAGCGACCATCATCCGCAATCACCCAAGGCGTACCCGGAATGCGATAGGCCTGATAGGCCACTTCGTTGACGCCCAATGCCTTTTCAGCCACATCACAGGCACTATCGGCTTTCTTGTCGACTGGGCGTTGTTTACCCAGCTGCAGTCCATCCGTGCCAACCGTAAATAATGCCTGCCAGGCAGCCGGCCGTTGCGCTGGCGGCAAGCACAACACCGGGGTGATGGCAGCAATGGATTTCTCGCGCCCAATCACGGCCACTGGGAAGACGACCACGTTCGCCAAATGGGCTGCAACCACTAATGCAGGCTCGAGATACCTGCAATTAGGGCAGTTGGGATCGGCAAATACATACAAAGTGCGGTCATGGCCAGAGGAATAGTTCACGGTGAACAATTGGCGATCGGCCGCACTTTTCAGCTTCTGCGGCAGGGTAGCCCGGACTGACGCCGGCAGCGCCCAGCCATCTTCTGGCGCGGCAACTCGCGCTTGCTGGACGGGTACAGGTATTTCAGGGGAGACGACATTATTAGCGCTGGCCAACGAAGAGCGTGCCGGCGGCACAACCAGAGGCGGTGGTGCCAGGCTAACCGCAGGCCCCACCGCCAACGGTGCCCCCTCCCGGGACTGCTCCAGGTAAATACCCAGCATGACCCCGATAAACAGCAATGCACCGGCCATCGTCAACCGGGTACTCCATCGGGAGCACCATTTTTCCGCCTGCTGCAGCTGTGCACCGGACAAGGCCGCAAGCAGTTGGTCGTTGCCACCATGGGCGCTGGACTCAACCGTGAACACATTTCCCAACGTGTCACAGCACATCACCCCAGCGTCAGACAGGAAAAATGTCGGCTGTCGGCGCCGGTCGACAGTACACAAAGTACGGATGCCGTCCTCCCCGCTACGCTTGACGACTAACAGGTTATCGCGGATGTATACGGAGAACGGTGCATAGTTTGACTTTGAACGCATGGAATATCCTTTTAATTCAAATAGGATCGACACCAGAGCCTGAGTAGCCTGGCCTACAAATGGGGAAAAATTCGGTGGGTGTAATCAGATAAATCAAGAGGGGAAATGCTACGGTGCCGTTGCCTCCTCGCTGTCCGGCTGAGCAGTAACGGCATAAACAGCTGACATCACCGACTGTTCTGCCGCCTGGCGACGACAAATAACCCCCGGTGTATACGGATAGACCAAGCCCAGACTTTCCAGATCGGCCTGCAGCCCTTCAACAGCTTGATCCACCATGATCCCCGGACGGGGCAATCCCAACTTGCCAGCGCGCACCTCGGCACGAGCCTGGGCGGTAATACCAGCCCCCTCGACAAACACCTTGGCGGTATCTGCAGAATGCAGGCCATACCACAATGTACGGTCAACGCCCTTGAGCCAACGAAAACGCGCCGGGGGCAATCGCAGGTCACGGGCATACAACCCAACCAGCGCACTGCGCACATACCCATGTCGCGCCAACCACTCGTTGACGCCTGGTGCTTGAACCACGCGTTCAAACGCTGCATTGGCCAACGGGAACAACGGCACAGGTGAAACCCGCTTGCGCCGTAAAAAACGCCGCACTACGCAGGAGCGATTCAGGTCATCCAGCAACCTTGACGCTGCCGCCCGATCGTTGAGGAATACCTGCAGGCCAAACACCGCCAGCAATGCGCGTTCATAAGGATGCCACTTTGTCACATCACACATTGATTTACCCAACTGCGCAGTGAAGACCTCCGCTGCAGCAGTCCGATCGAGCGTCTTGCGTTGAACGAGTTGATGTTGCGTGGTGAAGTCTTCGGGTTTCAGTGCCCAAACGTGAGCCGGAGCGGGATCATTCATCAGGCCATCCGACCCGGATGCCATGGCCAGAACGGGCATAACGGAAGGGGCAAAACCACTGACCAGATCCGGCAACGTATGGACATTGATGGGCCGTTTGCTGCGAAAAGCCAGCGCGGGGTGCTGCACCAGCGCAATAACGCAGGCCACAACGATCGGCACCAGGAACAACAGCAAGATACCTGAAGTGGCGTTCATCACATTAAGCCACTTATCGAAGGTAACGCTGGCGGCGTGATTGGCCGTGTCGACCAGCAGGTTTATTTTTCCACCGGCCCAGTTATGGATGCGGGGAACATCTACCGCAGTCCAGAGCCAGTACAATACCCAGCAACTCCAGTACACAAATGAATCAAAAAATAGCCAGCACAATAGAACGGCAGCACAGAAGGCCAGGAACATTTGCCCTTGATCGCCGTCCCAGGCGCTTTGCGATGAACGGTTTTGCATGAATAACCTCTTGCAGTGTGACTTTATGTAACTTCGTGCTATATTAAGTGTGAGACAAAGTTACACATAGGAGTATCAAATGAGCGTCACCAAATTACGCCAGCAAGGGGGAGCGGTTGTCCTCACGATCCCTAGCGACATTGCGGCACTCATGGGATGGACCGTGGGTACAGCATTGGATATCGCCCCAAACGCCGATGGCATCAGCATCAAACCCGCAGCCCGTGTGGCGCGAGGCCGTAAAACGGTCGCTGAGTTACTTAAGAGTATTGATGAGAACGAAATTGCCGTGTTCAACGATGCCATGAGTGACGATCTTGCTTCCGGTAACGTTGGACGCGAGGCACTCTGATGGCTCCTAAAAGAAGGATCCCCAGCAAGGGAGAAATCTGGCACGTTGATGGCGATCCCGTATCAGGTAGAGAGTTTAAAGGTGCGCATTACTATCTGGTTATCTCTGAGCAGGCATTGGTCGCCAAGCTGGGTACGGCCATCTGTGTCCCCATCACGAGTGGCGGTGGACTTGCACGTTCTGCATCCGTAACGGTCTATCTTGATGGCAACTCTACCGATACGGGAAAGATAACAGGGGTCGCCTTATGTTATCAGGTCAGAGCACTGGATCTGGCCATGAGAGGCGCAAGCTATGCGGCAAAAGCAGAAACGCACATCGTTAATGAAGTTCTCGGTCTGGTCGTCGACTTAATCGATCCACAGTAAAAAAACACCGGCTCAATGGCCGGTGTTTATAGAGGATGGAGGGGGAAAATCAACTCAGGCTAAACGGGGTATCACCAGATTATTTTCACGCTCCAGCTGTTCACGGTGAATATCAACATACTCAGAGAACGGCATCGCCGGCTGATATTGCTTGAACTCCATCGACCCCAGCGTATCAAACCAGCGCTGGCCCCACGGGGTAGCAATTTCAATGCGGGGCAGCTCAGGGAGCTTGGTGTAAAGGCGGAACATCTTTCCTTCCACTTCCCGATTGGTCCAGTCATTCATATCCAGTCCAATCACGTCGACTTCACCTTTGCGGATACGGTGCACGTAAAGGATGGTGCCACGCTTGATATCGATACCCAGATATTTACCATCACCTTCATGGTACATCTCATAGCCTTGTTCTGGCATAAAGAAATCGGAACTTTTTATATCATTTGTAATGACTCGCAAAAGACGACGCTTATTAAAAGCCGAGAGGAAAAACACTCCAACAGGAATAAGCACCGCTGCCCAAACAATAGACGTGAAAATAATGGCATTATTTTGTTGAGAGCCTAATCCAGAGTCAAATGACATAAAAGTATAGATAACAGCTACAAATAGTAGAAATGGTAACGCCAATAAACCATAAGCAAGTTTAACTAAGAAAAAAAATACTTCCTTTACTGACTTTGTCCGCTTCACCATCGTTTTATTCTCCATAGTGACTGTCCATATTATACCCAACCACTGTGTATTTGTCAGGGGATTTCTACTGTATTCCATCAGTTTCATTCCCTTTTCCAGACCGCTTCGGCATATTGCGAATACCAGGAATTCGCTGCGAACCGGCACCGGCAGCACCGAACATATTTTTCATATTATCGACCAGTCCACCCATAACATTATTCCCTTCTCGACCACCGAGGAATGAGATCACATAGTCCGGCAGTGATGCCTGTAGACTGAATAAACGCGTCACACCGAAGGTCGCAATACGCGCATAAATCATCAACCAGCCAACCATTTTTACGAGCCCAACAATGGAATCTGCATTAGCATTGGCGAGTGCTGGAGCGAACAACAAGTTCAGTACCGTCCCGCCGGCAATCGCCGCCACAGAGGCGAAGAAAAAACCCAGCACCATCAGCGAAGGCCGTAACATCATGTCGATCAGGAAAATATACCCATACGCGCTGCGGCTCCCCTTGTCCTCCTCTGCCCCCAGATGCGTCGCTGACCACATTGGTCCTGCTGCGCACCCAATCAGCACGCTGACAATCCAGTTAAAGAAGCCTGTCATCCAGAAAACAAAAGGGACAGCCGGCAAAAATACCGCCAGTGAGAACCCGATAGCCAACAGCGCAAACATAAAGAAGTAGAACATCGGCGCCAGCGCGCCCATCACATCCTTCACCACAGCCCCGGCATCAACCGCAAAAAGATGACTGGCCCACCCCACCGGTGAGTTACTGGCCGCCGATGCAATCGCCCAAGTGCCAGCATACGCCGCCATCAAGGTTTCGGTCGTACCTAACGTGTAATCTCCAAGTTCTTGCATCTTGATTAGCGGGTTGACCTGATTAGAAAAATCGGCGTCGGTGCCCCATTTTTTTGTTGCTATCCAGTTTGTTAATCCCTGCATTGGGCTTCTAAGCACGTTGATCACAACAGAATTAGGCTCTTTTGGAGCTCCAGCCGCACTAATCTCACTCTCCGTTTGTGTCCCCAGTGGCGGTGTATAGGTACTGTTCTGCACCTGTGCGCGATAGGCGGTAAACACCTGGTTGTACAAGTCTCCCGTACCGTGCTCACCCACCCCACTCATGCCACTGGTGATAGGCGTCGCGTTGGCCACATCGTTGGTTTTACTGTTGGCGGTCGCGAAGGTGTGATACCAGGCCCCCAGAGAAACCCAGCCATAGCTCTTGATCTGATTGACCAGTTGGCTCTGCAGCGAATCCTTGTAGTTGATCTGGTTCAGCGCTTTGTTGACCGTATCCTCATAGTCGGCCGCCGCATTCTGGATGTCGGTTTCCACATCCTGAAAACGGCCACTGTCCTGATCACGCTTACTCAAATAGGTATCGACAAAGTCCATGGCCGCCCGATCCAGCGACGTCTGCATCCTATCCAGCGCCTGCTTTTGTGACGCCACCACATTGTCGGTATCGACCTTGCTGTCAAACAACACGTTCCAGACACCGCTACGGGCAGAGTTCGGTGTTTTCGCCGACCCGCAAATGGCGCTACCATTACCGGTCTCATACTCACCGTTGCCCCCTTTCGTGCTCATCAGAGGTGTATTCGCTTCCCCTGACGCATAAAGTGCCTGCAGTTCGCGGTTGATGGCATATTTGCACAGGTTCATTTCAAAAATGGCCCGTGCAGCTGAACGGGTCGCCGGCGCGGTCGGCTGCGTGACCATCGAATACCCGCTGGCCATCATATCTGCCGCTTTATCTGTCAGCAGATTGGCACTACCGACGCCCATCACCGACGCCGCCCACAGCATCACCAATTGCGAAATCGACCACCCCGAGCCGGTAGGGACCAGCGTGATAAAGCCCGCAAACGTCATAACCGGGTACAGCATCGAGCGAGCACCATTAAACACACGCCCTTCATGCCCGGCTTTCACGACGGTTTTCATCGTCACGGTTAAAAACCAGAACAGGGCTATGGCACAAAGCACACCGTTGATAATTGCAAACAGCGAGCCAATCAACGTTTGTTGCCCAGGGTTAAACGGATGTAGAACCACATCCCCAAAGATCATGACCAGCGCCTGGCGCGATAAGTCATTGGTTTTCTGTGCAGCGTCCGCGATGGTCTGATAGTTCACCCCATCGGCGAACGCCGGCCAGGAAAAGAGCAGCAGCAAGCCTGCTGACCACAGCCTTTTGAGAAATTTCATCGTGTTATCCGTATATTGTGTCCCCGGCAGATCGCAGGGTAGAAGGCAGGGAAATGAATGATGCGTCAAAGGGAATAACGCCAACGTCAATGCAGTGGGGCTGTCAGCGCCAATAGCCTAATGACACCACTTGCCGGCAACAGCGATTCTCCGACCGGAAATCACCGAACGTCCCCTTTTCTTCTTTACTGACGCGCTGCGTATTGAGTTGCCACAGGCGATACGTC
>NZ_LXKR01000064.1:0-7011 GCF_001692375.1 Serratia sp. 14-2641 | reverse complement strand
CGGGATATGACGATCCACGAAATGTTCGAGGCGCAGGTAGCAAGAACCCCAGAGAATATCGCACTGGTGTTTGAGGGCGTGAGCCTGACCTATCGGCAGTTGAATGAACGCGCCAACCGGTTGGCGGCTTACTTGAGAGCGCAGTTTGTTTTACAACCGGACGATCTGATCGGGCTTTGCCTGGAAAGATCGGAGCGCATGATCGTGAGTATCCTGGCGGTGTTGAAGGCCGGTGCCGCCTATGTACCGCTTAGCCCCGATATGCCCGCAGAAAGAATGCTCTGGACGATAGAAAATATTCATTCCCGCGTTATTTTGACGGAGTTGGGCACGCAAGAGGCGCTGGCCAAGCTGATTGATCCACAGAAGACGGCGCTGCTGTGCGTGGACGATCCTGAGTTGATAGCGCGGGCTGCCAGCCACCAGGTGGTTAATGTGGCAACCCAAACCAAACCTGACAATCTGATTTATGTCATCTATACCAGCGGGACGACGGGAACCCCTAAAGGGGTGATGATTGAGCATCATTCTGTCGCCAATCTTGTGGAGGCGCAACGGAGTATCTTTGGCACTGAGATCTGCCAGATTGGAGAGCCGACAAAAAGTTACCTTTTCTATTCAAATTATACCTTTGATGCGCATGTTCTGGATGTGTTCAGCCCGTTGCTGACCGGCCATTGCTTACATGTCTTGTCTAAAGAGATACGTTTGAATTTCGGTGCGCTTGCTGCCTACATTAAACAACATGCCATTGATATCGGCTTTGTGCCCCCTGCGCTGCTAAATAACAATGAAACATTGGGGCTTTCCACGCTAATCCTGGGAGGGGAGGTGGCCAGTAGCAGCGTGATGGAGCGCTATAGCGCTCAGGGGGTAAAAGTAGTTAACTGTTATGGCCCAACGGAAACCACGGTCTTTGTCACCAGGAACGTTTACCAAACGGGCGATAGCAATACCATCATTGGCCGGCCAATAGGCAATGCTGACGCTTATATTCTGGACGGTTGTCTACGGCCGCTCCCTGCGGGTGCCGTGGGTGAGCTCTATATCAGTGGTGACTGTGTAGGTCGTGGCTATTTAAATAACCCTGAGGCGACTCATCAGGCGTTTATCGTCAATCCATTGCAAAGTGATGAAGATAAAGCGCGAGGACGTCACGATCGGCTGTATAAAACGGGCGATTTAGTCCGTTACCTGAACGACGGCAAGATTGACTATATTGGGCGTAATGATGCCCAGGTGAAGATCCGTGGTTTCAGGATCGAATTGGCCGAAATCGAAAGTTGTCTGACCCAATATCCACAGATTGAACAGGTAGTGGTCCTGGCACTGGAGCATGACTCGGGGCAAAAGTACCTGGTGGCCTATTATGTTGCGCCAGACGCATTGCCAGCAGATGTGCTGTCTGAGCATCTGCAACAGCGTTTACCTGCCTATATGATCCCTACGGCGTTTGTTCATTTAACGGCATTGCCGATGAACATGAACAATAAGTTGGATCGCAAAGCCTTACCTCTGCCGATATTAACGGATGAGGCGAACTACGTGGCCCCAGCCAACGAGAGTGAAATGCTGATCTGCCGCGTATTTGCGGAGGTATTACAGCTTAAGGATTATGCGGTGGGGATCACCGATGATTTCTTCCGTTTAGGTGGGGACAGTATCAGCAGTATCCAACTGGCGAATAAACTCAAAAAGTTATCTGGTCACCATCTCACGGTGAAAGACATCTTTGCCCACAGAACGGCCAAAGCATTGAGCACTTATCTGCTGCAACGTCAGGGGGACAATTTGCCGGTTATCCAGTCAGAGGCGGGCATGCTGGCGGATGAGCTACCCTTGGCGCCGATCCAGCGCTGGTTCTTCCAGGCCGTCGAGGCGGGGAAATTGCCTGATGCTGGGCATTGGAACCAGGCATTTATGGTCAAAGTGCCAACGTTAAACGTTGAGTTACTGCGTTTGAGCGTGGCTAAACTGGTTGAATACCATGACATTTTGCGTGCCGTTTACCCGAAAGATGCCGCTGTCGGCCACTACCGTCAAACGATAGCGACGTTGCCATTTGATGCGATCAATCAACAGGATTTCACAGCCGTTCAACTCGATGCGCAGTTGACGGCCTGGCAGAACCGTTTTTGCCTGGCAGAAGGGCCACTGTTCCATATCGGTTATATTGCAGGCTACGCTGACGAGACTGCGCGTATCCATGTAGCGGTACACCATCTCAATATTGATGCGGTCAGCTGGCGGATTATTAACCACGACTTACGCACGCTTTACCAGTTCTTTGCAGCACAAGACGATAACCTTGATGCGACGGCTGATGCGCAAACTATCCTGGGCCAGAAAGGCACGAGTTACCGCCAATGGGTCAACTCACTGCAAAACTACCCAGCCGTTGCCGTGAACAACCATAGGGATGAGAGGCACTACTGGGAGAACCTGACCACGGATTTGGACGCCTGGCACCAGCGTTTGGACGCCCATCGTGTGGGGACGCTCAATCGTACGATGGTAAGCCTGTCGCAACAGCAAACCGGTTGTCTGTTGCGAGACCTTCATCATGTTTATCACACCGAGGTGAACGATATTCTGCTGACCGTACTGGCGGATGCGTTGTCGCAGGTGGTTGGCGGTGACAGCCAGTATGTCCTGCTGGAAGGGCATGGCAGAGAGGCGATGTTTGACGATGTGGATATCAATAATACCGTCGGTTGGTTTACCTGCATGTATCCGGTCAATCTGCGTATTGAGCATCGTGACCTTGTACGCAATTTACCGTTGATTAAAGACAGGCTGCGAACCCCTCCTCACCATGGCTTAGGCTATGGCGTGTTGGTTGGCTATGATGCGCAGGCATTGCCGGCAGTGACCTTCAACTACCTTGGCCAGTTTGATGGTGATGAACGGGATGGCGAGTGGGCGTTTGTTCAGGAGTCTACGGGGTCGGCATTATCAGCGAATAACCGCACAACGGACTTTTTAGCGCTGAACGGCGGTGTGCTCAATGGCCAATTACAGTTCCTGGTCGAGGGTGATCTCAGCCCGGAGCAGCTCGAACTGTTCGCCACGACTTATCGCCAGCGGTTAATCCAGTTGATCGACGAGCTTAAGCGGTCATCTCGCTCTTATCTCACCGAGTCTGATGTTAATGGCGTGGTCTCCGGTGAATTGTTAGCGCACCTCCAGCAGGATGAAGAGGTGGTGGCGATTTATCCGGCTAACAGCCTGCAACAAGGGTTTATTTATCATTACGTACTGCAAGGCGATATCGACAACGCCTATCGTACGCAAATGGTCTGGCACTATCGCAATGCGTTGGATGTCGAGCTGTTAAAACGGGCGTGGCAATGCAGCCAGGCGAAGTATCCGGCGCTGCGGCTAAGATTCTCCTGGCAGGAAGAGTTTGTGCAGATTGTCGATAAGCAAGGCACCTTTGGTTGGCAGTTTATCGATATCAGTGAGCAGGACGAACGTGCACGAGCAAGCACCGTGGCCGAACTCATCAAGCAGGATCAGCAGACCCATTTCGATTTGTCTGCTAGCGGGCTATTCCGGCTGTATATCGTTAAGTGCGCGGCCGATCACTACATTTGTCTGTTTAATAACCATCACGCGATTCTGGACGGCTGGAGCCTGCCGATCTTGCTCAATGATGTGCACCAAAATTATCTGGCCCTGCAACAGGGAAGCGCGCCGGAGCAAGCCACAGATCAAAGCTATCTGGAGGCGCAGGCATTGCTACAGACGGTTAGCCAGGAAACCGAGCAGTTCTGGCAAAACTATCTGGGTGGCTTGGAAGTGCAAGAGAATCTCACCGGTCTGCTAAAGCCGGAGATGAAACACGTCAATTTAAGTGAATATAAACACCTGCAAGACCCCCAGAGCGTGTCGACCGCATTGGCCGGTGAGCTTTACCACGGGCTGAAGGCGCTTTCGCGGCAGCATGGCGTGACGCTGAATGCGCTGATGCAGTATTGCTGGCACCAACAGCTCAGCCTTTATAGCCATGCGGACGTGACGATTGTGGGCATGACGGTGTCTGGCCGTAACCTGCCGGTGGAGGAGATAGAGCGATCTGTTGGGTTATATATCAATACGTTGCCTGTCGTTCTGGCACATACCGATGAGGCGATCATCGAGAATGTCAAACGCCTGCAGGCCCATATTAATGACATCAATAGCTACAGCAATATCAGCCTGATCACACTGCAAAAGGCGGGGGTACGTCTGTTCAACTCGCTATTCGTGTTTGAAAACTATCCAGTGCCTGCCGATAACGGCGAGAGTCTGTTCAAACTCGAGTTTGAGGACAGTGATGAAAAACTGGATTACCCGCTGGGCATCATGGTGTACGAACAGGATGGACGGATTGAGTTCAAGATCAACTATGCGGGCGAGCTGTTTAGCCGTTCGGCCATTGAAGGCGTGCTGCAGGGAATTCGGCTCACCGTACAGCAACTGATCGCGGACCCTGCCATGGGTCCCCAGGCGTTATCGCTGCTGACGAAGGACGACTATACGCAGCTGGTAGCAAACCAGCCGCGGGTTCAGGTTGCCGTGGAGCGGAATAAATTGGTCGGTCAGATGTTTGAAGCGCAGGCCGCCAGAACGCCGGATGCTTTGGCGTTGGTATATCAGGATACGCGGTTGACGTATCGCGAGTTAAATCAGCGGGTGAACCAGTTGGCGGCTTACCTGCAGGCGAACTTTGCGATACAGCCTGACAGCGCGATTGCCCTCTATTTTGATAAGTCGGCCCATATGGTCATTGCCATGCTGGCCGTGCTCAAGGCCGGGGCGGCCTATGTCCCGATTAGCCCTCAGGCACCGTTGGAGCGCTTGAGTCTGCTGGTCGACGACGTTAAACCGGTGTTGATCCTGACGCAGCAGCATTATGGTGCACGCATCGCTGGCTGTGATTTCCCTCTGCTGGATATTGATAACCCGCAACTGGCCAACAGGCTGGCGCAGCTCGATGACAGCAACGTGCAGTCACACACGCAGCCAGACGATTTGGCTTATATCATCTATACCAGCGGCACCACTGGCCGGCCAAAAGGGGTGATGATTGAACATCACTCGTTAATCAACCTGGCGCAAGGTCAGTCAGACCTGTTAGGTATGCCTACGGGCTATGAGCAGTCTGCCAGACTAAACACGTTGTGGTACTCGGAATATGTTTTCGATGCCCATGCGCTGGATGTCTTCTGTACCTTGTTGAATGGCCATTGCCTGCATATTCTGGCAGAACACCAGCGTCTCGACTTTATCGCGCTCTCTGCCTATATCAGGGATCACGCCATCGAGTTCGCCTTTATTCCTCCGGCGTTACTGGCACAAAATGAACTTCTGGAACTGTCCACGCTGGTTGTTGGCGGGGAGTGTCTCGACGCGGCGATGATTGACCGCTACTGTGAGGCCGGAGTCCGGTTGATCAACGGTTACGGGCCTAGCGAAACCACCGTTTGGGCGACGGCGCGGATCTATCAACCTGGCGATGCCAATACCAATATCGGCAAGGCGATCAACAACGTTTGTGTTTATCTGCTGGATCGCCATCTGCGCCCCGTCCCACAAGGTGCGATTGGTGAGCTGTATATCGGTGGTGCTGGCGTTGGGCGCGGCTATCTGAATAACCCGCAGGCGACAGCGGACGCGTTTATTGCCAACCCGTTCCGCAGTGACGCCGAACGCAGCCGTGGTGAAAATGCCCGTCTTTACAAAACCGGGGACCGGGGCCGTTACCTGGCGGACGGTAATATCGAATACCTGGGCCGCAATGACTTCCAGGTCAAGATCCGTGGCTTCCGTATTGAGCCGGGGGAGATCGAAGCCCGGCTGATCGAGCATCCTGCCATCCAGCAGGCACTGGTCCTGGCGAGCACTAACCCGGCGGGGCATACCCATCTGACGGCATACTACGTCGCACAGGCCCCCTTGGAGCAAGATGTGTTGCGCGCCCATCTGCAACAGGTTCTGCCGGACTACATGGTGCCGTCGGCCCTGGTTCACCTGCTGTCGCTACCGATGACCGTCAACGGCAAGGTCGATCGTGCTGCCTTGCCGGTCCCGACGTTTGAGGCGCAGGCAGATCGGGTAGCACCAGCGACGGCGACCGAGCAGCAACTGGCCGAGGTCTTCGCCGAGCTGCTCGCCCTCCCGCAGGACAGCCTCAGCGTGCTGGACGACTTCTATCGCCTGGGGGGCAACAGCATTCTGGCGATCAAGCTGGTGGGCCGTTTGACCCGCGCGTTAGAAAAAAGTGTGCATGTCTCTGACCTGTTCCGCCTGAGATCCATCCGTGCGCTGGCGGCATTTATTGATAATACCGCGCAGGGTAGCCAGATCATCCAGGCACCGTCGATCGCCAGGCCTGAGGAACAGCGGCTGTCGTTTGCCCAGGAGCGCCTGTGGTTTATCGACCGTTATGAAGAAGGCAGCAACGCCTACAACATCCCGCTGACGCTCAAGCTGCAGGCCGGTACCGATCCGCAGAAAGTGGCACAGGCCCTGATGAAGGTGATCGCGCGTCATGAAGCGCTGCGTACCCTGATCCTGTGTGACGACGACGGGCAGGGGTATCAACAGATCCTGCCAGCCGAGACATTCTCACTGAGCCTACCGCACGAAACATGCGACAGCGTGCAAGCGCTGCATGCACGGCTGCATGAGCATCAGCACCGGGTATTTGATCTGGCGCAGGAGTGCCCGATTGCAGCCAGCAGTTATACGCTGGCGGGGAGCCACTACTTCAGCATCGTCATTCACCACATCGCGTTTGACGGCTGGTCGGTAGACCTGCTGCTAAAAGAGTTGCTGCACTATTACCGCGTGTTCACCGGAGAGGCCAGCCATGAACTCCCGGCCCCGCCGGTGCAGTACCGGGAATTTGCGCTGTGGCAGCGCCAGCACCTGCAAGGTGCCACGCTGGACAAGCAACTGGCCTACTGGCATGGGCAACTGGCGGACCATGAGCCGCTCAACCTGCCGACGGACCATGTGCGCCCA
>NZ_LXKR01000063.1:0-7047 GCF_001692375.1 Serratia sp. 14-2641 | reverse complement strand
CAACGTTTACTGATAAAGGCGCTGACTTCTGCCAGCGTGATGCTCCCAGGCCGATTGATGGCCACTGCGCAAGGTGGCAGTAAGCTATTGCTGCCTGGCTGGGCATTTAACGGGTAAGGGTTAATCCACTGGGAGGTTAAGTCACGCACCACAGAACCCTTTTTAAGGGCATGCAGATGCTTATCTGCCCGATTTTCGTCTTGTGAGACCATGTTGTCGATCTTGTCGATACGCTCAAGCGGCGCACAGCCGGACAGCAGCAAACACAATGTCGCCGCCAGCCCGGTTAGGGGGAGGTGTTTTTTCATAGAAAGCCTTGATAAGATTATGGAAACTGAAGTGCGTGACGTTTTTCGCTGAGGTTGGTGTTATTCGCTGATATTATGGTGGTCCGGTTAAAGGCCACACCTGCCAGTGCTGACTCATGGTGGTGTTATGCCAGGGCAATATGTTCATTAAATAGGTACTTATGACGATCAATATCTCAACGATCCTTATCCCTTCTGTACAGTTGGTCGTTCCTGTCACTTTCTTTGCTTTATTTTGTTTTCTGGCTTACCTCTCTCGAAAACGTTTCACATCAGACGTTGGTTTTTTCCAAAAATATTATTGCTCCAGCCTCATATTTGTATTGATGGTGGTTACGTTTTTTTTGTCGACATGGTTAGGTGCCAGTTATTGGTTCCATTATATACGCATGGACATTGAGTTATTTCTTCTATTAATGTCACTGCTTAGCATACTGTCACTTCATTTACCTTTTGAAATTATGAGGTTTTATGTTTCATCAAAGTTGGACAATGTCTATTTTTTCATGATTTTTAACTCGTTATCTGTTCATGTGGATGCGAGTTTCTTTCAGAAAAAAGAAACCAATGATAATGCCACCATAGAAAGCACATTAACTGAGGATGAGGAGGAAACGCTGCTTATTGAGAGGTTTGTATCACTGCTACTACTAGCGTTAACCCCAAGTGTTAAAGAAGTCACTATCGCTTCACATGTTATTGACCATAGGCGTAGAGAGAAAATGGTTAAAGCATTAATGAATTATGGGGCTGAAATAATTTTTGAAGGAAAGAGAAAGACACCGAGAAAAGAAATATTCAGTTTAAACCTTCAATACGGTGGCCTTCCGTTGAAGAACCCGTTTTCTCTGCAGAAAAGGAAAAATGGATTTAAAGTTCGCAAATATGGCTCGCTGATTACATTTAAGCCACCTCATTTCAGGCGGTGATTCTGATGTCGTGTAGAATCACTCTGCTGTGTTGGCTAAATGAATATAATCATGCCAATTAAAATGAAAACAACAAACCACAGAACGATGCGCCAGGATAATTCATGGAAGATGATGTCCAAGACCGTATGGGGGATATCCTCCAACTCCAATCGGCAGTAATGGATAGTGGTTGCCAGTGCCGCCAACGTCTGTGTGCTGGCCCCTGCACGGCGGGCTTTGACCTTCTCTCTCAGTGCGATGTGTATCAGGTACTCCAGTTCACGCCGGGTCTTCCTATCCCCCATTTCGTCATAGTGAGAGGCCAGCAGGGTATCTATTGCGGACAACAATCTTGAGGGCTGGGGCAAGGGTAATGCAGCGACACGTGCCCGCAAGACCCGTAGACGCAGCACCTGTTCCTCCTCCTCGATATATTCCAACTCGAGAGCCTCGACCTCGTCGTCCAAATCGTTAAGGGTGCGGCCTCCCGATGACGCCGGGCGGTATTTTCTTCCACATCGCGTGATAATGGGTACGGTTGAGTTCATCAAAAGGCTCCAGTTGGAGGTGAGTATTGTTGGTCATTGGTGATAAGGGGGTTAATTGAGGTACACCAGACTGCCGTCAGCAATGCTGTCCGGTACATTAACCTGCATGTCATTACCAAAGCTGTCGATCAGACGTCTTCCGACGACCTTTCCAACCAGCGCTGAATGCCGGCTCTGTGCCAACAACGCGGTCATCAACCCAGGTTGGTCCGGCTGGTAGACATACACTCGGTCAGCTTGCAGCACATTGTGTAATTCAGGTAGGGATGACCAGCCGAAGGCGCTGTCGGGGATCACACCGTCTTTTTGCGAAGGGTTGTTATAGCGCCAGTCATTGATGTCATTGATGTAACGAACGGTTTGAATCGCGCGCTGACTCAGCGTGCTGTCCTGCAGCTGCGCAGCTGTTTGATCATGGGGTGATATGTTGACCCATACCAGAAGTCCCAGAAACACCGAAAGTAACCAGTAAATCATCGAAGAACTCCCCAGATCACACAGGCCCAGATCACCGAGCAGAATATCCACACGGCAAGATTTGCTCTTCCGCGATAACTCATCGGAATGCCTCCCAAAATTGAGATTGCTGAGAATAGCCACGAGTCGTTAAATCAAGCGACGGGTTATCAGTGGATCTCTTTGTCATCCACCGAAATCACACACTGTGCCTGACGAACACCGGCATACAGCGGCACCTGCGCCGTACCGTACAAGGTGAACAGACTGTTCAACGCATCACGGAAATTCCCGTCAAACTGGAGCGGTGCATCAATACGGTAATTTGCTGATGTCAGCCAGGCTACAGTCCAGTTAGCCACACCTGGAGTAGAGCACTTCTCAGCGGCGGCCCAACTGAACAGTGTATCTTTCAGCGTGCTACCCGCTTCAATCCTCCAGACTTTCGGCTTAATAATCGTCTTGGGTAACGTCACCGATGCTGTGGGTTTAACCGCTGCTGCCGGGGTCGACGTTGTCGTCGACTGGCTACCACCAAATGGATTACGACCAGAACTCACCGCGTCCTTTTTATTGGTGATAGCTGGGGTTGTAGACGGAGATACCGATACGGTGTTAGGCGTTTTTGCTGCTACTGCTCCAGGGGTAAACTCGACAGACTTGGCCGCGACGGAAATCCGTTGTGCCTGCCAATCGATCAACCCCACCTTCCCCTGCTGCTGCAGCACTTCATCCAGTACAAACGGCCACTGATCGTTACCACGCCATTGCAACGATATCCGTGCATCGGGTTTAAGCTCTTGAGAGAAAGAAACTTGCCATCCAGCTGGAGTAATCTGACGCATAGCTTGTCGAAGCGTTGTAGCGTTTCCCGCTCTTGCAAGCGCCAAACTGGCCGGCCGTTCTCCGAGATAGCGGATGGCCTGTAAAGTAGGCACCGGCTGGCCTGCCAACGCTTTGGGCTGAATAGTATCTGGCCGGCGATGCGACGGTGTAGCAGCCACTGGCACTGACTCACGAGCGGCCGGAGCAGGTTTCAAACGAATTCTGCTAGCCTGAGCCAGATCCGCTTGAGCCTGCTGGATAATCGGTATTTGCTCCTGTATCAATGATGTCACAAATTCTTGTGCCGGAACGCGCGGTGGTGCAGGGGTGCTGATAGCACACCCACTTAACACCACCGGCGCCAGGGCAACGGGGAGGAATATTTTCAATAGAGTCACCTCAATTACGCCGTGGGATTAGGTGAAAAAGTCAGACGACAAGCTGAATAACAATGGAAGTGGCTACCACTCGGCAGACTTGCGACAAAGAATGTCTGAACACGCGACTGCGCGTTCACAAGGTCTAGAGCGGGAAATTGGGGGGGCGGTTTTTACTTCTAGGGATACCGGTCTGTGCTTTTTCTTTACCTGCACTTTTGTTTTACCTAAATAAAATAATGTGTCGCGCCTAACTCGCTTACGCTTTCTATTTACTTTACTTATATCAGGTTCAACAAGTGTAAATGGCTCGGATAAATTACATACATACTTTTGCAGTGCGTTTGATTTTCCTTTTGCCATCAACATCTCCTTATCTGAATATCAACAACAGTTCGGGCAAGCCCACTCGTTCGAATGGACTTGCACAAATCTCTTTTGCGTCAGCATCCCTGCCCTGCCAGTGTTGCCCGTTCACGCCCAGTGTTCCCGCTTTCACGGGTGGTGCTAATCTTCTCTACAGGCAGGTCTCCCCCATAGATACATTGCATTTTTTGCATAAGGGTCTAAACAGTTACAGAATGCTGTCCGACTTTCCAAAATTGTTAAATAGCGGACACCACCCGTATAAATAAGGCCACAGGCACCCCACCCCAACGGGTGAATTATTAGTTCGTGGAAATAACTCACGGGCTAACACCCAAAAATCGCTAGATTCCAGGTAAAAGAAACCCCTAAGGATTAACGCAATGTCTTTTTATTATTACTTAAACAAACTAAAAATAGAGTTCCCTGGTGTTGGATCTCTATGTAATGCTACTTGGATTCATCGGAAAGAAAACGGCGACCAGGCACTGCAATATCAGTCACTGTTTTTAGATGATCAGTCAACCGTATTGATGCCTCTTTAACCTTGCTGCGACCAGACCGCTTTGCGGCCTGAGTTAGTAGCCGATTAACATCAGGAGTCATTTCAATAACAGTCTGGGCTGATTTCCACTGTGACTTATCTGTCATTTATTATAATTTCCTACTTCTTCTAAATAATTATGGCGAGAGTAATCCTTTCTCCTAAAATGCGAAACCCCCTTTAAAAGGGGGTTGACATAAGGTTTTTACTGTGCGCTATAAATTCAGTTTAAATGAATTGAGTCAATGGCGATTAATAACTCAAGATTTAACTTGAGTTGAATCGCTGTTCCCATTGCGGATATCGACGTTAACTGCATTCGATTACACGCCGCTTTGAGTGAGTCTTTGACAGTGTCCTCCGATACACCCCGAAGCTGTGCGATGGTTCCCACAGGAATTCCTGTCGAGTACATGTAAGCGGTGGCCAATTGAGTGAGGGTTAAAGCCGGAAAATACTTGTGTAATGCCTTAAATTGGCTAGGATCGATGGCAGCCATGG
This sequence comes from Serratia sp. 14-2641, assembly GCF_001692375.1. NCBI lineage: Bacteria > Pseudomonadati > Pseudomonadota > Gammaproteobacteria > Enterobacterales > Yersiniaceae > Serratia > Serratia sp. 14-2641. The sequence continues at coordinate 2,211 of NZ_LXKR01000063.1, read as the reverse complement.
CAGCCTCCTGTTCAGGTTGTTGTGGTTAGCTGGTTGTACAGGCCTTCACCCCTGTGCAATCAGCGCCTAACACAATGATTTACATTAATTATCTCTCTTTACTCTCAATTTACTGCATGTTGAAGCTCTGTTTAAGGACGTGGTCCCCAATACGAATCCACTGTTGGTGCATCATCCTCGCGATCATCAGTTTGTCGTGATGCTGCCGGGTCGTCATAACCCATCTCTGGTCGAACATGGCGATGCTCCAAAACCTCAGAGCGACCACGCTGCCAATTATCTGTTGGCCGGAATACCTCTTTTTCCTGCTGGTAATTCAGGCGGCATCCTTCGATCAGCACGCGGTCAACGAAATCGTCATCACCCACAACCTCCACACGCTCGCCACTTTTGGCACCAGCAATCTCTGCAGCCAGGTGGTAATTCGCCGTATCGTCGTAATCCTCAAACCCGGGCTTAATCTCAACCTGGTCGCCACGATCTACCACACCGACAACCCCATCCCGCAGATATTCAACTGTACCGTTCCGGTGTAAGCGGGTTGCATGGGTAGACCGTTCAAGCAACGGTGAATCGTCAGCGGCGCCAAACACCAATACAGTGTCTTTATGTTTATTAGGGGCAGAAGTCCTGGCTTTTCGCTTCTCACGGTAAGCCCATCCTCGCAGCTGGCTAACTGCGGCAACATCACCCGTTAAGGCTTCGCGTTCCACCCAGGAACGGTAAGATAATGGTCGATATTGCCCAGATTCAAACAGGGTCTTACGTTCCTCTCGGATCTGAATTCTCAGCTCAGCCGTCGCCTTCATGCGCTCGAACTCGGCCACCCGATACATCAGCTTGCGCAACAGGGGATCAGGATAACTGTGCCGAACATCACCTTTCATAGCCTGATAGTGTGCGGCAATTTCTTGATGACGCGTCTTCACGTTCAAGTCTGGCTTGACCCATTCTCCGCGATAGTGTTGGTAACGCAATTTGAGATCATCTCGTGCAGCAGCACGCTCTTCTCGACGCTCTTTTCTGGCATCACGATCGCGCACATGGAATTCAGGTTGGTAGCGGTTATATATCGCATAGCCGCCCTCTTCCAGGTCACCAGAGTCGAAAGAAGGAGGGCCTTCAAACGGACCTAAATAAGGTTCAAGTCTGGATTTTGCCAATGTAGGGTGAACATCCGATGCCTTGACCATCATGATGTCTGGTCGTTCCAGATCGTATATCACCAACCCGCCCGACTGTTCACGAAACCCTAGACCATTCGCATGCATCAAGAGGTGAAAATAATTCCAGCTGGCCGTCTTGTTTTTAATGGCATCAGTTATCTGGGTGCGTGTCTGACGAACAGCATAATGATACAGACTTTCCTTATCAGAGAAGATCTCCCGCTTGGCTGCACCTTGTGGAACACTCTTAAAACGCCAAGGGGCGCGATGCAACGTGTTGTTATCACCCCACACCCAGCTACCATTATCTTGTTTGAAACCAAATCGCTTCTCCAGGACACGGCAACACTGTTGCAGCGTATCGGCATCATTCCACAAATTAGCCGCACGGTACGTTTCCGGATCCACTCGATTAACCGCGATATGACAGTGAATATTGTCGGTGTCACGGTGGATAGCGGTCACAAACTGGTGGTGCCCCATTCCCATCTTTTCCAGGCAATGACGCGCGCTGTCAAATACCTGAGCAGGTGTAGGCGTTTCATCCGCTTGCCAGGATAAAATGAAATGATAGACAGGGTCTTTGCAGTGACGATTTTGTGCAGCAACCATATTCATTTCCGCTGCTGCAGTCTCCAGTGAAAAACAATTTGTTTCGCATTCAACGCCACCGACAATGACTTGCTCTCGTCCATCAGGAAAGCTCTCGATGACCTGCATGGGTGAGAATTCGTCGCGACGTTCAACGTAGTCTACCAGGCGGTCAAAAATGGCCTGGCTGGAGCGGGATGTGGGCTTTTCAATCTTTTCAGGCGTGATAACGTCATCAGATTTTTTCTCATCCCGCAGACTCAGGTAGCCAACCAGCTTCATAAAGCTGGTGCCGCCGTCGCGCCTTTTGGGTGGGATGATAACGTTCATGGTGCCCTTATTCGTGTGCCGGTACGAGATTCAAATCCAGTGCAATGATGGCCTTTTTCACCTCAACCAACACGTCTGAAAACTGCTTACTCAGTTCCTGAGTCATTTGTTCCTGCATCTGAGT
>NZ_LXKR01000062.1:128-8029 GCF_001692375.1 Serratia sp. 14-2641 | reverse complement strand
AAAATGACGCGTGCAGGGATGCCAGAAAGTGTGCGGATTGCCTGAGGAAGTCAGTGACGGGAGGCGCTTTTATCTAAATCCGATTTAATCAACAAAGCCTCAGCAACCATAAAGCGATGATCTTCGTTACAGATTACAACAGGCTCACTGACGCCGACACCATCAAGCCGCTTTAACGTTTCTTGCAGCATTGAATGGATGCTATGTAAACGCAGGAATTGCTTGGGATGGAGTTCACGGGACATTGGCCATAAACGACTGCCAGTGCCGCCTGCCATAATTACGGGTAGTAACATTATTTATCCTTTATTACGTTAAGCTAAAAAGCTTTAGTAATACAATCACTTAATAAAAATACGCCAATCGCAGTCTTTAACTTGCTTTCTTAGGTCATCACTCAGTCTTAATCCTCTTGGCAGTCAGTATGTCATTATTCCGATTTTCACCCAAACCGTCATACTTTGTTACATCATGAAGTATAATGGTTGACCGTAGAGGTGAGGTCAAAAAACAACCAAAAAGCCATTTTCTTATTGCCAGATCAAAAAAGCACGCTACCGCCCTTGGCTCAACAGCTACCAATAGACTGAAAATAAAGTATAAATTTTACGTTTTGTCCAACCGATACGCTAAGTTAAGCATACAACAAGGCACACGATCACTACTTAAACGCGTACTTATGCCCATTGAACGAGATTTTTGTTGCGTATGCTACCACCTAAGCGGACAAAACACCTGTATATTGTCCACTCTTTCAGTTTAATCTGAAAACGGTTGTTGGTTTATTGAACTAGCACCTTGCTCCATCAGCAAATTTGTTTTATATCAATTAATTAATATGGATGAAATCCATAAATTTTGTAATAAAGCCTGCAAATAGATAGCCTCCTTATCATTCCAAGGGCGAAAAAAAAGCCCATAAATGGGCTTTTAAGAATGCGCAATATTAAAGAATTTTCTTAGTTTTTACTAGTGTATCCCTGTGGGTTGTTCTTCTGCCAGTTCCAGGTATCACGCATCATCTCATCGATACCACGACTCACTTCCCAGCCCAACTCTTGGCGCGCCAGGTTGGCGTCGGCCCAGAATGCTGGCAAATCACCATCGCGTCGCGGCAAGATCTGATAAGGGATAGCGACACCGGAGGCTTTTTCGAAAGCATGCACCATTTCCAGCACGGAGAACCCAACACCAGCCCCCAGGTTATAAGCCTTAAACCCTTCGACCTTCTTCAGATGATCCATGGCCATCAGGTGGCCTTCCGCCAGATCCATCACGTGAATGTAGTCACGCACACCGGTACCGTCTTCTGTTGGATAATCACCGCCGAAAACACCCAGCTTCTCCAGCTTGCCGATAGCAACCTGCGAGATGTAAGGCAGCAGGTTATTCGGGATACCATTAGGATCTTCGCCGATCAGGCCAGACTCATGGGCACCGACTGGGTTGAAGTAACGTAAAGCGATAATCGAGAACTGCGGCTCTGCCTTAGCAAAGTCCTGCAGAATTTGCTCAACCATCAGTTTGGATGTGCCATACGGGCTAGTCGTACCTCCAATAGGCGTGGTTTCAACGTAAGGGACTGGAGAGTTAGCTCCGTAGACAGTTGCCGAAGAGCTGAAGATAAACTGATGGACTCCGGCACGACGCATCTCATCCAGCAGCACCAGGGTGCCAGAGACGTTGTTCTGATAATACTCTAACGGTTTGCGGGTGGACTCCCCTACTGCTTTGAGGCCAGCAAAGTGGATCACCGCTGAGATACAGTGGCCATCGAAGATACGGTTCAGACACTGCGGATCTTGAATGTCGCCTTGGTAGAAGATGGCTGCTTTACCTGTTAGCTGCTCCACACGGTGCAGTGACTCTTCGGATGAGTTCGATAAGTTGTCTAGGACGACAACCTCTTCTCCTCGTTCCAGCAAGGCCAGAACGGTGTGGGAGCCGATATAACCGGCTCCGCCGGTGACTAGAATTGCCATTGTTACTCCTAAATGTGCAATATACGAAAGACATTAAGTTGTTATCGAACTATATATAGCCGAATGGTGAAGATGTCATCTGTTGCTCAGCGCACAAGAACCTCGGCAAACAACCAGCTTTTGCGATAACAGCCACCTGACGGATGCTGTTATCGGTGAGGTCTTTACCTATAGGCAACCGGACATCGTCCAGATAGCGCAGCAAGCCTGACCAATGTTTCAGTAGAGGCAACTATGCTCACACTGAGGATATGTCGTTTTGCCATTTTTCACCACGGATGCGTTGTATTGGCTAAGGTCAGCCCTGAATAGACAGGTTTCATTAACAATGATAATTAACCGTAAAATCAAGAAAAAATAGGTGGTAAGAGAAAAGCAATACAACAAGGGGAAATTAAAAATAAGAGTTTAAATGCGCATAAGTGGAGTAAAAAAAACTTTCCAAATATGAGACCGATGATAAATGAAGGGATGACAGCATGACTAATTCCAAACCAAACCTGAAAAAAGAATAGTGCCCATTGAGAGAATTTTAATATGCCAAAATCTGGAAAAGAAACCATCATGCCGATGTTGAATTAATTAAAAATGCAGAAAAAAATAAAATCACACGAAGTCACCGGGAACAACCTTAATATCCTTTTCCGAGAACCCTGTATTCAAGCAAAACTATCACTCTCCAAACATAGTCAAAAAACATTAAGTAACGTAACATAAGAGAGAGTCATTACGAAAGGTTATTTATCTGGCAGACTAGCCAAGATAAAATATAACGTTTATCAATTAGCAACAGGCCATCTTACTATCAACTCCTTTAGACACCTAAGTGAACTTATTATGAGGTAACTCTTCACATAAGACACAAGAGTTTATAGCCATAAGGGACTAGTACAATGTTAAAAGAATCCTCATTAACCACAATGTCGTTTGATTTTTTTTCACATTCTTTATAACGGCCTAACTTCAAATCAAAGATAAGTGATACATTTTCATTAAACGGATTTGCAACCAAAAAATATTTTTTATCAGTATCGTAAAACACTCTAGCCGGTAATTTAAACCTATCGGAAGATATAATTACTTCATTTTTACCAAGTAAGAAAACATGGGAGTTATCACTAATTTCCTGGACAGCATCTGAAACAGCCTTCCATTTTTTCTTGAAATTATTAATATCACTATTCACTCGTCGAACATCATCAAAAAACAAATCATGATACGAATAAAAAAGCAATCCTTTAGAACCCGCAATAATTTCTTGATAAGCTTGGTTAACAATCTCTAGTCGCGATGGTAAATGACTCTTCTGCCCGTTTTTGTAAACAGCCCAGTCCATTATTTGCACTACACCAAAACTGGATTTGTTAGGACGACCTTCCACCAATTTATTCAATTTTTGATTGACACTTGATAAAGAAGACAAATTCTTATCCATACCTATGGGATAAAGATCAACAGATAAAACATCTGTAGAGTTTAAAAATGCTTCGGCAGAGCTGACCTTATCAAGCAGCTGTAATACAATATTCGTAGTAGCAGAGGAGCTTTTAATATATTGATATAAAATACTTAACTCCTCACCCCACTGCTGAGATAATTCATCATTGATGTACCACCCTAATACATTCCCTTCAAGTTTATCGCTTTTAATTTTGTTAAATCGGTTTATTAACTTTTCTTTAATCCGAGAATTTTTATAAAAATCTTTTAAGGAATAAATCACATACAACTTGTTTTTTTGTGCCAACCTAAGGAAATCAAGATAATCATCACCACTTCCATAATTATAACTCAGAACAGTATTGAAGCCAGCAGTCTTGATAACTTTCAAATCCCTTTCATTAGCAAAAGTTGTAAAAATACCCAAAGGAAATAATTTGACACCTGCAACATTAACATATCCATTAGCAATAGAAACTCCCTCATCTACGGAATGAATGCTTTTTTTATATTTTGACGATATATCCTCATGCATTGAGTTGTTGCTTTTTTTTCGAACAATAATAACCTTTTTTAAATTCATCTTATTACTTTTAATACCGACCTTTTGGAAGTTAGAGTCACTAGGAACAAACAAGACAAAACTAACGACCCACTGCCCTTTTACAAAAACATCATTTAAACCTATCTCCTTATAAATCCCATCAATGTATTCACTCGATGAATTATAATTTTCTATATAAACTTGTTGCATCCCTTTTATTGATGATGAGCCAAATAATTCATTATCTACCGTATTTTCGCTATAATACATTGTTACGTCATAAGAGTAGCCAGGAGTAATATTAACACGAATAGCCTTTTCATGAGACAATGGCGTTGTACAACAAATAATAGTTCGGGTTTCATTTACCGTTCTGGAAAAAACCGAAAAACTAATTACTAATAACACAACAGATATCAAGCGATAAATTACTCCACAGACCACGCGACACCACCTAATAAAAGCGTCGAACTAATAACTTAGTTAAATGTTGCTATAAAAAAGTCATCGCACGACGCAAAAAGAATAACAACAGAGGCGCAATTACCCCCTACTCTCCAAAATAAGATCAGAATAGCGCTCAGCCATTAAATCAGAGGATAAATAAATCGAAAAATCGCTTAAAATGTCAAAGCGACTGATACTAATTAAACTATCAATATGTTTAGATAAATCACAAGTGTCATAATTTGTCACACATCCAAAATTACCACTTAAATTAATCAATTCTCTGTGAGGAGGAATATCTGATAATATACATGGGAGCCCAGATGCAAGAGCCTCTAGAGCAGCCATAGGCATTCCTTCAAAAGAAGATGCCGATAAAAAAACATCACTAGTTAACAGTAAATCCTTAACATCCTCCCTTTGCCCAAGATATTTAACCCGGTTATCATCTCCATTCTGTAAAAGTTTTTTAAGAGGTCCATCGCCGACAACCAATAATTCAATATCACTACGCTTAACTCGTTTAAAAGCCTCAAGCAATTTCATGACATTTTTACGCTTATCTATTACACCGACGTAAATTAAGCGTGTGACTTTGCTTTCTGTCAAATTGGAGCATCGTTTCTCATTCTGTGAATTTATTACCACTCCATTTCGAATCGCTGTCGATTTCAATGAATATTTATTTCTTACGAAATCTCTCACACTTTCTGATACAGAAATTATATCAAATGCTTTTAATGCACGAACATGACAAAAAGTCATTATTAGTGCACGAAAAATTCCATATGTGTAAGAATAATCGTAATAGATATAGTTATGTAGTATCGCATATGGTTTACACGGCAAATTTCCTGATATCATCGCAACTGATATATCAGATCTAAACCCTTGAGAAATAACTCGATAAAAATCATTTTTATTAATGAAAGATAGTATCTCTCGAGATAATCTATAGAAATTCTGCCCATTATAATTAAGGGAGTATAATTTAACACCCAATAGTTCAAAGTCTCCTCTTCTAGAACCAGGTAGATCTAGATCTGAAAGAGAGAGAATAGAATAATCACCAGTAAAATTCTTGTTATTTAACAACTCCCACAATTGGTTTATAGGCCCACCACGCTTAAGAGAAGAAACAATAAATAATAGGTTATTATTCAAACTGAGCCTTCCATTCAATAATATTTTTCAGCGGAAGCTTGATATCCATCACTAATGGATCATTGAAAATATCGATATATTGCTCTTCAGTTAAATCTCTAGAAATAACATTTAAATTAAAATCTTTCTTTTTTTCCTCAGCACGGTTATCGACTGAAATTATAATACTTCTCCTCAGCTTCTGTAATGCTCTAATACCAGCATGGAGTCGGGTACCGACATAGTCAATTGAACCAGACATATCTAAGACATTATCAAAGTCAGACAAATTTGCAGGTACCACCTTTATCCCATCAGTAATAGATTTAAAACTTTTGTAATATTCTAAATCTTTTGAACCCTGGACCCAAAAATATACATTTCTATAACTTTTTTTAAGAGCACCAATCAAATTGGTATCCTTCGAAATATCCATTCGATAATCAGTTAGTGTAAAAACCACATCCTGTGCTTTCGATTTTGGTATGTTAGAACAGTGTGACTCTGTTAAATCCCACATTGTTGGACAAGCAGTATTAATGACATTCTTTATGCCTGCTTTTGCAAGCATTGTCTCAGTATATGAATCACGTACTGAATGGTGATATTCTTTACTCAACAAATTTTTTAAAAGGAATGTAGTATACAGATCTGGTTTATTTTCATAGTTTGCCCATCCAACACCTAGAGTAATGACCTTCTTCATAAGGAACGCATTTAGCATGCCTACATTCCATTGACGATGCAGCAACATTCCAGAATTTAAACAGTTTGTCCCACATAGTATATTTATACCAATTTCTCTTTGCCTCTTAAAGCCAACCCTTGTAATTCTTTCATGGGTTGGGAAATGTATTTTTTGTGATTCAGGAAAAATACCAGTTAGACGCTTATATGCAGAATCCATTATAATAAAATCACCAACATTCATCGATGCAATACTAGTATTTAAAACACCCAACTTGCTAGCAACATTGTCCTCAAACATACTTTCCCCCATTACTTGATAGAAATTTAGAAAAAAACAGATAAAACATAGAACACACAATACCATTAAAGAGTATCATTAAAGCCAAAACATAGTCATTTTCGACACCCAATAAGTATCCGAAAATTAAAGTCGCAACTAGTGCCACAAAGTTAGAAAGAAAGACTACATTGTGCTTTTGTAATACTTTTAGAAAATATGACTCAAACTTTAAAAGTCCTGAAAAAATTTGATAACAGCATAATATAGCAAATATAAAAATTCCATTTTGGAAAAATAAATTGTAAAAGAGAGCTATTATCAAAGACATTGAAGCCGAAAACAAAAAACCTTTTATATAATAAGATTTCCTGACTACTAGGATATTGTCATACTGTTTATTGATAAATTGTTTTCTTAAACTGGGCATTAGATTATTTTCTAAAGCTGTAAAATATATTGCGATTATTCCTGTAATACTTAAGCACAGTCGAGTTGTTACTAATTGCTCATCGCTAATATGCTTGCTAAGTATGATGAAAAGGCCTTGGGTCGCCATCCAAAAGCAAGTCATCGAACCTGCAGACCATTTACCTAGCGACCAATAATCGCTTGACTTTGCCCTGTAACTTATTTTCACCTTCTTAATACTACTGTCTATTAGGTGAATATTAAATTTGTACATTACTAAATTTGCAATAGCAATGAATGAAATCAGAACAATCACATAAACTTCAAACACACTAACATCAAGATAGTTGAGTATTAAGTAAAGAATAGCAACAAAAAAGCAAAGTAATGCAGAACATATCGCAGAAACGAACTCCCCATGATGAACATATAAGCTACGTCGTAAAAAATCATAAACTGGATAGGCAATAGAAAGTGCGAGAATTAACGCACCAGATGTATAAGAACCGGAGTTGATTGTAAATAAGCCCCCTAATACGGAACCACAGAGTATACTAATACCAAGGGTGGCATAAAAGCTAAAAATAAAATTCTCGTATCTCTTGTTTGTATCTGCAGAAAAAATCCAATATGGAGATATAACTATCGCGACAATAACTATCAAAGAAAATGAAGCATATGAGCTTACTAATACATACTTTGCCGCCTGATCAGAAGCCAAAAATTTTGATATAAAAAAAATCGTTCCAACATTTAATAAAGCAAAAGAAAACTGATCTATATATTTGCTAAGATACTTAACCTTTCTAAGTATAGACATATTTCAATATTTCTCTACAATACTTTCATCTTCACAATCGCTTTTCTGAATTCCTTGCAACGTGAATATTATACTAAAGCCTATCAAATAAAAGAACATTTGATTATGAAATGAACCGATTGTTAAACTGTCTCTTATACACATATC
>NZ_LXKR01000062.1:0-82 GCF_001692375.1 Serratia sp. 14-2641 | reverse complement strand
AAAAAAAAAAATTGAAAGCTACCTCAACCACTCATCACTCATTCATTGATCAATTGATACGCTTATCTTCAAGTCAACTATC
>NZ_LXKR01000061.1:0-8135 GCF_001692375.1 Serratia sp. 14-2641 | reverse complement strand
GTGCTACTGCTACCCGACCCGCAGGGGGGCGACGGTGTGCCGGCGCCATGCGCAGCACGACAGCCCGCCCGGACGCCCGATACCGGTATCCACTCAGTAGAAAGCCCCATCACCAAAAATGCAGAAACAGGAAGCATCACTCTACCAGGACGATAAATCGTCCTGCCCAATCCACCTAAACAGCCCCCCGCAAGGCAGCGAAAGAGGGCGGCGCAGCCGCCACCTTCGGTAGCCTGACGTCGAAGGCGGCTGGTAAGGTTTTTCTGCGCGGCAAAAGTACGCAGGGGCAAGCAGGCCGCCGCTCTGACGGCCATTTGTGGTGATAACCTAGGGATGTAACGCAGCCAACAACGCCTCGATGGCATAGTGCTTGCGGGCCGTGTCGTCATCCATTGTCTCGAGATCGTTGCTGTCGAGTGCTTCGGCGGCAAGGTGTAGCACAGCTTCCAACGCGCTGGCGCTCACCTCGACCTGTCGAGTCCGGCTGCGGCTATCGGCGATTTTCGTCATTGCATCCTGAATGTATTGTTGATTGATACCGTACCGCTGATAGTCCTCAATATCAGAGCAGCCTATGGTTTCCAGTATTGCCAGCACATCCCCGTCGTTGGGGTTCCACTGCTGTGCAAAGTAACGCACCGCGTGTGCGTCCCATATCAGCACGGTAATAGGTTCGTCGCTGCCGTACTCACGGAATAATTCCGCACACACGTCTTTCACGCTACCAAACATAATTCTGCCTCCTTATTTATAAGGGGCGGCAGAGCCGCCCGTATTCGAATCTCTGTCAGTCCAGCGCGCGGCAGATGTCGGCGCGTTCCGGGTGCGTCTCGATATAGCGCCAAAGCTGCTCTTCCCGCTGCATAAGCAGTTTCACCAGTCCGGCATTGCCCCGATCGTGATGCAACCAGCAGCGACGATTGATGGCCAGTGCCGTCAACACGATACCGGCCGCGTCACCGCTGAGGGTCTTGTCAAACCAGTTATCGGCGTTGATCAGGTGCACGCGATCGCTGTCAGGTGCCATATAGCCGCCCCCATCAGGCAAACGGATGAAGTGCCAAAAACCGCCGGTGTACTGCGGCAGATAGCGATCGGCGAGGGAATACACCTGCATTTCAGCGGGCAAAAAATCCTCGCCAAACAGATCTGGCAGAAACGACAGACGATCGGATTCACAGACTTGCAGCGTGACGGAATGAGCATGTTGCATGGACTACCTCCAGAGTTTCAGGGTTGGCGACACCGGCCGGTGCCGTACCCATTCGAAAGGCCGGCCCCGAGGGAGGGAGGCAGGGGCGCCACCGCAAGCCGCAGCGCAAGCCCGTTGCGGGCTGAATGCGCCGTAACGGGTGCGAACGGGTGAGGAGGCGGCGAAGCGAACCCTTGCAGCCCGACCGTGCCGGACTAGCGTTTGGGGACGGCACAGGCCGTAACTACGCCATGACCGCAAAGGGAAAAGATTTGGAGAGGTGTGGGCAGGCTAAGCCTGCGCCCTTTGCGGCGCCGGCATCGCCGGCAAGGGCCGCGTGGCGGTTCAACGGGCGCGGGGCGTTCGATGCGCCCTGTCGTCCGTAGGCTTACGCCAGGCAACCTGGGCAGGTTGTCCTGCCCGATCGTGTTCTGCCTGCGGTTCAATCTTTGAAATGGTGATCCAGTTCGTTGATAGCCCTGTAGATTTCGGTGTAACGGTCATGCGCGTCCCGCAGGATCTGACCGACCAGGCGTTCAGCCAACACCTCGCTGTTCCAGAAATACACGCTGACCATCTCACTCAGCCGCTGGTGCATCTCGTACATATCGTTGGATAACGCCGCAATCGCGACGCGCAGGTCTTCATTTCCGGTGTAATTCATCGTTAATTTCCATTTGTTATGCCGCGATCTGGGCGTGCAGGCGATGCACCGTGAGCGGCGAGACTAGGCGAGTACCGGTGGCAACTTCATCCTTGACGATGACGCAGCACGGCTAACGTACGGGCACGACAAATGTCTAGGATAAAGGACGTACTCCGCAGAACACCCACAGGGTTATTCACCGATTCTGTGGATAACTTGGTCAGTGAAAAACTACGTACACCTACCAGCGACACACGTGACTTTATTCCGGTGTACACGAATGTTCTTGCCCACATCTAGCAGCGATACCAAAAGCCTAGATAGTGCTTAACAACTTCGCCCCCTACCGATGTTTCACAGCTCAACTTGTTTAATGACAGACAAGCCCCCCCCACTGCGATAAACTGATGAGAGTCTTCGACGGCATTAATTAAGGTATGGTTTGCGGGGCAGGGTATAGCTCCGGTATGGCAAATGAATAGTGAGATGTCCAGCCTAGGCGACTTGATGGGAATAACTACCTGAGCTAAACCTGAGAGAGTACATCGTGTTTTAACAGAAATGCTTAAAAACTCGGGGCTTTCACTATGAAAGAATTGAAAAATACCTTTTAAACTCAATATTTTAATAGTGAAATTTACGTGGGGCAAAATCAAGAAAAGAGAGGGGCAGAATTATCCGCCCCAGCTGAAACATCCTACTCATCTGCAGATGTTTTCTCCATGATCTTTCTTATTGCATCATCAATTTCAGCTTGTACTGTGGGTGAAATACGGGAGAATTCGTATACGACCAACCGCTTTTTCTGATCTGTTTTCTTCCTGGCATACTGATGACGATCGGAGAACTCGCACAGTTTTTCCGTCTCAAATTGCTTAACTTGCACCGGTTTAAGGCTTTTGCTCTCAGCCCGAATAATCGCAAGGATTTTTCTCTTATCCAAACTTGCGCCATCAGTCTCCGCAACTCGCTTTTGAATCTTCTTCATCAACTCCGGTATGGACACACCTTTGGTCTTAGCATCTTCAGCGACCTGAAGGAGTAACTGGTAATCAGCCAGGGAGATATCGTTGATGACAGGGAATACCGCGACCATCTCATCAGGAACAGCAGCTGCCTGAAAAGCACGTGTGACCTTGGCGGGAGAGATGTTTTCCGCTCGTGCTATATCTTCCTTGGTCATACCGTTGTCATACATCACTTCAAAGCGCTTGCCAAGCTCACGTAAACTGTGTTCCCGCGCTGTCTGGATATCAGAAGCCAGTTGGCGAGCATCTGTAATACTGATTTCGTCTTTCGTTACCAGTATTTCAAACTTCGTCTGATTAAAAATACATGAGGCACGACGACGAGTGCCATCCAATATTTCGATAAGCCCATTAACTTCACGACCAATGGCTGGGAAAAATTGTTGCAGCTTAATGGTACGAGAAATGTCGCTAACAGATTCGGGCGTAAGCATAGTTTGATCGCGCCCGTTAACAGATGGGTCAACAAATGTTTTTGACTCGATATCGCCACTGAGCACAACAGTGCTAACAAATTTCGCCTGTTTACCTGATTTTAGAGTGAACGTTTTGGAATTACCTTCGCCCTCAAGCATACGTGCAAACTCAGAACTACTGTTTCCCAGCACACGTCCGCGTGCTAAAACCTTTTTCATTCTGCCGACCCTCTGATGAATTCAATTCGGTCAAAAACTGCTTTAGTGAAACGTTCAGCTTCAGTGCGGGCTTTCTTTAGTGCTTCAGCGCTGCCAGGATAAGACATGGGATTGGCGCTTATTATCGTATCGAATGATTCACCACAGCGTTCGAATCCATCCAGACGTGGCAAAGATGAATCAAGAATGCTACTTGCATATACTTCTCGTGCCAGACTATGTGATGTTTCATGATCACGTTTACTGGTCATCTTCGACATAAATCCAATGTTTGCGCACAGACGCGGTTCTATCCCTTCTTCTTCAAGACGCTCCAACATCTCCGGCAAGCGAGTCAGATATTTTAGCGTCGAATGGAAATCAACCTGTGCAGGTGGAGTAGGTGTCAGCAGTAGGTCACTAGCCGCAAGGCCATTTAACAGGAACGGGTCGAGGTGAGGCCCCGTATCTATAAAAATAAAATCGTAATCATCGGCAACACGCTCGATTATTTTTTTCCTGAGTACCTCTGATGGTTTTATTCCTGGTAAATATTCCGCCACCAGTGACTCCCACTGGCTGGCAACAAAACCATCATCAATAGAAGCAGGAATAACGTCCACACCAGGAATTATAGTTGGGCGAATGACTGTATTACGCAACATATCTGCATCTAGATCATTCAGCATGGCCTGAGCTGCTGTTTCAAGTACTGCGCCAATACTATGAGTATGATCCAGGAACATGGTGCTAGATGCCTGTGGGTCCAGGTCAATCACAAGGATTCGCAGATCGTGCCGCAGCAAATCTTGGTGAACACGCAGCGCATGCGCCAGCGTTACAGTACTGACGGTCTTTGATACACCACCTTTAAGGTTTACGACAAAAATTACATATGGTTCTTTGTGTATATCGCGGTATTTTGGGATTTTACGATGATCGTAGATATCAATAACGTTCTGAATCGTTAATGCATACTGCTCGACATTACCGACCTGCTTTTTATTGAACTTATATCCATATTCCTCCATCTCTTTCATTGATTGCTCAACGATACGGCGGCTCAGTTTAGGCAACTTAGCCACGGCATTGCGGGTATAAGTCTGGTGATACTCGGTCAGATTAAACTCTTTCCGCTGTTCTTCAATATCTCGACTCATGGCTTGCAGTAAAGCACTTGCTCTCAAAGCTATTGTACCAACACCACCGTAATCGCGTTTCATCATTATTCCTTGGGTAGGTATTTCTTACCTTGATTGGCAACTAAAACACAGCTATTGTACACAAAAAAAAACAACGTACAATAAAAAACAGATTGGCAATAAAATTATGTACATAATTAATGTGGTTGCCACCAGGACTAAAAAGGTAAGGACTCGACGGGCGCCGGAAGCTGGAAATTTATACGTTAAGATAGACGAGATTTACACGAATATCAGCAAGTGGCAGAGGCCGGGTACCATAAACACCAGGTATGCAGACAAGCGTTCCAGTACAATTCAGCGTTAGAAAGAGAGGACCACAGAATCAACGGAGAAGGACATGTCTGACAGGAAAAAAAAGGGTGGCGCAAATGGCACCCCGACACCACATGACTTGGCATTTAAACAATTTCTAACCCATCCCGATACTGCCCGGGATTTCATGCAACTGCATCTGCCCGTAGAACTACAGGCTCTCTGCGGCTTCAGCACCCTGAAGCTGGAGTCTGGCAGCTTTGTCGAGGAAAATCTGCGTCCCTACTTCAGCGATGTGCTCTACAGCCTGAAAACAACGGCTGGTGATGATGGTTATATCCACGTACTCATCGAGCACCAGTCCTCGCCTGACAGACATATGGCGTTCCGGCTACTCCGTTATGCAGTGGCGGCCATGCAGCGTCACCTGAACACCGGGCACAAAAAACTGCCACTGGTAATACCGGTTCTGTTTTATACCGGTAAACGCAGCCCGTACCCCTATTCGACCCGATGGCTGGACGAATTTAACGATCCTGAACTGGCCGGAAGGCTTTACAACGGTAATTTTCCACTGGTCGATGTCACTGTTATTCCTGACGACGAGATCATGGGCCACCGCAGTATGGCAGCACTGACGCTGCTGCAGAAACACATTCACCGGCGGGATCTAGCAGACCTGATGGACAACCTGGCCACTTTGCTGCTGACAGAACACATGACAGGACAGCAGCTGGTTTCACTGATAAACTATCTCGTACAGGCAGGCGAAACTTCAGACGCAGAGGCCTTTGTACGAGAACTGGCACTGCGAGTGCCGCAACATGAGGACGAACTGATGACCATCGCACAACAGCTTGAACAGAAGGGCATCGAGAAGGGTATCCAGTTAGGTCGCAATGAAGGCAAACTCGAAGTTGCCCAAACTATGCTTCACAACGGCCTTGACCTCAAGACGGTGATGAAACTGACCGGTCTTTCTGCAGACGATCTCAAGCAGATCCACCATTGAATGCAAAATCCGTCACTCGATGTCAGTTCACCTGGCACCGAGTGGAGGATTTGAACAACCGTAGGGCGTTAGCACGGATTATCTCCTACAACATTCCACTTAGCCCAAGGCTCAGGGAATGAATATGCATCGCCACACAATACACCGTGCTTTCAACCCGCTGTAAGGTACAGCTGCAAAACCTTTTCCGCAAATTCATCTGCCGCTAAGCCCTGGAAACCAATACAAACGTCCTACTGCCATTCCAGAATTCGATTGAACAACAGACTGGCGATATGCTGTTTCTGGGATAAGACAGCATGCACATAAATCACGCCGCCTTTATCATTCATCTGTATGCTGTACAGGACACGATAACCGTCGGTCGTATTGCATTCTCGGTATTTGGCGCAACCCAATGCCAGAAGATCCGGACAGACCAGACTTCCTTCTGGGAACATCCCCGTTTTCTCTTCAAATTCATCCAGCGCATTCGCGATCACCGGTTTGGGATCAACCTGGCGAGCTCGCAGGAAATGTGCGATGGTTTGCATCGTCATTTTTGCCGTGGATGAATAAATAAAAGTGACGTCACTCACGGCCATTACAGCGCATCCAAGAGTTGTTCACGTGTAAACGTATGGCCTAACTCAATGTCTTTTTCAGATAGTGTCATCAATTTGAGTAACGCAATGCTTTCATCCCGACGAACCCGATCGTCATAGGATTCGATAACGTAAGCAGGGTGGCCGTTTTGCGTAACAATCAGAGGCTCGCTCAAATCGAGTTTGGCTGCATTCTGTTTCAAGTAACTTATTGTCTCGGTTTTCATGGTATCTCCTTCTTTTGCATCATCCAAACAAGTCTAAATATAGACTGAATACAGTTTCATCACAAGCTATCCCTTGGCAACAGTATGGGTTCTGTCGCATTAAGACGGCATGCTGTTTTTTATGATGTTGCCCGATAATGCCTCTGATACGAAAAGCATTAAAACGGTTACATTACCCAGTCGATATCATCGCGCAATGTGTTTACGGGTATCTGGCTTATGCCCTGAGCCTGGGCTATCTCGAAAATATTATGGCGGAGCACGGCATTATCGTTGACCATTTCACGCTTCACCGCAGGGTCATCCGCCTGGTGCCGTTGTTGGATAAGGCGTTTCGCCAGCATAAGCGCACAGTAACACCCCAGTGGTCATGTGACAGGGTTCAATCGTGTACAAATATGTACACGATTGAACCCCGCCCGTGTTATTCTTTTAATACGCAGACACGCCTGCGCAAGCAAGAACGCCGCAGTGTGTTTCCGCAAATCCTGACCCTTAGCGAGACGCCAAGCGATCGCATCTAACGTGGAGAAAACGATGACTCAGACCATGTCCCAAAAACTCGCCAGAGACAGTCTTGGCAATGCAGAAACCTTTGAAGGGGGGGTTTACGTGACAAAAAACGGCGTGGCAGAACTGTTTATCCAGACCGCCGCAGAACGTGAAGCCGAAGTCAGGGAAATGCAGCAAGACCGCAATATCAACGCCCTTTTTAAGCTAGCGATGCAAGCGAAAAAAGAGATCGCAGAGGGCAAAGGCATGACCCCTGAAGACGTCTTGGGGAGGTTGCGTGCCGCCAGAAACTAACACGTTTTCCATCACGGTCGCGCCGGTGGCGTACCAGTGCCTGACCGATATTGAATCCTACAAAAGCGGAACAGTCGGGGCGCAACAGGCCGCCAACTTGGTTGATAACCTGCTGATGGAGTCAGTCGCTCACATTATCCAGGATCCTGAAAGATATCGCTTTAACGTCACCCTTTCAGACAGGGGGTTGATGCTGCGTGAACGACTTGATGTCGACGGCGAGTACCGCGTGCTCTACGATTTTGACGGCAAGACTATCGAGATCTTGCTTTTTGTCAGCATGAAGCAAGATTTTGGCACGCTACTGTATCGCTATAACATACTGAAATGAGGCTCAGGGTAATCAACGTACGCAGACGCTAGCCGAAGCCCCCGGATTTTAGAACCGTTACGGCGTCAACGACGCAAAACAGACGCTTCCGCCTCCCGTATCATCGTGATCGCATCCTGCGTCGACAGCGTGAACTGGACCTGGCGGTTGGCCACGATATCGAGCGCAAACACCCGGGTATACACTTCTGTGCTTTCCCCTTTTTCGTGGCCCATCAGCCCCTGCAACACCTTCAGC
>NZ_LXKR01000060.1:0-9471 GCF_001692375.1 Serratia sp. 14-2641 | reverse complement strand
ATACTTCATACCACCGGCGTACAGCATCAGCAGTGCGTAGAAGGTGGCGATCAGCGCGAAGATCAGATCCTTTTTATGATCGCGTTTATCGGTTTCGTAAGTTTCGCCGGTCATGGCCAGCTTCAGCCCATAGGCACCCACTAACAGGTACGGGATCAGCGTCAGGGAACTGGTCAGTTCCAGCGCCAGTTGGAAGGCGTAATCACTAAACAGCGTCAGGATTAAGAACACCTGAATGGTGATGTTGGTCAGCCAGACGGCGGAAGAAGGCACCGCATTGCTGTTTTCGGTGACGAACACCTTCGGCATACTCTTGCTTTTCGCGGCGGAAAACAGCACTTCTGCCGCCAGCAAAGACCAGGAGAGATAAGCGCCCAGTACCGAAACAATCAGGCCCACGCTGATGAAGATTGCCCCCCAGCGCCCAACAATAGCTTCCAACACGCCCGCCATCGAAGGTTGGCGCAACGCCGCCAGATCGGGACGAAGCAGCACGCCGTAAGACAGCATGGTGATCAGTACCAACAGGCACAGCACCCCGATGAACCCCAACACCGTGGCAATCCCCACGTGGCTGCGTTCTTTGGCATAGCGGGAATAGACGCTGGCGCCTTCAATCCCCAGGAATACGAATACCGTTACCAGCATGGTGCTGCGCACCTGGCTGAACAGGGATTCGGGTTCCGCGGTCGGGACGATAGCGGCAGCGGCATGACCTACATAGCCGTAGTCGTTAAGGTGAGAGAGATCGCCCACGCTTGCCAAAGAGGCTGCTGAGGCTGCGGTCTCTGGTGTTCCCCAGAAGTTGAGTGCAAACACGTCACTTTTGAAGGCAAAGATCAGCACAATGATAAAGATAAGGATCGGCAGGATTTTGGCGATGGTGGCAATGGTGTTGATCGCCGCAGCGCTTTTAACCCCGCGCAGTACCAGAATGTGGAATCCCCAAAGAATGACCGAGGCAAACAACACCGCGGGAATAGTATTGCCGTCGCCAAATATCGGGAAGAAGGCCCCCAGGGTGGATTTGATCAGCACAAAGTAAGAGACGTTACCAATACAGGTCCCGGCCCAGAAGCCAAGTGCAGAGGCAAATCCCAGATAATCACCGAATCCGGCTTTGGCATAGATAAACACGCCGGAATCGAGATCGGGTTTACGTTGCGCCAGCGTTTGAAACACAAATGCCAGCATTAACATCCCGCCGCCCGCAATACACCAGGCGATAATGGCACCAAACCCTCCCGTAGCGCGCCCAAAGGTGGCCGGTAAAGAAAATATACCGGCCCCTATCATGGAGCCCACTACCAGTGCGGTGAGAGACCATAGGGACAATTTATTCGTTGATGAGCTCGTCATGGTTTTCCTTACTGACACCGAGTCAATGAAATAATGTGTTATGAACGGGTATTGTTATCAATACACAGGGCAACAAATTATAGACATAAATATGATATTTACTTGGTCTCATAATAATTTTTTACAGCGATTAATTTTGGTCTGATGAGTTACAACCTAGAGTTGATCGATAAGTGAGCACTTGGGGTTGAGTTTCTTTGTAATAGTCATTTTTATCCTTAAATATATCCCCTTCTCCAGGGGGGGGGCGAATCAAACAAAACAACACAAAAAATCGCAGGCATTTCCTGTGCAACTATAAATATCGATCTTCAGAAGGCCTGGATAAATCATAGGGCTAAATCTCGCTATATACCCGATTTACTTGGAGCCAAAAGGAAATTGAGTTTCGTGTGGTAATCAATATTCGTCTTTCCATTTTTGAACGGAGAGGCTTACAGGGGGGCTGTTACCCTCCTGTCAGAAACGTGTTGGCTACATTGTTCCTGCATTTTGAGTTTTTTAACACCACCTGCTCCGGACCGATTTTGTCTGTATCAGATCGGCACATACCGCATTAAATCGATATCCTGTGTGTAGAACTGTACATCCTGCACTCCGCCCGGCGGTCAGAACTCGTTCCACCATTGCAATCGAGGGGATATGTGCCAAGCAGAATGTTACTGTACTGATATTTTTCTTATAAAAATGCCTCACGGTTAATAATAATTAATCAGGAATACCGTTTTACCATCGGCTCTTCCTGGTGTAACCATGGGAGCCGTTTGAATATAGCGTGCCGACAGGGGTACTCTGATAACTGGGCTGCCATCTTTCGGTAGTTGTAACAGTTTCTCTGTCGTAAAATCAAACAAGGATGGGCTGCTGCTTGGACTTCCCCAACCTAGCTGAATGCCTACGCCTGATGCGGAGTTCGGTGAGGAAGTATCTATCGCCATAATACCGTTGGTTGAATCAATAATCGACGTGGAGGGTGTTAATCGTACGCCAACGTTGTTATTGGAAGACGCGGGGATCGAACCTCCACCGCCTGTGTTGTTGTCAAAGAGCAACGTACTATTATTGTTGTCATAGTAACCATAGAAGGTTGGGCAGCCGGAAAGCATAATAGACGCATCTATCCAAGGTGTGATCGAGCCTTGCCCCGTAAATGACGCCATTTTTTCGTAAGTGCCCATGTCCACATTAACATCCGGTGTTATACAGGTTTGCGTCGATATATTTAACTGCCCCTGAAACTGGATAATATTAGTGGTGAGCGGGAAGCCAATTACATTGGTTAGGCCGTTGCTGCCATTGGTAAAAAAGAGCCTAAAACTAGGCAGGCTTGCCGCCGATAGTGTGTAGGATCCGGGTATTAATGTCCCTATTTTTACCAAAGAGAAGTAACGGGTTGAGTTTGATACTGAGTAACTGTTTGTCGCGGGAGGATTTACTGTAATCGTACTATTAATATTCGAATACGATGGCGTGTCCAGGGTTACAGCCCCACTGGTATCTCCCCTCGACAGTGCAACGCCTATACCTGGAATGTTAGTTTGATATACGGCACCTGCGAAAGGAGAAACCGACCAACTGGATAATGGCAGTGGAGTGTTATTGAGAATAAAACCGAAATTATAATATATACTTTCAGGTGTTGTGGAGTTTGTATTACAAGCTATCTGGGGGCCTGGGGTTCCCCCTGCCCATATCCCCTGATAGATAATAGTGCCAATAGGCATATCTATCCCGGCCGAAATCGTTGGCGGGTTCAGCGTTACCGTATCGGTACGCGGAATACCTGGTGCAGGGTTACAGGTTACCTGTGCCCAGGCACTGCCGTAGCAGAATGTCAGCAATAACAGCAAGGTTGCCGTTTGTTGTCTTTTCGTCATCACTGTTGCCTTTTCGCTGTTTAATATTCCAGCAATTTTGTTTCTTGATAGGAACATCTATTATCCTTGGCACACGGAAGTAAAGCGTATCAGCGAGGCTGACCGCTGGTTTTTGACCTGTGGCGACAACAGATAAGACAGGTTGCACTGCTGCGTTCCGCCTCGGCCCCACTTCACGCTGAGCTGGTCGTGTTCGTTCGCTACCCGGGCATAAATCTGTCCCATTTGCCCCACGGTGCCCACATTATTGCCCTGGCTGTCGAACACGTTGGCCCCAAAGGGCAGCGGAGTGTTATTGACTAACGTTGCGGTAATGAGCAACGGATAACCCTGCTGGGTGTCATATTTCAATTTCACCACTGCACCGGCATAAGGTGCCACTTTCTGGCTGGTAGTCTGCAACTCTATGTCATACGGTAACCCTTTCGGATCTATAGTCACTTCGTTCATCTCATAAGGATTCAGATACGGCACCGCCGCATGGCCCCATGGATCTACCTGCAGACCGGGATAATTGGCTACTCGAGCGCCGGCTGCCCCTTTTGCCTCGACGATGGCGAAAGTGTCGCCAGTATAGGGCGTCACCACCACTCCGTCTTGATAGGCCAATAACGTACCGCTCAAGCCCGCCGATGTGCTTTGGTAGTTTTTACCGGTGCTGTAACCTGCTGTCATATTGGTAACCGGACTGCGGAACTGGCCGTTCATCGCCAAGCTGCTGCCAATGCTCTGGTTATAGTGCGTGCCAGTTACGCCGTAGCTGTAACGCGAATCCTCACCCGCTGAACCGGATACTCCAACCTGTTGCCCCGTCAGCCCGTTACTATTGCGGTTAAGGCTGGCGGACAGCTGTGGTACGTTGGTTCGCTCCATACGGCCCAGCGGTACACTCAAGCTGAGCAGGAAGTTGTTTTCCATATCACCGCTACCGTTGCGGCTGCGGCTGGCAGTCAGATTATAGGTCAACTGGTTGTAACTGTTGCTGTAGCCCAGTTGGTATTGCAGATCCGAGGTGTCGTAATTCCAGTAATTTTGGGTAAACCCTGTGACATAAACCTGGCCCCAATGGCCCGGTAGCCCTTGGCTGACCGTGACGTTGAAGCGGTTCTTTGGTCGACGGATGTTGTCCACTGGCAGCTTTCTGTTTCCGGCATCCAATGCTTGGACTGCCGTCTGGAAATCCATAAAGCCTTCAGAAGTGAAACGATAGGCAGCAATGCTCAAGTTGCTTTTAGTCTCTGGCAGGAATTTGCTATACCCCAACTTGTAACTTTCTCCGCTGATGCGCTCATTGGGATCGCTACGCAAATGGGTGCTAGCTTGGGTGACGTCTGCCGAGAAGGCACCAATGGCGGTGCTCAGCGCAGACCCTAGCTGAAAAGCATAATAATCCTCGCTGGCCTGCAATCCGCCGTAGCTGGTTATCAGGTTGTTCAGACCACGCTGATAGGTCGCCTGAAACAGGGCATAATCCTTGCTGAGGTTTGGCTCTCTGATTTCGCCAGCCACCACATTGTAGCGATGGGTCCCAGGACGCAATAGGTTGGCTACCGAGGCAAAAGGTACTGAGAAGTTCTGGGTGCTGCCGTCAGCTTCTGTGATCGTCACGTCCAGCGTGCCGCCATAGCCAGTTGGATAGAGATCGTTGACTTCAAATGCGCCAGGCGGCACGTTGACTTCATTAATTACCCGGTTATTCTGACGAATGGTGACCCTGGCATTGGTCCTGGCGATACCGTACACCGTTGGAGCATAACCCCGTAAAGAACTCGGTAACATTCGATCGTCATTGACCAGTTCGACCCCACGGTAAGGCAAAGTATCGAACACTTGCCCCTGTGTATTGCTTTCACCAATAATCAATCGCCCCTGGATAGTGGGGATATCTCGCTGTACAAATGTGTTGAGCGATTCATAGTGGCCGCCGTATTTTTCCTGCCAGTTATAGGTGCTGTTATGCCGAAAATACCAAGCCCCTACGTTCAGGCCACTGTTGATACCACCAAAAGCGGAGTTGGTTGTCTGACCGTGTGAACGCTGGGTATTTCCATTGGCCGTATAACCGAATAATAGGGCATTCACGCCTGAGTCCCACAGTTCCGGGCTAATATAGCCGCGCGCAGTACTGTTCATGTATGCCTGCGGCACGGTGATATTGAGCTGCTGTGCGCCTGAGTCGAATTCCACCTGGGCCAGTGGCAATAACGCTTTGAGCGGGAAGCACTGTACCCCTGATTTCAATGTACTGCTAAAACTTGCGGGCAGCTTGTCATAGTTGAAATTAATACGTGCCAGAAGCTCATGGGTTAGGCAAGGCTGTACCGAACGGTCCGGCTGCTGGATAAATAGGATCGTGTCACTGCCCAGCTGCCCACCATTGATGCTTATATCGGCCTTATAGCGGCCGGGCAGGACTGAAGCCCCATGTTCAAAACGGCTAAGGTCAATATTGCCCGGCCGAGTTTCGTTCAGAAATATCGGGTCAAATTTTGCGCCGTCTGTCGCTCCTGCGCTATTTTGCACGGCGTTCTCAACCTGGGCATAGGCGGACACGGAGGTGGCTAGAATAAGCAAAGTCAGACGTGGTAGTGTAAAAGACGGCATAAGTGTTCAACGTAGTAAGGGCTGATATTTGCGCGACAGCTTGATATCACTCTATGAACAACAGGCCTCAGAGTGTAGATTTCAGCTTGGTAGTCGCACCCCAGTCATTGATATATTCGTATTCGACGTTCGCACCACTGTGTGACAGGGCTGGATAGTTAAACTGCAGGGATATACTGCCAAACGGTGGTATTAACTTGCCAGCAACTCCAGCTTTCTGAGCACCGCCTCCGATAGTGACTGACAGAAGCGAGACGTAATAGGCCCTCGGATTTTTCACTACCACATGGTTATCCTGCATAGAAAATACCAGCGCACTGGCTGCCTCGGTCGTATCGCCGGTCAGTGCCTGTGGGCGAAAGAACAGCTTGATACGCGAGCGGAAAGCAACCTGCAAACGATTGGGTGTGGCGGTGGCCTTGTTCAACTGCGGGATTTCCAGCACGTTCAACCAAAAAACCGACTCCCGGTCTTTGGGAAGATCTGTCCCGGTATAGCTGATACGCAAGGTCTGGCTTTTACTGGCATCAATACGGTTAACCGGTGGTGTGAGAGAGAATGGTACCTGGATATTGTCTGGCTTGTTGTCCACGCTGCCATCATCCAGCCAGCTTTGTACCAACACGGCGGATTGGCCTACGTTAGTGAGTTTTACCGTCACTTCCGGCTCTTTCTCCGGGTAAATTACCCGGGTGCCGCCAATCACCACGCTGGCTATGGCCTGCAGTGAGTACAATGCCAGCAACAAAACACAACATAAGTAGGCAAGGCGGGAAGAGAGAATTCGAATAGTCATAGTCGTTATCCTGCATAAACAGACCGAAACCCATCCAGGTTCCGGCCTTATTATATTGACTAGCCAGAGGGGTTATTCGTACTGCAGGTTGTAAACGACACTGCTGGTGACGGTGCCCGGAGTAACTTGGGCATTGGCATAATATTCAACGGCATAAGGGAGAGTTGCGCTGCCGGTTCCATCCACATCAACGAATGCCATATCGGTAATCTGATTGGTGTTGCCTACATTGATGACGCTGTTGTTACCTGTGACATCCAGTAGTTGCAGGTCAACCAGGGATGCTGTCCCGCCGACGTTCAGCAGACGTCCAGTTGCCAGGTCTACGGTTGCACCTGGTTGGAAATAAGCTGCCACGCGGGAGAAAGTATTACCTATCTGGCAACCGGAAACATTCATGTAGAAGGTGGTTCGGCCGGCTGAATTGCCAGAGCTGACCAATTGGTTGGCACTCACGGTTGGCAGCGTCACGATGGCATCAGACCCTTGGCCGTTAACATCAACATTACAGGTGTTGTCCGTGATCAGACCGTTGAAGGTGATAGTGCCGGTGGAAGCACTATTCGCAAGTGAAGAAACGCCCATTAGCAAAACAATAGAAGCGACGAGAGCAGATTTTTTCATGGTTAAACTAATCCTTTGATTATTGAGAGAAGGGATCGCTGCCTAAATTTTGAGTAGAGCCTTCAATGAAAAAATAATTGGCGCATTTTTCGGAAAACATATGTTCAACAAAATATGGTATGTCTCCTTATTGGCATCTGCTACGCATATTTATCTGACGAAAAAAGAGATTGATATGCGTCCAAGGTGATTGCCATCTTCGTTAACTCACATGACCAATGTTACCCTTTCGGACTTGGTTGCTTTCATAGAGTAATTATATATTAATTTATGAAAACCGCAGGTTTTTTATTTTGGCTTCTAACTATGAACTTATCCGCTAACCAATAACAGTAATTCATGTTGTGGCGATATTTTATATCGTAAAAATAAATGTTAGTATGGGATATTACCGCTGGCAGTAATCAAGCAAATATCATCATCAAGAGACTAAAATTTTTCTTAGCGAGTTTTTTGAGAAAAACTGTGCTGATAAGGGGATAAGTTCATAGACTTTAGTTCCATGTACTTTTTGACGTCTCGGTCTGACGATTCGTTCCTGGGATCGGAACTAGGATAATTCAGAGCCTTGGTCCGGAACATAACAGGTGGAAAGCGTAGTGATTTTCATTTTCAAAACGGAGCTTATTATGTTGTATGCAATCTAAATGGTTGATTTAGTTTAGAGACTCTGATGCTAGGGCTTGGCTAGAACAGTCGTCCATCTACAAATTGGTAAATATGATTTATGCATTATTGGCGGGCATTACCAATGGTTTATTGGCAAAGCCATATAAAGTAAGTGAGTATTTTACGTGTTGAATTCAAAAAGACATCGACTGGTTTTGACCTGTTCCCCGTTGATTAGTACACCCCGATATTATTAATATCAATAACAAACACTACATGGCACCTATGCATATGCATGTACCCCAAGATAAATGTGCTTTGCAGGCAATGAAGTCGTCACAACGAAAAAAATCAATGCAATGACTATGTCTGCCATGCAGTTCCTGATGCATAGGGATAAGACATAGTCAACTTGAATTGTTTCATCATTACAATGCATTTTGTATAAAAATTTTATTTGCATCTAATAAGTATAACTATATAGTTTCGTTACATTATTAAAGTGTTTCCCTGGTGTTGGCCAATTTGGCAGCCTCATTTTGCATTCGGAGTGTGGGTGAGGCTTTTTTTTCACTACTTATAACATTTCCTCTGTGATGGGTTCTAGATTGTAATGATCTACTCTCATTTAACGTTGAAGGAGGCTATAGCCTCTTTTAAGGCATATCTATTCTTCAGATGCGTTTAGGAAGATAGAGTCAATAATCATCTCTGTTACATTAGTAGATAACTCATAACTCTGCTCAAAAATTAGGATTTTGTCATTAACCATTCGATAGGTATGGGGGTTTTTGTTTTGTAGTGGTTCAGGTTTCTGACCAGTTGCACCTTGATGATTTTAGACACTTTTGTCCTAGTCTACCGTTGAAATCTTCGACAGTGGTACTGTCGGCCGGGTTTGGGGTGGGGGGGGGGGAAGAACAAAAAAGGCCCTAAAGAGGGCCAGGATCTGAGAGTGTATATCTTTTTTTGCTGATGGTAGGAAACCTTCTCACTGAGATTAGCATCAAAGATGGCGTTTTGATATACATGGTGTACACATATATTCCTACAGACTTTTGATGATCTTATGCTTCTCCATCTCAAGCACGGCTTTATTTATCGCAGGTGACTCGAGGGTGAACTGTTCAATTTTGCACCTTATTGCGTCAGCAGGCAATGTACTGGAGGGGAGAACAGTCGAGAGTAAATAAAGAGAGAGTTCTGAACGTACCACTAGATGTTCAATGACCGCTTCCTGAATGGACAAGCGTCTGCGCAACTCATTAATGTCTCTGTCTGACATGGACTTTCCTTTTTATGAAAGTATTACCACTTTATCCTAGGGGGGAATTAACGTACACCCAAAATCATTGTATGCGCTCACGTTACAATGTGTTTTACGATATCCCAATAAAACGCCAGAAGTTGATCGAAGCATGTTGACTAGTTATTATAAGCCCGTGGCAAGGTTGTCACGGGCTTTTTATCTTACTGTAGCGCTTCTAGAATAGCGTAGCTGGTTTTTATACGTTCCTGATTGGGATAGTTTTTGTTTGCTAACATCACTATGCCGATTTGTTTTTCAGGAATAAAGGCAACATAGGCACCAAAACCTTCGGT
>NZ_LXKR01000059.1:0-9579 GCF_001692375.1 Serratia sp. 14-2641 | reverse complement strand
TTTTATACGTTCCTGATTGGGATAGTTTTTGTTTGCTAACATCACTATGCCGATTTGTTTTTCAGGAATAAAGGCAACATAGGCACCAAAACCTTCGGTTGCACCGGTTTTATGCACCCAGGATCCAGGATCCACCGGGTCCGGTGGAATGATAGCGATCGAAGGGTGTGGTGCTAACGCAACTTGGTTATCACTGCCATTAATCAGTGTGTCGGCGTTGACCGGCCAGTTAAGCATTTCCCAACCTAAACCTTGATACATGTTGCCAATGCGCCAGTAACGCGACTGTGCAAGAAGTATTCCCTGCTTAAGCGTCGAATCATTGAGATGCTGAGGGGTCATATTAGCTTTCAACCACACAGTCATATCCTCAATCGTGGATTTTACTCCGTAAGATTCTGCGCCCAACATCCCCGATGACACGCGTACTGGCTGGCCATTACTGTAGCCCCATGCATACTCTTTCTCCACTGACTTGGGCACATTAATCCAAGTATGTGTTAGTTGAAGTGGTTGGAAAACCCGCTGATTAATTGTTTGTTCGAAGGTCATATTCGATGGTTTGACTGCCAGATGTCCAAACAGACCGATACTGGCATTCGCGTATAAACGCATCGTGCCCGGCTTCCATTGTGGTTGCCAGTGTTGGTAGAAGTTCAGCAGCGATGCACCATCTGTGACGGAGTCCGGAACCTGTAGTGGTAGTCCTCCTGCAGTATAGGTTGCCAGATGTAGCATGTTGATACCTTTCCACTGGCTACCCGTTAACTGGGGCCAGTATTTTGTTACGGGATCGCTAAGCTTCATTTCCCCACGAGTGACTATATCTCCACCTAATACCCCTGTGAACGTTTTACTGACTGATCCAAGTTCAAATATCGTTTTTTTTGTTACCGGTAAATTTTTATTGATATCTGCTTGACCGTAAGTGAAATAATAAGGTTGCCCTTGGTAAAGGACGGCGACAGCCATGCCCGGGATGGACTGTGCTTCAAGTAGTGGTTTAACTGTATCATTCACAATCTGACTGATTTGCTCTGCAGTTAACGATTTCTGTGCCGCAAATGGTGTCATAGAAACCATCAGAGTCGTAATTGCTAACACCGTGTTGAGGTTTTTTTTCATCGCTGATAATCACTCATTTGTATTCAATTAATCCATATCTATCAACCTATATTGCTAATCAGTAGAAATGGAGGGCCAGAGCCGTGATCCGGCTACGTTATCTGATTTGTCAAAATTTGGTGTAGTCAACGGGAGTTGATAATATCTCCAATAGAATACTTTCTTATTTTTTAGAAAAAAAATTACTGTAAGGATGATTCATCCATGGACACTCACAGTAATACATTATCGATGGTTAGATGTTATGGCCTAAAAGGAAATGCTTAGTGTGATGATGGTTGGCGCTCTCCATGAATCACTTTCTTCATTTGCAAATGGAACGTAGGGGGTTCCACTGTAATTGGCATGATTCAACATGTTTATGTGCGTTAACCGACTCTGCGGTATCGGGGGACGTTCTGATTGTTAAAACGTATGCCCCTTCAAAGTGGCGTGCATAACTTTTGGTAAAAGGGCTGTCACGGAAAGAGAGGAGGTTGTGCGTTGTCATTGTAAATCCTTATTTTTAATGATTACAATAAGTTACTTTGTTGGCCAAAATCAGAGTACCATAAAAATCAACCCGGAGGATTAGGCTCCTATCTAACAACTACCCACGTAGTGTAGCTAAAGATGAAACTTACCTGCAGTTGGTTTTGTAATGTTTTTCAAATATTACGGTATATAGTGTATGAGTTTATAACAATATGCAGGCATTTTGTAAATGTGGATAGTGCTGAAACGAAGACTTACTAATGTAAATTATTTATTCGTTTAGGTGCCGTTTAATAACTCTAGTTAGGTGTTGTTTATATGGGTGTGGATAAGTAATTGATAAGTTAGAGTTTCCATATCATTAGCTTCCCCTTTTTGATGAGCGCCGGTCTTCACTTTTAGTGGCTATCAGTCTATAAACGTTAAGTGAAACATTCCCATGTTGATGTGCAAGTTTTGATTAATACTGCCGCGTATCATATGGGGGGCATGATGTGTGATGAGAAAGGTTATGATGACAAAATCGACGAGGATAGTGTTTGCCAGTGGCAATTACTCGTGGTAGTTTTTATGATAATTATCTTACCATTTTAATGGATGCATACCTTATCAGACGCATCAATCAATATCAGATGATAAGCGTGTGTAATATCCTTCGGTTTTGTATGGACTCCAAGTGGTGGGAGAATAAAGATGTGTCTAGTCAATGATTAACTGCTGATGAAATAAACAAGCGTTCATGTCGTTTCAACGTGACTAGCTCTTATCGGTTGCGTAGCAATACCTGCGCTTAATTGATGTAAATGTAACTCTTATAGAATGAGGTTCTTCATGAAAAAAGATTATCTTCAACAACCATCAAAACGAAATATGTTAAAACAAACACTGGCTTTGTCGGCCTTGACGGTCACGGGTGTCGCTGGTCTATCCGTTCCTACCATCTCTTTTGCCGCCTCTCTTACCAGCGAAGAGCGCGACAAAATGACACCGGATACCATTATTGAACACTTCAAGCAGGGCAATATGCGTTTTCGTGAGGATCGACCAGCTAAGCATAACTATATTGAACAAAAGCGCAGTAGCGCATCGGGGCAGTTTCCAGCAGCTGTGATCCTGAGTTGCATTGACTCACGGGCTCCGGCTGAAATCGTGCTTGATACCGGTATTGGTGAAACATTTAATGCTCGCGTCGCTGGGAATATCAGTAACAGTGATATTCTTGGAAGTATGGAGTTTGCCTGTGCTGTGGCTGGGGCTAAGCTGGTTCTGGTCATGGGGCACACTGCCTGTGGTGCAGTAGCCGGGGCAATTGCAAATGCAGAGCTTGGGAATCTGACGGGGCTTTTGGATAAAATCAAACCGGCAATTGAGAAAACGACCTACTCAGGTGAGCGTAAGGGGAGCAATTACGATTTCGTTGATGCTGTTGCCAGAAAGAATGTTGAGTTGACGATTGAAAGTATCCGTCACAACAGCCCTGTGCTAAAAGAACTTGAAGAAAAACAAAAAATCAAAATTGTCGGCAGTATGTATCATCTGGTTGGCGGACGAGTTGATTTCTTTGAGGTTTAACAAGGCCTGAACGCGTGTCAGCGTAGCCAGGAATATAATACTGATTACGCTGTACGGCAGTTGTACTCCACATAGCATAATTAAGATATCGCGAATTTTCCGCTCCATTTCATGATTGCAGTGCTTCCAGCCAAAAAAACAGTCTTGACAATAAGAGGGATGCTTCAAGAAAGTTAAACATGACAGCACCCCACATGCCTGAAATAACCGATGCGATGAGCAGTAGCGTTAGTTCTATTTTATTCACGTTGGAATTTCCTTATCTAGCATGTAAAGGGCGATTTTTTATTGCGTAGACTTATTGGACGCCCATCACATGTTAACTAGGACGCGTCTACCTCACTCAAGAAGCTTTGTTTGTGCATGATTTGCAGCATTTCTTTTTTTTATCAATGTCTCATTGTGTTTCAAACTGACATGCCAACGCAGGGTACTCCCTTTCGTGCCAGGGGTTGCCTGAACATAGCCGGCCTCAACCAACTTCAGCAGTAAATGTCGAGCCTGGTATATGCCCAACTGACAGTGTTCCGCCAGTTGGCGAGTACTGAGCCAGGTTGCCTCAGCAGCTATTCCGTTATCATTTTCCCAGCGAGCTTCAATCAGGAGCAGCATCTGGTTCATGAGCGACGTCATACGATCCTTTCTCTTTTCGACTTTGACCATGGTAAACGTAAAATGTGGAGTGACAGAACTATCCGCTAGGCCGTCCGCAGCCAACATTGCCGGATGTGAATGTTGCAAAATTGTTTCCTTATTGTTCTCGGTATCTAGTTTCATGTTTGATGACCCTCTGTTATGTTGCCGCCATGTTTTTTATGTAGCTCACTGATTTTAATGATATTTTATTTTTGTTTTGCGGCCTTGCACACAACGTTCATACATCCTGTTTTTCAGTGATTGTATCGTGATAAGTGGATTTGCGTTCTTAAATGTTGATGCCTTTTTAAAGAAAGGTTAAAAATATCGATCATTTTATTTTCACGATCTAAAATGTCGCGGCGTTTTATTTGATGGGTGTTGGTTGACTGATTGTTTTGAATATGATTCAGCGTGTAAAAATGACTTTTCAAGATGTAAGTGGATTTGTAAGAATGCATACGTCACAGAGATGTGAGTTTTGTGAGGTGTGGATGGAGACACTAATCTTTATAACGGTGTTAAGGAGATAAAATGGTATTTCCTACAGTGTAATTGCCTGCGTATGAAAAATTTTAGCGTGTTTGCTTTGTGTCTTTTTGACATGAGAGCGAACGTGTTCTGGCGTGCTGTGAATTTTAGTGTTTTCAGATTTTGATATTCATTTAATAGAGTTTTTGCTGGATCCCTATTTTGTGTGTCATTAGAAAGCATGCCGATCATTCGTGTAGGTGAGTACTATATTAGCTATTTCCATCCCATTATATTGTGTCAAATAAATAGGAATTATTTCTGATGAAACTGAATAAAATCATGCTTGCTGCCGTGCTGTCTTTTGGTGCCCTTTCTGCGGCGCACGCTGCGCCAGGTGGTAGCGGTACTGTGACCTTTACCGGCTCCATTATTGATGCCCCATGTTCAATCGCACCGGGTTCTGACAACCAGACTAAAGACCTGGGCCAGGTCTCTAAAACGCGTCTGGCTCAAAATGGCAACACGGGCTTTTCTATGCCTGTTCCATTCGATATTCAGCTGCAAGACTGTGATATCGCCACCATGAAAACGGTGAGCGTGACCTTCACCGGCTCGCCGTCTGCTCATGACGTTACCAAGCTGGGTCTGAACGGTACCGCGGGTGGCGCGAGCATCGCTATCGTTAACGGCTCTGGCCCGGTTGATCTGGGCGTTGCCACCCAACCACAGACTCTGGTTAACGGTAACAACACGCTGAACTTCTCTGCCTTCTTGGTTGGCAGCGGCAATGCTGCAACACCACCTGTTGAAGGGACCTTCAGCAGCGTCGCGACCTTCATGCTGGATTACGTGTAAGTTCTCCGATTTGTCGCTCAGAGCCTGCGGTGGAATACCGCAGGCTTTTTCCAACGATCAGGTGATGACAGGAGAGTTTGCATGAAAGTGCTCCAACTGGCGCGGGTTGTGATGGTTCCTTCCATGTTGATTGCCGGTTCGCTGTTTGCGCTCAGCGCGATGGCGGCGCCGACAAGGGGGTGGGGGACAATCGCTATGGAAGGAGCCATCGTTGAGACGGCCTGTGCCATCGATGTGGGCAGTCAGGATCAAACGGTTGATATGGGGGTCGTGCCGTTAGGGCAGATAGTCCGTGATGGGCGCGGGAATACGCGTCCTTTTACTATTCAACTGGTGGATTGCCAGCTCTCGGCACCGACCCCTGCCGCGCCCGAGTGGCGCTATTTTCAGGTCACTTTTGATGGCCCCGCCGATCGAGGTTTGTTCGCGGTTAATGGCGATAGCCGGGGGATTGCGTTACGCATTACCGACAGCCGAGGCAATGTGGCCCGGCCGGGTGACAGGATGCCCCCGGGCAACATTGTGCCGGGCAGCATGGGGCTGAATTATTTTCTGGATGTTATGGGAAACCATGAGGTCCTGCGTGCCGGTGCTTACCAGTCCACCGTGCGGTTCAAGCTGAATTATTACTAAAGGGCTTCGGTCATGGCATCGCATTTTTCTGGCTACGTTATTCCCGTTGTTCGGGGGGTTGGGCTGAGTGTTTCGTTGATGGCGATTGCTGTCTCTTCCGCACTCGGCCAAGACATTCAATTCAATACGGACATATTGGATGTCAAGGATCGCGCCAATATCGACCTGAGCCAGTTCTCCCAGCGCGGATACATTATGCCGGGAACGTATTCCCTGCAGGTGTTGCTGAATCGGCAATCATTGTCTGAACAAGACGTCACGTTCAAACCGCTTCCCGATGATCCCAACAGCAGTGTTGCCTGCCTGACACCCTCGATGGTGGCACTGCTTGGCCTCAAGCCCGGTGTGACGGACAAGTTAGCGTGGCTGGATAAGGGGGCGTGTCTCGATGTCCGCAGTCTGGATGGCTTGGGCGTTCACGGTGATCTTGGCACCTCCACGCTGAACATCAGCATTCCTCAGGCGTATCTGGAGTACAGCAGCCCGGATTGGGATCCGCCGTCTCGTTGGGATGAGGGGATCCCCGGGTTGCTGCTTGACTACAACGTGAATGCGCAGAGCAATCGCCAGCAAACATCAGGGACACAGGGCTACAACGTAAGTGGCAACGGCACCACCGGGGCTAACCTGGGGGCCTGGCGTTTGCGTGCGGACTGGCAGGGACGGTTGGATCATCAAACGGGCAGTGGTGATCCGACCGTAAGGAATTGGGACTGGAGCCGTTATTACGCGTATCGCGCCATTTCTCGCCTTAAAGCCAAGGTGACCGTCGGTGAGGATTTCCTCAACTCGGATATTTTTGACAGCTTCCGTTATACCGGGGTCAGCCTGGTCACGGATGACAATATGTTGCCGCCCAACCTGCGGGGATATGCCCCGGAAGTCAGTGGGGTAGCGAGAACGAATGCCCGGGTGACCATCAGTCAACAGGGGCGGGTCCTGTATGAAACCCAGGTGGCCGCAGGTCCCTTCCGTATCCAGGACTTGAGCAGTGCGGTGTCGGGGATGCTGGATGTTCGCGTGGAAGAGCAGGACGGCACGGTTCAGACGTTCCGGGTAGACACGGCAAGCATTCCTTACCTGACGCGGCCAGGGCAGGTACGTTACAAGCTGGCCAGCGGCCGGCCGACCAGCATTGGTCATCAAACGGACGGGCAGTTCTTCACCACCGGTGAAGCCTCCTGGGGGATCAGCAATGGGTGGTCCCTGTATGGTGGGGGGATCGCCGGCGGCGATTATAATGCCCTGTCGCTTGGGGTCGGCCGTGACCTGCTGGCCTTGGGGGCCATCTCGTTTGACGTCACCCAGTCGAGAGCCCAGTTGCCGGGTGAGGATGTTCGTACCGGCGGCTCCTATCGGGTCAACTACTCCAAACGTTTTGAAGAGTATGACAGCCAGGTGACCTTTGCGGGTTATCGCTTCTCCGAACGTGACTTCATGACGATGGGGGAGTACCTGAACGCCCGTCGGGGCAACAGCGACGTGGGTAGCAACAAGGAGATGTATACCGTCTCGTTCAACCAACAGTTCACTTCTATTGGGCTCGGGGCGTATCTGAATTATTACCACCAGACCTACTGGGACAAACCGGCCAACGACCGATATAACCTGCAGCTGGCAAAAGCCTTTGACGTCGGTTCGTTCAAGAATGTGAGTGTCTCCATGACGGCGTACCGTAACCAGTACAACAACACCAACGATGATGGTGTGTATCTGTCCTTGTCGATGCCGTGGGGCAACTCGGGGTCGCTCAGTTACAGCAGCGCCTTTGCCAAAGGGGATAACCGTCAGAGTGTGGGTTACTACGATCGCGTCAATGATCGGGGCTCTTATCAGGTCGCGGCGGGCACCTCCAACGGGAGAGGCGATGTCAGTGGTTTTTACACCCACCAGGGCGACATAGCGCAAGTCAATGCCAACGCCAGTTATCGTGAAGGCCGATACTCGTCGGTGGGGCTGGCAGTGCAAGGTGGGGCGACGGTCACGGCGAAGGGCGGGGCACTGCACCGTACCAGCATGATGGGTGGAACCCGCCTGTTGCTGGACACGGACGGCGTGCCTGATGTACCGGTGCGGGGTTACGGTACCGCGATGAATTCGAATGCCTTTGGCAAGGCGGTGGTTACCGATGTCAACAGTTATTACCGCAACACGGCCAGTGTCGATTTGGAATCGCTGGGTGATAACGCGGAAGCGACACGCTCGGTGGTGCAGGCCACGCTGACGGAAGGGGCGATTGGTTATCGCAAGTTTGATGTGATATCCGGGGCCAAGGCGATGGCCGTGTTGCGTCTGGCGGATGGGTCGACGCCGCCGTTTGGCGCGTCGGTACTGAACATGAAAAAACAGGTCACCGGCCTGGTGAGTGATGAAGGGAACGTGTACCTCAGCGGTATCCGGCCGGGAGAAACCATGACGGTAAGCTGGAATGGTGCCGAACAATGTCAGGTCCGTCTGCCGGATCCGTTGCCGGGCGGTGCATTGGCAAACCTGCTGCTGCCGTGTGTACCGGTAGCGGAGACATCTCCTAAAGTGTCCGCTGGCGCTGGCAGTCTGCCTGCCTCGAGCCTGGCAAAATCAACCCGATAATGGATGAGTGACGCGCAATGAAATTGAATACCGTAATGACCACCATGGTGGCAGGGTTGGCCTGTGTGCTGGCAAGCCCCTCCTGGGCGGCGATAGCACTGGACAGAACTCGCGTGATAGTGAACGCGACGGACAAGGCAGTGAGCCTGAACGTCAGTAACCAGAACAAGGAGTTACCGTATCTGGCTCAGGCCTGGCTGGAAGATCCTCAAGGGAACAAGGTGACGTCTCCACTGGTTGTTCTGCCGCCGGTGCAGCGTATTGAACCGGGTGAGAAGAGCCAGGTGAAGATCCAGGTACAACAGGCGGCAGCTAACCTGCTGGCGCAAGATCGAGAGACGCTGTTCTACTTCAACCTGCGGGAGATCCCGCCGAAGAGCGACAAACCGAACACGCTGCAGATAGCGTTGCAGACGCGTATCAAGCTGTTCTACCGCCCTGCGGGCATTGTGGCCAGCCGGACAGACATGAACACCCCGTGGCAGGAGAAGCTGACCCTGACGCGTCAGGGGGATCGTTATATGGTGACCAACCCGACGCCGTATTTTGTGACCCTGGTGGATGCCGGTAGCAAGAAGGGCGGCGAGGGCGTTAAAGGGTTTGAACCTCTGATGATCCCGCCCAAAGATCAGGCTGAACTGAAGGTGAGTGCCGCGGCACTGGGCAGTACACCAGTTTTGACCTATGTGAACGATTACGGTGGCCGTCCAACCCTGACCTTCAACTGCAGTGGTCCGGTATGTCAGGTTGTGCCGGATAAAAGCGCAAAATAACCCTGCTCCTGCATCGGATAGCATGCGGGGACGGCGTCAGGAGAAGAGACATGATGCACGAGAAAAAAGCGGTATCACCCGAAAAAAATCAGGCCAGAATGATGGGTATCGTCCTGCCTTTGTCGGTGATGGCGGGGGCGTTGTTGCTGGCGTCTTCTGTAGGTGCTGCGCAAGACGACTTGATTGACGGTAATTATGGGGTACTGCATGTGTATGGCGCCCTGACGGAAAGTGCCTGTCGCCTGGACATGACCTCGGTCTATCAGGCGGTGTCGCTGGGCGAGACCGGTACCGGCCGCCTGCAAGCGGTGGGCGACCAGGGGACGCCGGTGGCCGTGCATTTGAAGTTGAGGGACTGCATGCGCCTCTCCTCGAACAGCCTGGACAATAACTCTGGCAATATGCGCTGGAGCTCAAGCCAACCGGCCGTCACCTTGTCGTTCCTGGC
>NZ_LXKR01000058.1:0-9878 GCF_001692375.1 Serratia sp. 14-2641 | reverse complement strand
CAGGTTGGTCGTCATGCTCGAGGCTTCTGTCATCACGCTGACGTTCGCCTGCTCGGACAGGGCTTTGATAAAGGCCTTGGTGCCCGCCCCTTTGCCGTCCAGTATGGAAATACCGCCATTCAGGGCATCGGATGAACCGCCGGTGAACGCATTGGTCAGAGACAATCCGACGCTGCCACTGTTGAAAACGGCGTTCCAGTCAATGCCGTACTGGTCCTGCGTACGTTTCTCTACGCTGTAGACCTGGACGTTGAGCACCACCTGTCGGTTGAGTTCTTTATTACGGTCATCCAGATAGCGGCCTATCTGCTCAAGCACGCGCGGCGTATCCGTCACCGTCAGAACGCCGGCGGACAAATTCATGCGACCGGTGCCCGGTGTCAGCATTGACTTGATGGTATTGGTGACGTCCTCGTACAGACTGGACTTGATTTCCATCTCAGTGGCCTGTGAGGTATTTGAGTCGCCACTGAGTCCACCGCCGCTACTGTCGCCCGTGGCCCCCATCGATGAGGTGGTGCCGCTCACTGTTTTGGAGCCAAAGCTCGCCTTACTGTCCATGAACATGACCGGGAACGTCCGGGTGTCGAGATAGAAAATGGCGATCCGGCCTTGCTCATAACGCCATGACAATCCCAGGCGAGTGGTGACATTGTCGAGCAAACCGCCCAATTCCCCCAGCCAGAACACGCCCCTGAGTGAAGTACCACCAGTAACGGCCGGTGCGGCTCGGACGGGTGAACCACCCAACGCAGCCAAAGGTACCATCCCATTCGGGTCGGGGGCGGGAACGGGGCCACTGAGTTGCTCGGTTTTGCCCCCTGTCGGTGCCAATATGGCCTGCGCATCGGGCGTCACCACCACGGGCAACTGGCAACGTTTACTGATAAAGGCGCTGACTTCTGCCAGCGTGATGCTCCCAGGCCGATTGATGGCCACTGCGCAAGGTGGCAGTAAGCTATTGCTGCCTGGCAGGGCATTTAACGGGTAAGGGTTGATCCATTGAGAGGTAAGATCACGTACAACAGACCCCTTTTTAAGTGCATGAAGATGCTTATCTGCCCGTTTTTCGTCCAGCGAGACCGTATTGTCGATCTTGTCGATGCGCTCAAGCGGCGCACAGCCGGACAGCAGCAAACACAATGTCGCCGCCAGCCCGGTTAGGGGGAGGTGTTTTTTCATTTTTAACCTTACGGTGAGGAGAGATTAGTTGAGGTACACCAGGCTGCCGTCAGCAATGCTGTCCGGTACATTGACCTGCATGTCATTGCCAAAGCTGTCGATCAGACGTCTTCCGACGACCTTTCCAACCAACGCTGAATGCCGGCTCTGTGCCAACAACGCGGCCATCAACCCAGGTTGGTCCGGCTGGTAGACATACACACGGTCAGCTTGCAGCACATTGTGCAATTCAGGTAGGGATGACCAGCCGAAGGCGCTGTCCGTGATAACGCCGTCTTTTTGAGAAGGGTTGTTATAGCGCCAGTCATTGATGTCATTGATGTAACGGACAGTTTGAATAGCCCGCTGGCTCAACGTGCTATCCTGCAACTGCACCCCTGTAGGGTCATAAGAGGGGAGTGTGGCCCACACCAGGAAGCCGAGAAAGACCGAAAGCAGCCAGTAAATCATTGAGATACCCCCCAGATCACACAGGCCCAGAACACCGTGCAGAACATCCACACGGCAAGATTTGCTCTTCCGCGATAACTCATCGTGAATGCCTCCCAAAATTGAGATTGCTGAGAATAGCCACGGGTCGTTAAATCAAGCGACGGGTTATCAGTGGATCTCTTTGTCATCCACCGAAATCACACACTGCACCTGACGAACACCGGCATACAGCGGCACCTGCGCCGTCCCGTATAAGGTGAACAGACTGTTCAACGCATCACGGAAACTCCCGTCAAACTGGAGCGGTGCATCAATACGGTAATTTGCTGATGTCAGCCAGGCGACAGTCCAGTTTGCCACTCCTGGAGTAGAGCACTTCTCAGCGGCGGCCCAACTGAACAGGCTATCTTTTAGCGTACTACCCGCTTCGATCCGCCAGACTTTAGGAGTCGGCACTGCTTTTACTACCGGTACGGCCACATTTTTGGGTTGTGCTGGAGT
This sequence comes from Serratia sp. 14-2641, assembly GCF_001692375.1. Taxonomy (NCBI): domain Bacteria; kingdom Pseudomonadati; phylum Pseudomonadota; class Gammaproteobacteria; order Enterobacterales; family Yersiniaceae; genus Serratia; species Serratia sp. 14-2641. Next base: position 7,763 of record NZ_LXKR01000058.1, on the reverse strand, counting down.
TGATTTATCTCGAGTACCGTTGAAAGGATTACGCGAGCCTGTGGCGACGAGCGCAGTCGGAGAGGATGGATTAGTCGCGTTCGCAGCTGTTTCTGGCTTGGCCACTATTTGTGTATTGACCGATTTGGTAGCAAGCATTGGTGTGCCATACGCCACGGAGACCTGTTTCTTAGGCCAGTCAATCAAAGCTATCCATCCATGTTGGCGTAATAATTCGTCGAGAACGTACGGCCACTGGTCGTTAGCTTCGAGGGTTATCCGCTGCCTGGATTGCGTTTGAATATCGGCAGAGATTATTGCGGTCCAGCCTGCCGGGATCACTTTATTCAGCGTTGCCTCTAGCCCCAGATTATGAGCTTTGACCCTGACCAGGGTAAAAGTCTCTGGTGTGCCGAGAGATTTGATCCGGGTTAACCCCCGCAACGTATCTGGCGCACTAGCTGTAGCCGTCGCTGGCGGTGTGGTTATGTTGGTTTTTGTCTGTGGGGAACGGACGGGCTGCATCATTGCGCTAGCTTGCTTCACGCTTTTTTGAGCCAACTCGATATGTTGCAAGTTAGTGCTTATCAGGGCATCCACGAATTGTCGGGCATCACTGTCAGCTGTCCGGTGGTTTGGCAAGCTGCAGCCACCCAATAAAACGGGAAGCAGCATGGATGTGTGAATGATTTTCATAGGTTTCATCAGGTAATGGAATAACCGCACCGCATGAGGCATTGGGGAACGGTATTGCCTGGGTGACGAGGGTAAGGTTAACGGAGGTAGTCTTGTTGAAACTCTGCGATTCTTTCATCCGCTTCATGGATTAAATTACGCAAAGAGGTCAATGTACTGAGTGGCATTTTATCCGGGGTTTTGGCCCTAATTCGGCAGGCACGTTTGAACTGAATAACCCGCGCGGCCCGGCGGATATGCAATTCACGCAAATCCTTTTCGGTGACGGTGATACACATATCAATAATCCTCAGAGTTTATATCGGTATTTCCAAAGTGAGGGGGCACATTATCAATGATAACTCTCCTTTTTGAGGCTAATTGAGTTCCTAGGTGGTTGCCATATGTCGTCCTTCCGTGGATTCCACTCGTTAGTCGTCAGCGAAGTGGTGCCGATGTGCAGTGTGCGTACGAGTCGTCGGTTATCCAGCGCTAGCTCTAAGTGGGCCACCACGACTTGAAATCCTTCCATGTGAAATACTATTTCCGCATCTTCACTGATCTCTGCTGTGCTATTAAGCAGAAGCTGAAATGTCACAGGCAGTACCATGTTCCCGGTAGGCTGGAATGCGTTTTCGGTGCGCGTCAGCTGAAGTGCATGTTTGCGGCGGTCTCGCCGTCGCTGCATCAGCTCAGCCGTTATGTTTTCCGGGAATCGGCAAACGGCAAGACGCCAACCCTTCTGTATCAGAGAGTTCAATGCGGAGCGAAAACGAAACAGGTCGCAGTGTTCTGCAGCGAAGGCATGGTTCAGCAGGACGCCGAGGGTTCCATCGACCGAAACGGATTTATCGCTGGTTTCTAGTAATTGGCGCAACGAGGTGAACTCGGCATTCATACCTCGGAAACTGGGATGAGTGCGTGCTGTATCAAGCCAGTTCGAGATAAAGCGCCGGCGGGCTGTTTCCGAGGTGAAAGGCTTTTCCTGTTCGGCTGTACGAATTGCGATCAGAATGCACCAAAGCAGATGGTGGACTGAATTATCTGCAGAGTACAAAGGTTATCTCCTTTTGTGAGTTTGCGTACCGAATGCTGGCATTGTGCGTGCGGGAAGGAAAATTGGTGAAAAGAGCCCGGCAAGATCCGGGTTAGCTAAAAGTTGTTGAGGGTTGCAATTAAAACCCCGCTAAACTGGGCTCAAATACTAGTTGCATCAGCAATGCCACTCTCGATACAGGGCGGGAATCTTGCTCCATGCGGAGAAGATACTGGTACTGCGCTGGAGTCAGCCATGTCTGGGAGGCCGCTTTCAGCTCATCCTGTGCCACCAAACTCAACTCCGGATCCGGATGAAGTTTCATTAGCCCTTGAACTACCGAGGGACGAAGCGGTGCAATCTGTGACCCATTCATAACAAAACTGCAGAAAGCTGAGTGACGGCGGATCGTATCCACGGTCTGTGTGGCTAAGTTGGCTTTAAGGAAAAAATATCCAGGAAAGAGTGGTGAGATTTGTTTACGCGAACAATTGATTTTATCAGTGCGGCGGATGGTTTTAATGGTCAGTGGTGTCCAGGGAGTGATGTGCTGCTCACTGAGCCAGTCGAAAAGTCTTTCGCGATTTTTGCCTCCGGTAATGTATTGCGCAAGATACCAGCATTGTCCGTTAAGTTCTTCAATGTCCATCATGCTCTCGCCCGAACCGATCCCCCTAAGGGTTCATTCTGTATCCGGCAGGGGCCGAATACACTGGGCGATAACGCTGAAACAGTGGCTGTCTCACTCAGCCCCCTGTAATTCAGACAGCGGCATCGCCCAGTACATTCTTGTGTAAAAACGTGCTTTATCCTCTTGGCGGTAGGACGCACACACATCGCATACTATCATTTCAACCCATAATATCAAGTATCTTGCAAAATGAGCAATGAGTGGTCCTTCTACTGAGTATCATGGATCCCCCTCATTAAAGGTGAATCTATATGGTACCCAAGCGCTTAAAGGAAGCCCGCGAAGCTGCTGGGCTTACCCAGAAACAACTGGCTGAGCTAGTTGCTATCGAAGGCGTTAACCTCACGTCGAGGCTCTCCAACTATGAAGTGGGTAGATTTGCCCCCTCGTTTGACTTCATTGTACGTGTAGCTAAAGCTCTTGATTACCCTGAGTACTATTTTTATGTAGTAGACGATGACGTTGCTGAATTATTGTTACAGCATCATCATTCAGCAGGAACTACGCCGTTAGTTACGCATTCTGCTGAATATATGAACAGAGATAGCAAGAAATACAAGGCTTCACTAGAAGAGGCTCTGGGCATGGCAGAGCGTCTTACGTCATATATTAAAAAGTCGATAAAGTAAAAATGACTTATCCCAAATTAATGGTCTCTTATCTTGGCGGGTATAAGAGATAATTTGGTATATGAGTCAATGTGACGGAAAAAATGATCTCATGAATTATGTAATAAATACAGACCCCTACAGGGGTCGATATGTTAAATTTAGCTTGTAAAAATTAACATTTCAGTTAAGTGAAGTTATTGGATAACTATGATTTAGGTCATCATGTAATTAATTATGTAAAAATAATCCTATGGATTCTTGTGCTTATTATTTGACTTAAGTCAAATTTCCGTGAACACTCCGCATAAATAATGTGGAGTGTGGTGATTATTTCATCTGGTTAATTTATTGTCTATTACTCATAGCCTCATAATATTTTTTAGGAAAATCATCGGGTGCCATCATCGCAGTATGAATTCGCGAGTGATAGATAATTCTGACTGTTTCTAGTTTGTCAACCTTCATGTTTTCTTTGATCCTTTTTAAGGATAGCTTAACCGCGTTTTGCGAGCATTTTAGTATGTCGGCTATGCCTTCACTGTTAGAACCGAAAGCGTAATACATCAAGACCTTGAACTGAGATTCGGTTAGTTCTGGGAACATGAGACGCTGGTTCCAAAATGTGTCTAAATTCAACATGATATACCCCTTATTTTATGAAAGAATGTATTGGGGTGACGCTCTCATGTGAATGAATAATCTGTTAAATTGTTCAATGGTAAGACTTTGAGATTTTAGGGGTAATCATTAAAGGCATATTAATAATATAGGTATTGGAAGTGGTTATGCTATATACACCTTCAGTCGTGTTCACTACATACAGGTGTTGGCTCATGGAGAATGGTAGACCGGCAAAACAGATTAAAATTTTAACCTGCTTTTCAGGGCTATGGTTCCACTCATCAAGAGAACTCCCGGGCGTAGCATTCAGAAAATCAGCCATGCACTGCTCACTACTTAATCATTATAAATTAATAGGTTATATAAAATAGAAAGCCGCTCTTAACGGCGGCTCGGTTTCCCTGGTGAGGCGGTATTCCTAGGCACTATTGGACACTATATAGTGCCTATCTTCAACCACTTTAATCTATTGCATGACTATTTACACTACCCGTACATTTTTTTACGGGCAGGTATCATATGGCAGAGCCATTTTTAAAAAACCGAAAAAGGTTTACATCCTCACTGGATAACAAACTCGTTCCACTTTTCGATGAATTATCGCGCACCACCCGTATCCCGAAGAGCCGATTGCTTGATGAGGCAATCGAGGATCTTCTGAAGAAACACGGCGTAACTGCATCCGCGGGCGAAAGGAGCTGATTTTGGTTGTCTGAATGGAAGTTGAGCCGGAGTTGCCGAAAAATTCACTTGTGCTCGGATAGGGATCTGGAGGAGTCGTTTATGCACGATCCTTCAGCTCTTCGTTAGGAACGATGATTTATATGAGTATTTCATATTTCTAGCGTGATGGTGATCGTTCTACAGGGATCCATTTGCTGCAAGCGGATAAAATGGGTGATATTTGGAGGGGTTTTGCTTTGGTTCATTATTATATAAGTGATTGATTAAAAATAAATAAATAGCTATTTGCTTCAGGTTTCTGAGATCTCCTCTGTTTTTATCAGCGTAGCGGACCGATCAACTAACCATCATTGATTATGTGCCAACATGAACAGTAGATCACGATTATTTACTGCTAACTGCTGGAAACTGTAGTAATCTTTGCTCAATCGATCCTTTTTTGATCCATAGGGGAGGCGGAGATGTCACAGGTAGTAGATGTAGTTACTTCCTCAACGAAGACGAAACGTACTTACCGGAAAGGTAATCCGTTATCTGTCTCAGAACGACAGCAAGCACTGGTTGCCCGAAGGAAAGAAACTCACAAAGAAATAAAGGTTTACGTTCATAGTGACTTAAAATCAAGGCTGCAGAATCTATGTGAAGCACAAGGGCTTTCACAGGCAGAAATGATAAGTCGTCTGATTGAAAATGCGAGCAAAGCGCAGTTATAACAACGTTATGGGTTAACTTTCTTGAGTGTTTTAGGATCTAGTGCTAGATTACTGATCGTTTACGAATATTTTGGTGGGCCGCGCCAGTAAGGTGGCAAGGACTGGCGTTGTTGAGAATACGTTCTCCAGCACCTGAAAAGCAAAAACCCCGATAATCTTTTTCATCTTGGCGGAGGATAAGATTAACGGGGCTCACTCAAAACTGTATAGAAGCGTTGCTCTATGCAGGGAGTATAGAATTGTGCCAAAAAAAATTCAACTCCTATCGTGCAACATAAGCGCAGGGCTATTTGACTAGCCTGAATTACGCGTCTGATGCACCGATAATCAAGCCCAACCGTACCCGTCGTGGAGAGGCTAATGCCTTACGCAAAGGGACGTCAAAAATCCATCGCCGCTATCAGCCAGGGCTGAGATGTGCTGTGCCACGTGGCATGGCGTCGAAAGTTGTTGCACGTGTCAGCAGTCACAACTGGCATCGCAATCCCGACCTGGTCGAGCTGCGTCAAAATGGGTATGTTCCTTATACCAAACGCAACGATCCCTATTACGTTCCCAAACCGATGCGCGTTCACGCACGTTCCGAGGCCTGTGAGGCGCTGACGGCTCTGTCACAGGTGATGGCGGCCAACTGCGACTTTAACCCGGACAGCGACTATCCTTTCGAAATCATGGCTCCGATGGAGCAATTGGCACATTACATGGGCGTCTTGCATGTCTACGACAGTGGCCGCAAAGCCTATGACGTGGCGCTCAATGCGCTATCGGTAATGGAGCAGCTGCAGTACGCGATCGTCCTGCATGGCAAAGATACCGACAGTGGCCAGAACAAGCCGTTGCGTGTCTGGCTCAGTGAAAGATTCTTCACTAGCCGTGGTATTGCCGTCGATGAAATCCGTCAGTGGCTCGGCCAATTCCGTACCTGGGCGATCAAGAACGGCCTGACCGAAACACTGCGCACCAAATATGAGCGCCATTTACTGCGTATCGAGCGCATTGGCATCGATATCAAGAATCGCCACTCTCTGCGTAACCGGCTTAAGCAGATCAAGCGCTGGGTGGTCAACCCGGACTTGGCCCGCGAGAAAGAGCAGGTGGTTGGCCAGCTCGAAGACGCCCTCAATACGCTTGAGCAAGGTGATCGTCTCGATCTGCTCCTGGATGGTCTTCAGAGCAAAATCAAAGCCGATAGCAAAGGTCACAAAAAGGCGCAGAACCTGATGTATCAAGCCTATGTCGCCTGGTCGAACAAAACCATGCGTCACGAGGTCGTACAGCTGGAAATGGCGCTACAGCGCGATAATCCGGGGCTACTTCACAGCGATCCGGAAGCCTATTATCAACGACTGCTGGAACGCGCCGGTATACTCTAGTCACCAAAAACCCAGACTGAAAAAAACGTGTCCACCCCGACGCGGGTTTTGTGCTGCCTGGCGTTCAGGAATTGCTGTTTTTGCAAGCGATACGCGCGCCGGCGATGGCGAAAATGGGGCTGGTTGGCCATCCTCTTCCTGACCCAAATATCCGGGAGCGTAAACGACAGCAGTTAATTTCGAAGAACGTAGTTAATTTCGAAGTATAACGCATTGGTATCCTTATTTTCGAACGTTAATCCATAACAAAATAAGCCTTTTAAAAAAGGGGATGTCATCGCGCTCAATAGCGCTCGATGATACCTCCTTCGCTTTGCTCAGGCAGAACACCCCAGAAAGCTCAAATACCGAGCAAAATCTTGTAACACCAACCCCACCGGCTACGCCGGTAGAGTAGCTCCCGCAAAGCGGGCTATGTCGCTGCCCCCAATTGCTCAACAAACTAAACCGTTGTGGTCAGAACACATCGACGTCACCCTCAACTGCAAACACCTCCCCACCCACTGCAAAGCCGCCGCCGCCCCGGCCAAAGGCCGGGAACAGCAGTGGCTTTAAAATGGGTGTTTTAGCTAAAGAATTGAGTCGCTGCAGGAAATGTTGCGAGAGGTTTTGATTACACGCTCGTAAGCGGCCCTTACGGCCCGCATAACGCGGAGATACGCCCCGCCTGCGGCAAAGCCTTGTCGGGACCACTCCGACAGCGCAAAATTGCTTCACCGTCGCTTTAAGTGAGTTTGGCTCTACAGCTACCGTGTTCAGTCAAGAAAAAGTCGCTTCTAATTTAAGCGTACAGCCCCCTAAGCGCTGTCAGCAAGCTGCCAGCACTAAGTCCCCGATACATCGCGGCTACGCCGCGCTAACGGGGTTAAAAGGACTTAAATCAGCATTTTCATCGCTGTTAGTCTGCATGGCTCTTCAGGGCAGGAGGGGTATAAGGATCTTTAATGATCCTCTACCGGCTTACGCCGGGCTTCGGCGGTTTGACTACAGAGTCATATAAAACAACATCATGCCGCCTTACATGCGCTACGCGCATCTAAAGACAGGTATTCTGCATCGAACGGTTTCTGTGTTTTCAAGACGCCATAGCACCAGTGAACAAGCTTGCGCATTAGTGCGCCAATGGCACACATTTTGGCCTTGCCACGCTGGCATAAACGCTTATACATCGCCTTCATCACCGGGTTAAATCTCAGACCGCACAACGATGCCAGATACAGTTTTGCCCTGATTTCCGGTGGCCCAATTTTTGACAATCGACTCCGCCCTCTAACCGACGTACATGGTTAGGAATCTGGATCGCGTTTTTTCGGAGCGACTGGCCATGAACGTCGGCGTACAACAGCCCCTGATGACGTGGGGCTGTGCAGATTTATGGGT